>NZ_WIJP01000010.1 GCF_009496155.1 Streptococcus mitis
GAAAAATTTCCCATGGTTTCTGATAAAACAAAATTGTTTTTAGTGTCAATAATAGCATTTTCTCCATCATCATCATAGCGGATTCCTTCTATTTCTGGTGTATAAACCCACCACATATTTTCAATCAACATAACTAAGTCAGGCTCTGTCCCCTCCTTATGAGGCATCTGTTGCGCATAGTAGACCGAATAATATTTCAAGTTGCTATAAGCGTATAAACTCAACCCTAAAAATACAACCACCCCTATACTAAATACTAGGATAGTTCCTATAATGATTCCTTTTAATGCTTTCATCTCTAATTAAACCTGTCCTGATACATTTTATTAAACAACCACTGCAGGTTGATGAGGGGTTTACTCTGTACATCAAGTATGGGCTGAACGGTTTCTCTAATCTCTTCTTTTATTTTTTTTTCATCAACTGTAGCTAGATCAATTTTTTCATATTTTTTATTCATGGCCCACTCAAGAGAAAAATTTTTCCCGAATTTATAAGCTACATCATTTTGATCTCTATAGCTATAACCTCCATCAAACTCAGAAAAATTTGTAGGTTTACCAATCATATTGGTTGAATTTTCAATAAAATTTCTACCATCATCATCATAGCGGATTCCTTCTATTTCTGGTGTATAAATCCACCACATATTTTCAATCAGCATAACTAAGTCGGGCTCTGTTCCCTCCTTATGGGGCATCTGTTGCGCATAGTAGACCGAATAATATTTCAAGTTGTTATAAGCGTATAAACTCAACCCTAAGAAGACAACCACCCCTATACTAAATACTAGGATAGTTCCTATAATGATTCTTTTTAATGCTTTCATCTTCTTTTTCCTTTCCTATTCCCAAACCAATTCTTGATGGGATTAACGATCCATTTGTTTACAGTGTTTACCACTGGTTTTATAACATAGCGATTTGTTGCCCGAGCGATTGGCTTTACCACCTTCTGATAAATCGGTTTGACGATTGGTTTCACAATATGATTGTAGACTGGTTTGACAACTGGTTTAACAACATAGTTATAGACGGGTTTGACGACTGTCCGATTCACAAAACTTGCCGCAGGCTTAAGTACATGATTGTAGACGGGCTTAAGCACATTGTTGTGGATAGCCTTCGCAATAGGCTTCACTACGTGATTATAGGCAGGTTTGACAACTCCATGGTAGAAGGGTTTCGCTACTGCATTATAAGCAAAGTTTACAATCGGTTTTACTACTGGTTTTATAACCTTTTGATAGAGCGGTTTAGCCACTTTATTCACAGTAACATCAACTACTGGTTTGACGACACTATTGTAGAGGGGTTTCACCACATTCGTTGACAAGAAAGTTACAACCGGTTTAACGAGCTTGTCATTGACAGTTTTTACTATTTTAGCCCCAACATATAAACCAGCACTCCCTAAAGTAGCCAAAGTATTGCCAATTGGTGCCGTAATATGCTCCTCAATAAATTTTAATGGATGTTTATTAAAGGAAGCAACTCCAGATTTCAATGGATTCCAGAGATATTCTCGAAGAGCAGCAGAAGGATCTTCCTTTAATCGTTTTTTAAAAGCTTTGCCTTCATTGAACTTTTTCATTCCAATCAAGGCAAGTCCTGATAAACTCACAATGCTGCCAAGTAACAAGAAATCTTTATAGCCTTCAGCAGTGGTATCTCCCGACTGCTCTTTGAGCACTTGATAATAATACTCTTGGCGTTTCTGCTCCAAACCATCTGTGCTATAATATTTTTCAATTGCTAGATCCAGATCCAAGTCTTTAAAGTCCCTATGATACTTCAGGATAAAGGCATCTATATCTGTGAGCGTGTCCTTTTCATCGATGGTTGTTAATAAGTCCCCTGTTAGAGAATTATTTTGAAAAAGAAGCGTTTTTGGAGATAAGCCTAGGAGGTTAAATGGAGAGAGGCCCACGAAGAACTTCAATTTTTCTTTTAGAGAACTACTTTTATAAGAGGTGGCAATCGGTGCAGCCAGATGAGGAAAATCTATTGCATATTCTGGTAAATCATGAATCTTATTTAATAGCTCTCTAATTTTATCGCTATAAGCATAAGGAGCTTCTCCAAAATCATTGGTCATAGACTGTAGACCATCATTTGCGTAGGGGACACGCGCGATGGCGTTAGCGATGGTATGGTTTATTTTATCTCGATCATTGCCATATTTTTTCCGTGCTTCATCTCCAACGGCCCTGATATAATCAAGAAACAATTTCTTCTCATCTTGATTCATCTTGGTATTGGTTAAAAAGGGATCTTTTTTAGTTGGTATCTCTTGCTTTTTGGGTTCGGTATGACTATCCTCTACTCTTTGACCTTGGTCAGTTAGCACTTGGTTTGACCCCTGAGAAAAGGGTGCTAATGAGCCCCCAGCCAAAGAGGTCTCTACAGGGTGATTAGAGTTTGCTGAGGAAAAGGATGATGGCAGCTGTGGCCTGATAGTCTTCTCCACGTTAGGATTCGTCATTTTACTAGAAGGTTGAAGATTTTCCTTAGCTTGTGGAATCTTCTGATAAACAAAAACCTTTTCTACAGCATGTTCGACCAAGGTCTCAAATACTGTTGGCGTCACATAACCATCTACTTTCCTAGGTGTATGCTTTAGTCTTTGCCCCTCAAGAACTTTATAAGTTAGAGCGCCGTACAACTCCTTCCCTTTTTCATCTTGAAACTTTAACGTTACGGGTAGTTCTTTCTGATAGACGAACTGAATCCTTGTTCTTGCCTTATTTTCTGTTAATCTCTTAACATCTACTAATCGATAATTTGGAATATTAAGGGATTCCACTTTATAGGATTCATCATCGAAACCTTTATAGAATTCTGCTTTCCTTAATTCTTTCCCTTGTTTATCAACATACTGGACAATAATCGGTTTAGAAACTCGCGTATTGATATTGGCTTGCAAGCTGCTTCCAAAAATATCGTACCTTACAGCTATTGGGTAGTAATAAGAATCATTCACTCTTTTTGGGGCAGGCGAGTAAAAGATATAATCAAAATTTGAAATAAAGCCAGCTCCAAGATAGCCACCTTTCGGAAGATCTTTAGAGCCATTTAGACCGACTACGCCTGAAGTAGCATCATAGATAATCCCATCTTCCTTGACGAGATTAGATTCTGTCGGAATGATTTCAACTAAATTTGCAAGGTTCGTTTGAACTCCCTGAGCGGCATCAATATCGGTAGAAATGAAACTAACAAGTATGGGTTGCTCAATCTTAGTTCCATGTTTTACAATTTGATAATGTAGAGCGAGATTACTTGCATTGTTGTACAATACAACGATAGAATTCCCTGTTGCGCCTGGAATAAATTGCTCACCTGAGAAACCGAGTCCTTTTGGACGACTATCCTGAAATCCAGAATTTGAAGCCCACTCATCTTTATCACTTTCAATGACCGTCCATAGTAAATCTAAATCTATACCAGATAAGGTTTTGCCGACAAAATTGATTCGTCCACTATCACCTACATTGTTACTATATGCTACAACAGGGGTTGAGGGAGTATTGGCCTCACCAAATCGTTCACTGTCATTTAAAAGGCCATTTTCAGTTCCTTTATCAATTTCGACATATGTTTTATCAGACCAATGAAGTCCTTCTTTGCTGAGAAAGTTATCATCAGTTAGGTTATTTCCCTCAAGATTAATTTCAACATCTTTGAAAAAATCGACACCTGTCGCAGATGGATTTACCCCACCAGAGACTTCAATTTTAGTAATGCTAGGTTCAGAAGATCCACTATTTTTGTCTTCTTTTAGATTGGAAATTGCATTGTTCGGATTGCCGACAACGACATCATTTGGCGTAGATTTTGCCATATTTTCAACACTAGATTTTGTACTAGACTGTACAGCTTCATCAGCCATGACACTATAGGTACTGAGGGATAGAACCGTTGCAAAAAGAAATATCCCATGTTTTACAAATAATTTCACAACATCTCCTTAAAATTTCACTGAAATTTCATGGTATCAAATAAACTGATTAAAGTCCAGAAATATGACCGAACTGAATTTGAAGGTTATGTTTCTGAAAAACACTTTATGATGGCTTACAAGCTATTCAATCTCAATTCAGAAAACATTGGGATGAAAGGGTGCAAAAAGCAACAACTATTTTTTAGCTGTTGCTTCTTGAAACGATTTCTTTCTAATCTCAACTTAAGAAATACTATCTATTCTTAATCTTCTCTCTTTTTCAAAGCTACAAGTCCATAGACGCTCATCACTCCGAGAAGTCCCAGTGCTACCAGATCAGTATCTGTTTCTACTCCTGTATTTGGCAGTTGTTTGCTTACTGCTTCACCTTTTGCTGACGTTGCTAAAAGCGATTGGTCTGTTGTTGGTGAAACTTGCTCTTCTTTTGTTCCAACTTCTGTGATTTCTGGGATGGCTTCCTTAAGAACCTCAGTTGAACGAAGGGTGCGTTTGCCTTGGGCATCTACTTCTATTAGGTGACGAATTTGTCCTTCCTCTCCTTTTTGGACAAGTTGACGTTGACCTTTAAGAAGACTTGCATTTGGTCGCTCTTGACGATTGAAGACAACTGTATCCTCTTCAATTTCTAGTTTCGGAACTTCTAAAACTAGGTCTTTTACTCCCTCAGCTGGTTGGTTGCTTGACAGAACTTTTGTACCAATTTTAACAATTTCTGGAAGAGTTTCTTTCAGGACTTCTGTTGAGCGAAGGGTACGTTTGCCTTGGGCATCTACTTCTATTAGGTGACGGATTTGGCCCTCGACTCCAGCTTGAACAAGACGACGTTGACCTTTAAGAAGGTCTGGAGTCTCACGTTCTTGGCGTTCAAAGGGTTTTATTTCTGTTTCAACAACCAGTTCAGGCAAAGCCTCTACTGTAGGAGCTCCTTCGTTAGGAACCATGCTGCCAACTTGTTGACTTTCTTCTGCAGGAGCTAGTTTCTTATTCAACTTTTCTTTCATGTCCGCAAAAGCTTGTGGAGTCGGTATTTGTGAAGACAATAAAGCTTCAGCTTGGGCAACCAACTCAGCTTTAGGGTCTTTTTCACGGACGGATTCGAGCAAGCCTTCTAATTCTTCTCTAGCAGTTTGGTAACGTTGATTTCCATCCAATCTCGCTCCAGCCTGTTTCAATTCATTCAAGGCTTTGTTGACTTCTTCTTGACTGGCATCATGGTTTTCTGCAACAGCTTTCGCTGCATTGAGTTTCTCTACTAGTACAGCTTTTTTGTCCTCACTTGAGAAGGTATAGGCAAGGGTTGACTGACGACCTTGGGCAGCAGTGATTTCTTGTTTGAGATACTCATCGTTGACAGCTGCTTTTGGAGAAACCAAGACATCAAACTCAGCTGTATGCCCCTTGTAATGCAGGGTCAAGGTCTGACGACCAGTCTTTTGAGCATCATAGCCCGTGATTTCAACACCTTTATCAGTAAAACTGTGAGTCTCTTCTGTCTCATCATCATAGAGAACGCCGAAGCGACCTTCAGAGAGATCCAGTTGTTCTCCTACTAGATAGTCTGTTTTTGGTTTCTTAGTAATATACAAACCTGCTACTTCTTTTGCTTTTCCTTCATCTTGACCAGTCACTTGGACTTTCAGAGCACCTGACACTGGTAAACCAAGGTATTGAGGTGTTAGATTTTGTTCCTCTTTTTGATGAGCGTCGTAGCCAGACACAGTCACACCTGAATGAGTAAGGTTAATCAACTCGTCGGCTTGTCCCCCTTCGTATTGAACGCGGAGTGTTCCACCTCTAAGGTCAAGTTTTTCTCCCTCTTTGTAAACTGTCTTCTTAGGCCCTTTTTCAAGACTAACTGCAGCAATTTTTCTTTCATCCTGTGGAATCGCTACAGCCAAGGTGTTACTGATTTCTTTGTCAGGTAGTTGGGTACGATAATAGAGGAGTTTTGGTTGTTTGTCAAAGGCTAATGGTGCTGTTGCCAGATCACCACCAGTTTCAGTCTTCAAGGTTGCAATTGGTGTTTGTGAGTCTGCCTTGTCGTAAACGGTGATGGTCGCGCCTGCTGGAACATCAGAGAAACCTAGTTGAACTTGATGGTTTCCAAGTGAACGGGCAGCTACCTTAGCCATTGGAATATTTTGACTTTCTGTGTCCAAGCTTTCATACATCTTCCAGTTATAGATACGAATAGCCTTCCAAGGTGTTCCGTTATCAGATGTAATGACATGCAAACGCCAGTCTTGGGCAGTGATTGGTTTGTCAAGAGTGATATCCGTAACGTGCGCTTTATTGCCACGGACTTCCTTGGCTAATTTCCACTCGCCATCTGTATCCTTGTAGTAAAGATCAAAGTCCTTGGTGTTCATCAAACCATCGTTAACAGACTCACCACCAGCTCCCGCATGATCCATCACCCATCTGACAACACGACGTGGTTGAGTCAAACGAATATCGACACTACCGCTCAATTGTCCTGAAGACCACTTGTCTGACAGACTTGTAATTGTACCGTTCAACATGCCTTCGATGCCTTCCCCACCTTCAGTATTGGGGAAAGTACTACCAATAACCGTTGCCCCTGGAACAATATTTTCAGCCAAAGGTCTTGGGAGAGTTGTATCCTGAACAGTCATGCCCCAGTTGAATGACGCAGTTGCAGCCTCAGAACGAAGGCCATTTTTACCAACTGCAACGACTTTCAATTCTTGAGTCGTACCAGTGGCATTAGCAGAACGGCTAACTTTTGGCAAGTAGATGGTTGAAGCAGATGAACCTGTCAACAAACGCCAGTTATCCCCATCTTTTTCGTAGACTTCATAGAAATCGGCATCTTGATTACCAGCAAATTGAACAACCGCTTCAGCTTCTTGGGCATTTTTAAGAGATTGTTTCACTACAGAAAAGCTTGTCGGTGCTTGTGGCGCTTGGTGATTGTCCGTGATAGTTAATTGTCCTAGGTTGAACTGATAATCTTTCACAGCTCCTTCATGTTCGAAGATGAGTTTGACTGCATAGATGGTTTTACCTGCTAGTGAGCTAAGGTCAAATTCTTCATTTGTCCAGTTGTCAGAAAGGGTTAACTCTTTCCATGCATCTGCAGCATCGAATTTGTAGTCTGGAGTTGTAGAGAAGGCCATATAAACTTTAGAACCTTTTCCTCCCTTGTGGGCAACACGAAGTTTAGTTTTCTCAGTTACTTCTAACTTAGTAGAATAAAGTCTCACATCCTGATCTGTCTTACCAGCTACATCACCTGAGAATTTAAGGGAATTTCCGCCATTATAGGCATCTGTAAAATCATATTCTGCACGAAGTTTTTCCCCTGTTGAAGTCTGCCACCAGCGCCATGTTGGTAGAACACCTGAAACTGAACGGTAATTCCACTCAGAATCCTTAGAAACTTTTCCGTCTACAAACCACTTTCTACCATGGCCTGTATTAAAGGAGGTAGTGAAGGTTCGGCCTACTGCTGGTGTGCGGTCTGCAACTAAATTAGCAATCCCATACCACTCTTTGTCCGCTGGTTTTTGAGCTGTCGGATCTCCTTGGTAACCTGTGAAGAAGATATCTTCGTTTTTATGGTAATCTTCACCTGTTTTTCCTAGACTGGTAATTGTATCTGGTGCAAATAGTCCAAGTGACAAACGCAACTTACCCTTTTCATCTAAGAGGGCATCCCATTTAACTTTTGTCTTATAAGAACCACCTTGTTGCAATTCCAATCCTGCAAAGACATCATATTGACTACGTTCTAGCCATTTTGCCATCTCTACGGAGTGGTCATTCTTTTCCTTATTCCAGTTGAAATTGGCAAAGAATTGATCCGCAGGTACTTTGTCTCCTTCTTTTTGCATGAACTGGTAGTTGTAATCACCTAGACCATCTTCGTGGTAACGACCATATTTATAAGTCATGGCATCGTACCAAGCATACTTGATTGGATGGTTAACTTTTGCCGCGTATTCTTTTGTATAGAGCATGAATTGACGCATTTTTTCACCAAGAGGCGTCACTAAGTCACCCGTTGTTTCTTGGTTGATAAAATACCCATCAAAGCCATAGTACTTAGCAAGATCAACAAGTTTTCGGGCAATAGGGAAGGTGCCATCCTCATCTTGTTTCAAGGCAGCAGCAAATTTCTCTTGGTCAGCGATGCTATTTGACCAGTTGAAGAAAAGTGTTCCATAAACGGGAACTCCGTTACGATGTCCTGCATCAATGACATCTGGGGTTGGGACTAGACCTTCCCAAAAGACCATTGAATCCAAGTATTGCCAGTAGTCAAAGGCGTAGGCCTTGAATTCTTCTCCACCAACAGAAGCGTGGTCTTTGGCTTTAGAATTGGTATTTGCTAGCGCCTGAACCTTGGCTCTTCTACTTGCTTTTTCATTCACCAACTGGCCTCTATGGCGCTTGGCTAGTTCAACTGAGGAACGATTGATGGGATCATCTTCACGAGCTCCAGGTTCCCATTTCAACAAATCCTCCCAAGAATTAAATTTGATTTCCTTTGGTTTTAATGTTTTTTCTACATTTTTAGGGACATCTGGCTGGACTTCTTTTTCAGTCTTATTATCTTCTGCTACTGGCTTAGACTCGTCCCCCTGGCTAGTTACTTCAGCTTTTGTTTCTGTTTCCTTTTCAGACTTAGGTTTTACTTCTGCAAATGGTGTTTCTGCAGTCACCTCGCTTGGTTTTTCCTCTGGTTTAAGTACGCTAGCTGCCTCTGCTTTTTCAGTAGTTGTAGCTTCATTGCTTGCTGGCGAAGTAGTTTCAGATGCTCTCTCTACTCCTTCTACCTTTTCTGGATTGTTTTCTCTAGCATGTTCTCCTTCATTCTGCTTGTCAGCTTCATTAGTCGAATGCTCACTCTCCCCTGAAACAAGTTCTGTATTGGCTCCCTTATTTTCAGGAACTACAGTTTCTTCTGCCAAGGCTGGACCAGCAAATAAAACAGCCCCAATCATCAGTGAGCAGGCACCTACTGACAACTTACGAATGCTGTAACGGCAACGTCTTTCGAAAAATGGATTCTTCATTTTCTCCTCCTAAAAGATTGATCTTATTGTGCAAAAGAAAGCGCTTAACTTTCTTAGTAAAATTTTTTATCCCAATCACAGGAACCAAGATAATTCCTCCCTCATTTTAAAATATTTCTTTTAAATGTCAATATATAAAAGGAAATACCTATATCTAGGTTAGAAATTGGTAAAATTAATATAATTAAGGCCCATTCTCACGAATTTTCTTTCTAAAATTTCATCTAAATACTTGTTAGATTTACTTTTATCCTTTAAAATAGAATAGGAGAAATTCCGTTATTATTTTTCGGAGGAAAAAGAAATGTCCATTAATTGGCAGGAAATTTTATTTCACTTTCTAGGTGGTCTGGGACTATTCTTATATAGTATCAAGACCATGGGAGACGGTTTGCAACAAGCTGCTGGAGATCGCCTTCGTTTTTACATTGACAAGTACACCAGCAATCCCTTTTTAGGTGTTCTAGTTGGGATTGTCGTAACTGCCCTGATTCAGTCAAGTACAGGGGTTACAGTTATCACGGTTGGTCTGGTCAGCGCTAGCCTTCTAACTCTTAGACAGGCTATCGGAATTATCATGGGAGCCAACATAGGAACTACCGTTACTTCCTTTATCATCGGTTTCAAACTTGGTGAGTATGCTTTACCCTTGATTTTCCTTGGAACCATGTTCCTATTCTTTACAAAAAACAGAACAGCAAACAATATCGGGCGCATCCTGTTTGGTGTAGGTGGAATCTTCTACGCCCTCAACCTCATCAGTGCCGGTATGAGCCCTCTTAAAGATTTACCACAATTCAAGGAATACATGGTAACCTTGGGACAAAATCCTGTATTGGGAGTTTTTGCTGGTGCAGTGATTACCGTTCTCATCCAAGCTTCTTCTGCGACAATCGGGATTTTGCAAGGTCTCTATGCAGGTGGGTTCCTTGACCTTAAAGGTTCTCTACCAGTTCTCTTCGGGGATAATATCGGGACAACCCTAACCGTTATCATCGCGGCAGCTGGAGCCAATGTCTCTGCGAAACGCGTTGCAGCAACCCACGTTACCTTTAACGTTTTAGGAACTATTCTTTGCTTAATCTTATTAGGTCCATTTACGTCTATGATTGAGTACTTCCAGGCACTCCTTCACCTCTCTCCTGAGATGACCATTGCCTTCTCTCACGGTGCCTTTAACGTAAGTAACACCATTGTACAATTTCCCTTCATCGGAGCCTTGGCCTACTTTGTAACCAAGCTCATCCCTGGTGAAGATGAAGTTGTCAAGTACGAGCCACTTTACCTTGATGAGCATTTGATTAAACAAGCTCCATCAATCGCTCTCGGAAATGCGAAGAAAGAACTCCTTCACTTAGGAAATTATGCTTCTAAAGCCTTTGACCTTTCGTACAACTACATCATTGACCTCAATGAAAAGGTTGCTGAAAAAGGACACAAGACAGAAGAAGCCATCAATACCATTGATGAAAAATTGACTCGTTACCTGATTACTCTTTCAAGTGAAGCCCTTAGCCAGAAAGAAAGTGAAGTGCTGACCAACATCCTGGATTCATCCCGTGATTTGGAACGGATTGGGGACCACGCAGAAGCGCTAATCAATCTGACTGACTACCTTCAACGTAAAAATGTTGAGTTCTCTGAAGCTGCTTTACAGGAATTGGCTGATATCTATCAAAAAACCACTGGCTTTATCAAGGATGCCCTTGATAGCGTGGAAAACAATGATATTGAAAAAGCTCAAAGTCTGATTGAACGCCATAAAGAAATCAACAATATGGAACGTGTTCTCAGAAAGACTCACATCAAACGCCTCAACAAGGGTGAGTGTTCAACACAAGCTGGGGTCAACTTTATCGACATTATTTCCCACTACACTCGTGTGTCAGACCACGCTATGAATCTAGCTGAAAAGGTCATCGCTGAACAAATCTAAGAACCAAGAAGCTATCCTAATACTCAATGAAAATCAAAGAGCAAACTAGGAAACTAGCCACAGGCTGTACTTGAGTACGGCAAGGCGACGTTGACGTGGTTTGAAGAGATTTTCGAAGAGTATAAATGGGATGGCTTTTTCTTCTCCTCATCAAGAATTGATTTTCTCTATCATATAGAAAAATGCTTTGATTCACAATGGAATCAAAGCATTTTAAAGAGTTCCCCATACATAATCGCAGAAGCTGCGGTTCCTCTATACTTGTTTTCTTCTCTCTTAATAAAGCGAGCTAAGTTGAGCAACTCAGGTGCTGGATGTTTGGGATTTAGGAGCAATTCATGATTGACCAGGCCTGAGAGACGAACTGCCAGCAATTGCTCATTTGTAGTAGGCAGTTTTTTAGCAGTCTCTAAGAGAGCAGCAACTAAATCTTCACTCAAATCATGTCGAGCATGATTGTAAAGATCTTTTATAAGGCTTTCTAGGTTTGGTTCTACCATCCCAACCACCTCCCTTATGGTTTAATAATTTTTAATCAAATCAACCGTTGAACGATCCAATTTTTTCACCAAGGCTTTCAAGAAAGCTTGCGCTTCTAGGAAGTCATCCATCGCATAGAGGGTTTGATGAGAATGGATATAACGAGCGCAAACACCGATTGTTGTAGATGGGACACCACCATTTTTCAGATGAGCTGCGCCAGCGTCTGTTCCGCCTTTTCCACAGTAGTATTGGTACTTGATACCAGCTTCTTCAGCTGTTGTCAAAAGGAAATCCTTCATACCTGGGAGAAGCAAATGACCTGGATCATAGAAACGAATCAAGGTTCCATCCCCAATCTTGCCTTGACCGCCATAAACATCACCAGCAGGTGAGCAGTCAACTGCTAGGAAGACTTCTGGATCAAACTTAGTTGTGGAAGTATGAGCACCGCGGAGACCAACCTCTTCTTGGACGTTAGAACCAAGATAGAGTTCATTGCCTAGTTTTTGACCTGACAGAGCTTCCGCCAACTCGCTAACCATAAGAACACCGTAGCGGTTGTCCCAAGCTTTTGAGATGATATTTTTTTCATTGGCTGTCAAGATTGCAGAACTATCTGGTACGATGGTGTCGCCAGGACGGATGCCAAAGCTTTCTGCCTCAACCTTGTCCGCAAAACCACCATCAAAAATAATATCTGAAATAGCAGGCATGCTTGGTCCACCTGTTCCACGTGTCAAATGTGGAGGGACTGAACCTGAAATCACTGGAATTTCACGACCATCGCGAGTAAAGAGTTTAAAACGTTGGCTACTAACCACCATAGGATTCCAGCCACCAATTTCAACGACACGGAAGGTACCATCTGGCTTGATTTCGCTGACCATAAAACCAACTTCATCCATATGAGAAGCGACCAAGACACGAGGTGCATCCACTGCTTCCGAGTGTTTAATTCCGAAAATACCACCCAAGCCATCTGTCACCACTTCATCCACGTGCGGTATTAACTTTTCACGAAGATAGGCACGGACAGGTGCTTCATGACCTGAGATCGCAGCAAGTTCTGTTACTTCTTTGATTTTTGAAAATAATGTTGTCATTTCAGTTCCTTCTTTCTTTCATCCATTTTACCATTTTTTATAGGAGAAGGGTAGCGGGAAGGTAGATTTCTAAGTTAGTATCTTCGTCTTTCTCTATCTTAGAAAAGGCTAGTATTCCCTTACATGTGAGGTGAAATCTAAGAACTATTCCAAGATTAATTCAACTCTTAATTTCCAAACAAAAAAACAATTCAACACTATATTTGTTCAGTTTTTTTCGTAAAAATTACAGAAAATAATTGACTTTCCTTTCTTCTTTCTTTAAAATAGTACAAAAATAGGAAAAGGAAAAAATCATGACCAAAACAATTCTTGTTACAGGTGGAGCTGGCTACATTGGCTCCCATACCGTTAAAGCTCTTTTAAATGCTGGATACCAGGTTCATGTCCTAGATAATCTCTCTACAGGAAATCGTTCGGCTGTGGATAGTCGTGCTAGCTTTAAACAACTGGACGTTTATGATGCTAGTGCCTTAAAAGCTTATTTGGAAGAAAACAAGGTTGACGCTGTTCTCCATTGTGCAGGTGAGATTGTTGTGAGCGAAAGTATTGAAAATCCAAGCAAATACTTCACTGCCAATGTTGCGGGTATGAACCAAGTTCTCAAAGTCTTATCTGAAGTTGGCATTCAAAAAATCATGTTCTCTTCGACTGCTTCCCTCTATGGTAATAACTGTATTGACAAGCCAGCAACTGAAGATACCCTGCTCGACCCTGTCAACCCTTATGCAGAAACAAAACTGATGGGCGAACGAATGATTTACTGGATGGCCAATCGCTACGACTGGAAATATGTCATTTTCCGTTACTTTAATGTAGCTGGGGCTGAAATGGATGCTTCAAACGGTCTCCGTGTGAAAAATCCAACTCATATCATTCCCAATATCAACAAGACCGCATTGGGACAAAATGATAGCCTCAAAATATTTGGAGATGACTACGATACACGTGACGGTTCATGTATTCGGGATTACATTCATGTCTTGGACCTTGCACAGGCTCACGTTAAAGGAATGAACTACCTATTTCAAGAAGACAGTTCTTCTCAAATCTTTAACTTAGGAACTGAAAAAGGCTATACCGTCAAAGAAATCTTTAAAACTGCTGAAAAATTACTAAACCAAAAAATTCCACATGAAATTGTTGCGCGTCGTGCTGGTGACCCAGCTAGCGTCCTAGCAGACGCATCAAAAGCTAGAAAATACCTTGATTGGAAGGCTAGCTACTCCCTCGAAGATATTATTTTATCGGATTATCGTTGGCGTGTTAAAGAAGGCAAAAACATTTTGGAATAAATAGCAGAAACATCAATAATAAATAAAAACACAGATAGATGGCACTTGATAAACACCAAGTACCATCTATCTGTGTTTTATACATTAGAATCTAATTTATTTTGCATTCCTCTTTAAAGAAAAGTGGTCTGGCACAGGGTCCTTACCTGTTTTCGTCCAGGGATGGCAACGTAAAATCCGAGCCAAGCCCATCAAAACACCTTTGAAGCCATGTTTTTCAATAGCCTGAATCATGTAGTTTGAACAAGTTGGCTCAAAGCGACAAGAGGGGGGAAAGGCTGGTGAGATAAACCGTTGGTAAAAGCGCACAGGCGCTATTAAAATTCGTTTCATTATTTCTTGGTTACAGCCATGGTGTGTAGTTGGCTGATTTCTTTTTTATTAAGACGGCGGGATTCTCCTGGACGGAGTCCTGTCAAGTCTAGATGTCCAAAACGGGTCCGTGACAACTTGTCCACTTGAAGACCGACAGCTTCAAACATCTTTTTAACTTGGTGGTTACGCCCTTCATGGATAGTCAACTGCACCACAGAGCGGTTTTTGACTGGATCCACTTTGAGAATCTCATAGACAGCCGGCTTGGTTTTCTTTCCATCAATCTCAAGTCCACGGGTCAAGGGGCGGAGATTATCCTTATTGGCCATACCTTTAACACGCGCGACATAGACCTTGTCAATCTCATTACGTGGGTGAATCATCTCGTCTGTAAAGTCACCATCATTGGTCAAAATCAAGACTCCTGATGTATCCCAGTCCAAACGACCTACAGGGTAGATGCGCTCCTTCACGTTGGGCAAGAGGTCGACAACCGTCTTGCGGCCCTTGTCATCTGTCACACTGGAAATGACACCGCGTGGTTTGTTAAGCAGATAGTAGACTTTTTCTTCGTTGTAGATAGGCTGGCCTTCAACTTCGACCTTGTCGCCTGACTTGATAGTGGTTGCTAGTTCACGCACCACTTGGCCGTTAACCGTCACCAAACCTTGCTTGATCAGCTCTTCTGCTTTTCTCCTACTGGCCACACCTGCGTGGGCAATATACTTATTGATTCTCATCTTCTTCTATCCTTTCACCAAATAATTGGCTTTCTTGGGCTTGAATCTCAAGCTCATCAATCACTGGTAATTCTTCCAAATGGTTAATTCCCATGTAATCTAGGAAATAATCCGTAGTCACATAGAGGTTGGGGCGCCCCAACACTTCTTTTTTCCCGTCTTCCTTTATCAGGTCAAAAGCCTGCAACTTTGCCAAGGCTCCACTCGAGTTAACCCCACGAATGGCATCAATTTCTATCCGCGTAATCGGCTGTTTGTAGGCAATGATGGACAAGGTCTCAAGGGCAGCCCGAGATAAACTCTGGTTGATAGGTGCCTTAGAGTATTCCTTCAAAATCTCTGCAAATTGAGGCTTGGTCACCAATCTATAAGCGCCCCCTGTCTCAATCAGAGCCAAACTGGAATCTGGGGTCCTTTCATACTTCTGGGCTAATTTTTCTAAACTCTGTTGAATGCCTGTCGGTGGTAGAGAGAGGAGTTCAGCTAACTGGCGGACTCTAATCCCATCTTCACCCGCTACAAACAAGAGCGCTTCTATTTTTGCTAAAGTACTCATCTTTCCTCTCTATCAAGTCTAGCTTTGGGCCACTTGACTTTCTTCCTTCTTTTCCATGAGATAAATATCTCCGAAACTCTCCTCTTGCACGAGGAGCAACTCCTGGGTTTTGATTAACTCTAGGGTTGCCAAAAAGAGGGTGATGACCTCTTGGACATTCTGAGCTTCCCTGAACAAATCCTGCAAGCGCAATTGATCTCGTCCAGTCAAGGACTCTTTCACGATGACCATCATGTCCTCAATCTTATACTCATCCCGCAGGATAGTCGTGTGGTTCTGAGCAAACACCTCTTTTTTCTTGGCTAGGATATTTGAAAAAGCCAAAAAGAGATCAATGGTCGTCTTATCATGCACAAGCTCCGCATCTTCGTAAATCAACTCTGTCGGCGCTTTTGAATAATACTGGGCTCGATCTTGGTGCTTGGCTTCCAAGTGCTCACCCAAGAGCTTGAACTTGCGGTATTCTTCGATTTGGGAGAGAAGATCCTGCTCCAAGTCATCCTCCAAGTCTGTCACTTCTGCTACCTTTGGAAGGAGTTTGCGACTCTTAATCAGCATGAGCTGACTGGCCATGACCATGTACTCGCCCGTCACTTCCAGACGCATAGCCTGCAGGGTTGAGACATAGGCTAGATACTGTTCGATAACTTCCGTAATGGGCACATCGTAGATATCCATCTGGTACTTGGAAACCAGGTGCAAGAGCAAGTCCAGAGGCCCTTCAAAATCTTTTAATTTAATATCCATTATCTATATTTTTCTAAGGTCAGGACTGTTTTTAATCCTAATTTTTTTGCAATTTCGTACAAATCAACCTTGTTTTCTATTTGTCTTAGAATGAACTGCTCCCGCAAGGCTTGGGCTGACAGATATGGGAAACCTTTCTCCTTGACAAAGGACTCTAGCTGACGGAAGGCCCACTGACGAGAATAGGCTTTTCCTGCCCTTTCAAAAAGATAGGTCTGGCCCATCAAGGGTTCCAATTCTGACAGAAAGGTCGTGGGAATGGTGACAATCCTCTGTTGGGAAGCCTTCTTGATTCGCAACACCTGAAAATCCAAATTGATATCCGCAACCTTGAGGGCTAAAATCTCACTCGGCAAGAGTCCCATTTCTAGGATTAAGAGCGCTAGCAAGCGTCCTTCTGGATAGTCACTTTCTTGCCAAAAAGAGTCTAGGTCTAACAGTTCTGGCTTTTCGGTCTTCTTCTCAGCTTGTTTAGCTAATTCCAAACGATAAAAGCTGTCCACCTCTCCTTTTTGATAGAGAAAGTAGAGAAATTGATTACAGGCCGAAATCTTTCGCTTCTGGGCGCTGATTTTTAGATTGGCTAGCTGGGCTTGGTAAATCTTGAGACTAGTCTCAGAAATCCGCTCGCCTACCAAATCTACAAACTGTTCCAAATCATACTTATAGGACTGCTTGGAATTGGCAGACAAGCCCTGCTTTTCCTCTAAAAAGGCTGAAATCCTATCTCTCATTTGCATCGAATCTCATATTCCTTACTAAAGTCATGCAAGAGGGCATTAACTGCCTTGAGGATAGACTTGCGCGTGATGATCCCTTGGAAAATACCAGACGCATCCACAACTGGCAAGAAAGACTCATCTACCAGCTTGTGCAAGACCTCCGTAATGGTAAAATCAGGCGAAACGACAGCTACATCCCTTTTCGTCATGTGGACAATATCCGTATCCGCCATGATTTCTTGGCTCAAGCCCTGCTCCATCTGATAAGCCATAATATCTCTGAGCCCAATCGTTCCAACAAACTGTTTTTCATCTGTCACAACGGGAACACGGGTGTAGGTCATCTGACTGAGCAAGAGGGTTGCATGATCTGCATTGTGGGTATCAATCAACACAGCTAGATTTTCAGCAGGGGTCAAAAAAGTTTCCTCCTGCCCCAACAAGAAAGTTTCAAACTCCTTGGCAATCATCGGCTAAACTCCTTGGACAAGCCTGGATACACCTCATGGTCTCGTGTCAAAAAGTCCACTTTGAAATAACTGTCATCAATCTCCACACGAGCATAAAGACATTCTCTGACGGTACCACGTGGTTGACTGATGGAACCTGGATTTAGAAAGAGGGTCTTGCCTTCCATCCAAGCACTTGGCACATGCAAGTGACCATAGAGACAGATATCGGCATCTTCCTCCTGAGCCCAGTAGTCCAACTTTTGAAAGTTGAAATTAATGTCAAACAAGTGTCCATGAGTTTGGATAATCTTGGTCGAACCAAGCTCAGTCACCAAACGTTCTGGATAGCCAGCGTAGAAGTCCATGTTCCCTTTAACTACGCGGATTCCCTCCCAAAGTGGAGAATCGGGACGCAGTTCAGAATCGCCGTTATGAAAAACGGCATCAACTTTGCCCACATAGCGATCACGGATTTCTTCCACAATCAAGCTATCGCCATGAGAATCACTCATTACAATGATGGTTTGCTTTGCCATGATGGAAATACCTCCAAAAGTTTCTTAACGGCTAAGGCACGGTGAGATTGACTATTTTTTTCTTCAAGGGTTAATTCAGCTGATGACTTGCCTGTCTCCCCTACAAGGAAGAGAGGATCATAGCCAAAGCCATTTTCACCCTTAGGTTCAAAGTTAATGTAACCTGGCCAGTCTGCTTCAACAACCAAACTTTCCTTGTTTGGACTGGCTACGACTAGGGTTGTATGGAATTGAGCCGAGCGGTCCTTGAGTTCAAAGACCATGGCCAATTCGTGCAAGAGTTTGGCATTGTTTTCACGGTCAGTAGCTCCCACACCTGCGAAACGAGCCGACCAGACACCAGGCAAACCACCCAAAACATCAACTTTCAGTCCAGAATCATCTGCCAGAACCATCTTGCCCGTTAATTGGGAAATAGTTTCTGCCTTGAGACGGGCATTTTCTTCGAAGGTCATACCTGTTTCTGCTACTTCAGGCAGGTCAGGGTAGTCATTAAGATTTTCCACATCGTAACCTAGCTTGTCAAAGATAGCTCGGAATTCCTTAGTCTTGCCCTCGTTACGAGTCGCAATCAATAAGGTTTCTCTGACCTTGTTTGTCTCAAAGAAGGCTTCTACACCAACACCTTCTTTAGGTAATTCTACATGCAGGAGTTGCCCATTTTCAACCAAGAGCAAAGCCCCCTGACGTTGGATGACTTCCACATTTCGTCCCATTTCTTGGTTAAGGATATCTACCACAAAAGACAATAAACGATAGAGAGAACCATAGCGTAAAACAGTAACAGAAACAGGAAAACCTCGATCCTCATCTCGAAATCTTTGGGCAAACTCCAATAGAGGAAAATCCAAGTCATCATCCGTCAACGTTCGGACGCCACCAAAAATACCATAGGACCCGACATACCAGTCCTGTTCATCCTTGTATTCATAAATTTTATTTGTCATAATTCTACATGCTCCACATGAATCTCTTTTTCCAGCCATTCTTCACCAATTTGTGCAAAACTTTGGCTGCTGGCTGTTGTGTAAAAACGGTGATGGAGTGGTCCGGAATCGCGACCACGATTGATTTCAAAATAATTAAGTAAGACTGAGATATCCCGTACGCACTCTGCCCCACTATCAATGAGCTGAACCTTGGGTCCCATGACATTTTGAATAATAGGTCTGAGCAGTGGATAATGGGTACAACCCAAAATCAGGCTATCCACCTTTCCAACCAAGGGACGCAGGGTTTCATAGACCACTTTCTTGGTGACACTGGTTGACAGAGCACCAGACTCCACCAAAGGGGCAAACTTGGGACAGGCCAAACTCTCCACCTGTAAGTCCGGATCCAAATCATGGATTTTCTGGCGGTAGATGTCTGAGTGTACCGTCATGGGTGTTCCAATCACTCCGATTTTCCCACCTTGGCTGGACTTGATGGCTGCTGAAGCTCCTGGCAAAATTACACCTAGGACGGGAATATCTAGTTGAGCCTTGATTTCTTCCCAGACGACCGCAGTCGCAGTATTACAAGCAATGACAATCATCTTAACATCCTTGGTCAAGAGAAAGTTGACCAACTGCCAAGTATATTCCCGAATTTGCTCAGCAGGACGGGGCCCGTAAGGCGCTCGTGCCGAATCTCCAATATAGACGATTTCTTCATGGGGAAGTTGGCGCATGAGCTCGCGCACAACGGTCAAGCCCCCGACACCCGAATCCAAAAAACCAATTGGTCGATTATCCATACAGTCTTCTTTCTAGTCTTTTTTCTGATTGATAGTTCATTATGATTACCGTTCCTTATGAACTGAATGACAGCCTAATCAACAACTATCTCTCTTAATCATAATCAAATATCAATAGAATGCAAGGAAAAAGTCTCATCCCTAAACCCTTAGCCAACATAGTGAGAAGTCTGGAACTTTCATCCCAGACTTTTCCTTATTTATTTTTTCTTTTTATTGTTAGCAAGGGCTGCCTTTTGTTGGCGGATGATTTGGTGGTAAACTTGTTGTACCTTAGCTTCGCTTGGTTTTTGACCATTTGCACTCAAAAGAGTACGAACTGCTTCAACATTCAAACGTGGGTTGTCAGCAAATTCTTTTTCGATTTGCTTACGAACCAAGTACATTCCTCCAAGAGCTCCTCCTAGAAAAGCTAACACAATCAATACAATTGCTAATAGTAAATCCATTATATTTCTCCTGTTTCTTTTTGAGTCTCTTTCATTATACCACAAACTAGCCACCCTGACTAGTTTGTTTTACGCTTTCAGGAATGGAATAGACAGCAAAAAGGGTAACTTTTCAAAGTAACTTCCACTTGCCCAATCGAAGTGGAAATTAGTCTAAAACGGATTTTTATGGTGGAATTAAGTATGAGACGTTTGAGTTAGAAATGAGGTCCACTATGACAAAACATAAACACCTTACCCTTTCAGACCGTAATGATATCCAATTAGGCTTAGAGCGCGGTGAAACCTTCAAAGTTATCGGACAATCCATTCTAAAAGACCCGACCACTGTTTCTAAAGAAGTCAAACGAAACAGACAAGTCCGAGAGTCTACATGCGATAACCTTCCTTGCCCTCTACTCGATAAGGCTCCCTTTGTCTGTAACGGTTGCCCTAAAAGAAGACAAAATTGTGGCTATCAGAAAATCTTCTACCTCGCTAAACAAGCTCAAAAGCAGTACGAACAAACTCTTGTCGAAGCTCGTGAAGGCACTCCCCTTAACTCGCAGACTTTCTGGGACATGGACAAAGTCATTTCTGATGGGGTTAAAAAGGGACAACACATCTATCATATCCTCAAAACTCATAACCTTGATGTCAGCTCCTCAACTGTCTATCGACACATCCGAAAAGGATACCTATCTATCGCTCCGATTGATTTAGCCAGAGCCGTTAAATTCAAAGAAAGACGGAAAAGTAAGTTACCTTCCATCCCTAAAGAAGCTAAAAAAGGACGTTCCTATGAGGATTTCCAAAATTATTTAGCTCTTAACCAACTGAACTCTTGGCTGGAAATGGACACTGTTATGGGCAGGATAGGAGGTAAAGTCCTACTCACCTTCAATCTCTCTTTCTGTAACTTTATCTTCGCTAGGATTCTGGATAATAAAACTGCCCTTGAGGTTACCAAACACCTCTATGATATCAAGAACACTCTTCACCAAGCTGACAAAGATTTCTTCCTACTCTTTCCTGTCATCCTGACAGATAATGGTGGAGAGTTTGCCAGGGTTGATGACATCGAAATGGATGTGCGAGGAGAGAGTAAACTCTTCTTTTGTGACCCTAATCGCTCTGACCAGAAAGGGAGAATTGAGAAAAATCACACACTAATTCGCGACATTCTTCCAAAGGGAACTTCCTTTGATAACTTAACTCAAGAGGACATCAATCTTGTTTGTTCGCATGTCAACAGTGTCAAACGGGCTGCTTTGAATGGAAAGTCAGCCTATGAACTCTTTGCCTTTACTTACGGAGAAGAGATTCCTAAGCTTCTCGGTATTTCTAAAATACCTGCAGAAGACGTCTGTCAGTCTTCTAAATTACTCCAACATAAAATCTAAAAACTAACCTAAAACCCCATTCAAACGTCTCACACTAACTTCCACCATAGCGGAACTTAATCTGAAACGCTTTCAGATGAGGGGATTTTGTGCGCTCTTTTTTTCGATGCCTTTCGGCTACAAAAGCGATGAAATCAAGCATTAGTAAAACCAGTGGAACTTACCCTGACACGGAATTCTACTGGTTTTTATGATTTTTATCAGACTAACTTCCACTTCTACTAGCGGTGGAACTTAGTTTGGGAATTTACCGAATAGACAGCAAAAAGAACCCTTCTTTTCTGCAAAAGAGGGCTCCTTACTGAGTTTATACTCAATGAAAATCAAAGAGCAAACTAGGAACCTAGCCGCAGGCTGCTCAAAACACTGTTTTGAGGTTGCAGATAGAGCTGACACAGTTTGAAGAGATTTTCGAAGAGTATTAATTTATATAGATAGCCAGTGTTTGATAAGGTTTGAGTAGGATTTTTTCAGACACTTCTACATCTTCATAATTGGAAATCAAAATTTGCCTATTTTGCTAGGCTAGTGGTAAATCCATTTCCACTTCTGTGGCATAAAAATTATTGAGCCACATCTCAGCCTTTTTCTTTATCCCAAAACTAACTCATCACTGACTAGACTTTGGCCACTATTTTTCTGGAAGAGATGCATGAGATCTTCAACCGTCAGATGCTTTTTCTCCTCTCCCTTGACATCCACCACTATCTTGCCTTGATAGAGCATAATGAGACGATTTCCGTACTCAATCGCATGGTTCATATCATGGGTAATCATCAAGGTTGTCAACTGATGGTGTTCCACAATCTTTTGCGTCAAATCCATCACCATTTGACTCGTTTTCGGGTCAAGTGCCGCAGTATGTTCATCCAAAAGCAAGAGTTTGGGTTTCACCAGAGATGCCATGACTAGGGTCAAGGCCTGTCTTTGTCCTCCCGAGAGGTATTGAGTATCCACTTTCAAGCGATTTTCAAGGCCAATATTCAACTTTTTCAAGGCTTCTTGGAACTGGATTCTATCCTTCTCCTTCACGCCCCAACCAAGCCCTCTCTTCTGACCGCGTCTCAAGGCAATAGCCATATTCTCCTCAATCGTCAAACGAGAAGCTGTTCCCATCTTAGGATCCTGAAAAACACGGGCGATATCCTTTGCTCTCTTTCTTACACTCAGATTTTTAATGGATTTCCCTGCCAATAAAAGGTCTCCTTCGTCCACCGATAGATTGCCAGCTAGGATATTCATCAAAGTGGATTTACCTGCTCCATTTCCACCGATTACAGAGATAAAATCTCCCTCTTCAACTTCTAAATCTAATCCTTTGAGGACATGGTTCTCATTGACCGTCCCTGCTTCAAATGTTTTGTGAATATTTTCAAGTGTTAACAAGCTTGCCATAACTTTCTCCTCCTATTCATTTCTCAGTTTCAAACCACGAATCTTTAATCTCTTTTGCAATTCTGGTGCAAATAAAACCAAGGCAAGCAAGATTGCATTAAAGAGACGAACCAGATTTTGATCTAGACTTGGAATTTCATAGATATTTAAAATAATCAAACGGTAAACAATAGCACCGATTCCGATAGATAACAAGCGACCTCCAATGGTCAAATCGTGAATCAAGACTTCCGCAATAATCACAGCACTCAAACCAACCACGATAGTCCCTGTCCCAGAAGTCACATCTGAAAATCCATCATTTTGGGCGAACAAGGAACCACATAGGGCAATCAAGCCGTTTGAAATCATGTAACCAACAATCTTCATGGTATCTACATTGACCCCATTTGCCTCACTCATCGGAATATTATCACCAGTCGAACGCAAGACCAAGCCAATCTCTGTTTTCATCAAAAGAGTCAAGACCAAACAAACAAGTAAGAGACAGGCTAAACTGAGTGAGAAAACAGCTTCCTCAGTTGTCAGCCCTAAGCTCGCCAACTGTTTAAAGACAGTCGAAGAATCTCCCAAGGAAAGATTGGGCACACTTCCCATGATTTTAATATTGATTGAATAAAGCCCTGTCAAAGTCACAATACCTGTCAAGAGAGCTGGAATTTTCATCTTGGTGTGGAGCATTCCTGATACTAGACCTGCTACCATACCTGCCAGCAAAGCAAGTAAGGTCGCAATCCAAGGATTTGTCCCTGCCTGTATCTGAGATACGACGACAGCCGCCCCCAGTGGAAAGGCTCCTTCAGCAGTCATATCCGCAATATCCAAAATACGGAAAGTCAAGTAGACCCCAATCGCCATAATCGACCACAACAAACCTTCTGATAAACTAGATAATACAAAATTCATCTTAAACCTCCTTATTCCTTGCCTTCTAACTTACTAATATCAATTCCTAGTGCATCTGCCATTTCTTGATTAATATGCAATTCCAGTTTTTCAGGCAACTCAACTGCTATATTTTCTGGCTTTTCCCCTTTTAAAACACGAACCAGCATTCGTGCTGTCTGCCGTCCCAATTCTTCATAATTGGTTCCGTAGTTATACAAGCCACCAACAGCAATCATTTCTGTTGAACCACCAAATACTGGAACCTTGTGTTTAATAGAAACCTGCTTGACTGTTTCCATGGTTGACGAAATGATATTGTCCGTTGGGACAAAAACCATATCCACCTCTGCCATCAAGCTTTCTGCAGCCGCCTTGACGTTGTTACTGTCCAAGATTGTTTTTTCAACAACGGTAAATCCTTTTTCTTCTAGAAGTCGTTTGGCTTCATCCTTTTGGACAACCGAATTTGGCTCGCTCTGAGTATAGAGAATTCCAATCGTTTTAGCCTTTGGTAGGACTTTCTTTATCAAATTGATTTGGGTTGAAATGGCATCTGACGACTGGTCGCTTGTCCCAGTTACATTGCCCCCAGGATGTTCTCTTGACTCAACCAACTTGGCACTGACTGGGTCTGTTACAGCTGAAAAGATAACAGGTGTTGTTTGCGTTGTATTGGTCAAGCTCTGAGCAGAAGGCGTTGCGATAGCTAGAACAACATCACTGGATTCTGCTAGTTGCTGGGAAATGGTTTTTAGATTTCTCTGTTCTCCTTGTGCATTTTGTAAATCAATCTCAATATTTTTCCCCTCCACATAGCCTTGTTTAGCCAGCTCATCCACAAATCCTTCTCTAGTAGCATCTAGAGACTGGTGGGTAATAAATTGCGAAATACCGATACGAAACACATCTTTTTTCTTATCTGCCTTCAACTGATGTAAACTAATCAGAGAGAGCAAGAGGATACCCACTACCAAGAGAGGGGCTAGTAATTTTCGAACAACTTTCATAATGAAACTCCTTCTCAGAAAAGATAAAACAAAAAAACCGCCTAGATACTATCTAAACGGATGCTTGAAATAATCTAACAAGTTATAACTTTGCTAGTCCATTTAGATATTCATCTATATGGACCACAATCAAAAATCTTAGCCACATAGATACAAACAAATTGCTTGAACTGTTTGCATCCATGGTGACATGTCTACAAACACTATCTAAAGTAGCTAAAGTAAAAGTTTTGATTCATCGTTACAGCTTGTCTTTTATTCATTTCTTTTTCTGCTTTCTTTTTTGATGTTTCCTATCTTACCACCTTTTTCATTAGCTGTCAAGAATATTTCAGAATTTTTTAAAATTTTTCGAAAATTCTTTCAAAGTTTTTCGATTTCTGTTTCAAACTCATAACAAAGTCAGTCTAAACCCAGAAAAGATGACACGAAATTTCAATTTTATACATTAACACTAGCTTCTAGATACACAAGTCATCTTTTTAAGAGTCAAAAATTTACTTTATTTTGCTCAAAAACAATAAATTCCTTAAATTTATCTTTGAAAAGTTCAATAGCTTCCAAATTTTTTCTAGTCATTATGTAAGTAAAGGATAGTGGAATAGAAATTTCTTCTGGTATTCGAGTAGCAATATTAGGATTTAAAGTCATTTTAAGGTATAGAGGAAGATAAGATATCCCTTGTCCCATTTCAATCAATTTCTCAGTCACTGCTATATCCTTTATAGAAACAAATTGAGATTCTGGAACAATTTCAGAAATTTCTTGTTTTACTTTATTCCAATAAACAGGATGATTATCTGATAAAATCTTATATTTTTGAAATAACTCCACCTCAGTTAGTTGAGAATCATTTTTGGGATAAAAAAGAGCAATTTTCCCCTCACAAATTTTTTCTGAATTAATCTTTGTAGTATAAGGTTCTTCCCTAGCTATCCCAATATCAAATTGATTATTTTCAATTTCTCGAGCAATATCATTTTGTAAAACGGTAATTGAAATACCTACAGATGGTTGTTCTTCAAAAAATTCTGGAAGAAATTTCGGTAACAGATAGGTAGCTATGTAAGGTGAAACTGCGATGTTTAAATGTGTTTCCAACTTTTTATTTTTTAACTGTATTTTTTTAATTCCATCTTCATATGTCGCAATTATTTTTTTTACGATAGGGATAAATTCTCGTCCTGTTGGAGTCAGAGTTAAATTTCTTCCAACTGTTTCAAATAAATTTACTTGCAAGTGTTTTTCGAGTTTTTTTATTTGCTGGTGAAGTGTTGGTTCCGTTAAAAATAATTCTTCACTTGCTCTATGATAATTGAGGTGTTTAGATAATACTAAGAATGTATAATACCAATCTAAATTCATTATCTCCTCTCCTTCCTAAAATAATATTTAATGAATTATTAACTTTTTCCAAATTTTAAAAAGTTAGTATTTATTATATCATAGAATCAAGAATAATTTATTCGATTATATGAAAGGAGCAATATGATGAAGATTAATATACCTTTTAACCAGAACTTATTGCCTAAACGATTTGGAAAAGAAGCAGATTGTACTGACATTATTAAGGGGAATCCTATACGATCTTTCCCCTTTGAAATTAGCGAATTACCAGAAGGGACAAAATATACAGCTATTACTTTAATTGATTATGATGCTATTCCAGTTTGTTCATTCCCTTGGATTCACTGGCTTGCTACGGATATAGAAGTCAAAAATAATACAGTCATTATTCCTGAAAATTACAGTCTAGATTATAAAGATTCTATTACGCAAGGGAAAAATAGTTTCGCAAGTCCTCTATTGGAAACTGATTTTTCTGAAATTGATTCTATGTTTGTTGGACCAACTCCTCCTGATAAAGATCATCGATATACGCTAGAAGTGTTCGCTCTAGCTACTAAAACAGATTTGAAAAATGGATTCTACTATAATGAACTATTAGATGCTCTCTCTTCAATCTCATTGGAGAAAACTAGTACAGTTGTTATTGGTCAATTTTAAATAAAAAATATGGGATAAACAAATTTTATAATACTTTGAAACAGATACGGGCTATCAAATTCACTAATTTAACATACTCCAATTTCTAAAATTCTCTATACATAAGTTTGAAGCTATAGAAAAACTCAAGCTTATACTCAATGAAAATCAAAGAGTATTAGGAGAAATTTATCAAAACTTTACATAATAAAAACGCATAATATCAAGCTTACCTACATCTAATATTATGCGTTTTTATCATTTTAAAATTTTTAAACCTATCTCTTTTAAGGATAGAAAAAAGGTTTATAATTTCCATAAAATTGACATGGAAATTATAAAACCAATATTAGCGTATATCTTGTTTATAACGTGTTAATTCTGCTTGGTTAGCCCACACATAGTGACCTGGACGGATTTCAACCATAGACGGCTTATCAGTCTCATAGTCATGTTGACTTGGATCGTAAACCTTCAAGACCTTCTTACGTTCCAAGATTGGATCTGGGATTGGTACCGCTGAAAGCAAGGCTTGAGTATATGGGTGAATTGGATTGTTAAACAATTCTTCTGTTTCTGCAACCTCTACAATAACCCCCTTATAAATAACTGCAATACGATCTGAAATAAAGCGAACAACCGACAAATCATGGGCGATGAAGAGATAGGTCAAACCAAGTTCTTTTTGGAATTTTTTAAGCAAGTTCAAGACTTGGGCACGTACAGAAACGTCCAAGGCTGAAATTGGCTCATCTGCAATAACAAAGTCTGGTTGCATGACCAAGGCACGGGCGATACCGATACGTTGACGTTGACCACCTGAGAATTCATGAGGGTAACGAGTCAAGTGCTCAGCAAGAAGACCTACTTCACGGATAATATTTTGAACTTTCTCTTTACGTTCTTCTTCATCTTTGAACAGATGGTGATTGTAAAGACCTTCAGAAATAATATAATCAACAGTCGCACGTTCATTCAAACTTGCTGCAGGGTCTTGGAAAATCATCTGGATACGACGAATCAATTCCGCAACTTGTTCACGAGATTTCTTACCATTAATCTTTTGACCATCAAAAATGATGTCACCATTACTTGTATCATTGAGACCGATTATCGCACGACCAATAGTTGTTTTCCCACTACCTGACTCACCTACAAGCGAGAAAGTTTCTCCCTTGTTGATAAAGAAGTTAGCATTTTTAACCGCGACAAACTTCTTACTTCCTTCACCGAAGGAAATTTCTAAATCTTTGATTTCTACTAATTTTTCAGACATTTCCTTCCTCCTAGTCTGCCAGATGGGCAAATCCCATTTTATCACGAATCTTATCGTGGAGATTTGCAATCACAGCTGGTTTTTCTACTTTTGGAGCATCCTCATGAAGCAGCCAAGTTTTAGCCCAATGCGTCTCTGATACTGAGAATTGAGGGGCTTTTTGTTCGAAGTCAATCTGCATTGCATAGTCTGAACGCAAGGCAAAGGCATCCCCTTTCAAGTCAGTATAAAGTGACGGAGGTGTTCCTGGGATTGAGTAAAGATCCCCTTTATCATCAGCAAGCTGAGGCAAGCTAGACAAGAGACTCCATGTATATGGATGGCGAGGGTCATAGAAGACTTCCTCAACCGTTCCATATTCAACGATTTCTCCTGCATACATAACCGCTACCTTATCCGCAATACTTGCTACCACACCAAGGTCGTGGGTGATAAAGATTGTTGTGAAATGGTACTCGTTTTGTAAAGATTTCAGCAAATCAATAATCTGTGCCTGAATAGTCACATCCAAGGCAGTCGTTGGCTCATCACAGATCAGGACATCAGGTCGGCAGGCAAGAGCAATCGCAATAACGATACGTTGACGCATTCCTCCAGAATATTGGAATGGGTATTCATCAAAACGTCTATCTGCGTCTGGAATCCCAACCTTATTCATATAGTCAATCGCCAATTCTTTTGCTTCTTTGGCTGTTTTTCCTTGGTGTTTTACAATAACTTCTGTAATCTGACTACCAATTGTTTTAATTGGGTCCAAACTAGTCATTGGATCCTGGAAAATCGTCGCAATCTTAGCGCCACGAATTTGTTCCCAATCCTTGTGAGAAGACAAGGATGTCAAATCTTGACCACGGTAGTCAATACTTCCTTGGGCAATACGACCATTTTCTTCAAGCATACCTGTAAAGGTTTTTGTCAAAACAGATTTCCCTGATCCTGACTCGCCTACCAAGGCTAGTACCTCTCCTTCAACTAGTTCAAGGGAAACGCCGCGAATGGCTGTCAATACTTTGTCACGAACGTCAAATTCCACGACAATATCGCGAGCAGTCAAAATTACATTTTTTTCTTTTGTCATTTCTACTCCTATCTATGTGTACGTGGATCACTAGCATCTGCTAAGTTTTGACCAACTACGAAAAAGGACAAGGATACCAAGACAAGAGTTGTCAATGGAATCCAGAACAAGTAAGCATTGGTTGTTACGTTTTGTGAATAATCCGAAATCAAACGACCCAAACTTGGCACTGTAATCGGTAATCCAAGACCGAAGAAAGACAAGAAGGCTTCGTATGAGATAAAGCTTGGAAGCATTTGGGTCATCGTTGTCACAATAACAGATACCAATTGTGGCATGATATTTTTGGCAACAATCTTCAAGGTTGGGGTTCCCAAAGTACGCGACGCCAAGTTGTATTCCAAATCACGATAACGCAAGATTTGCACACGGATCATGAAAGCAATCCCAATCCATGTTGTTACACTCATGGCAAAAATCAGATTCCAGAATCCAGCTCCGATTGAGTAAGTCAAGACAATGACAATCAAAAGAGATGGAATGTTTGAGATGACGTTATAAACTTCCATCATGACACGGTCAACGGATTTTGAAATTCCCCAAATACCACCGACAAAGACACCGATAACCAAGTTAATCGCTGTCGCAATGACAGAAATGAGGATAGAGTTACGAGCTCCGAACCAGACACCGTCAAAGAGCGATTTACCGTTACTGTCAGTACCGAACCAATGCTCAGCATTTGGCTTGATATAACGAGCGCTAAAATCGTTTACCTTGCTGACATCATTGAAATCAAACTTAGAAAACATTGGGTAGATGAAACTCATCAAAATGATGGCTACCAAGATTCCCAACATGACTACAGTTGATTTTTTCTTCATAAATTGTCTAAACACTGATTTCCAGTAAGAATATGCTGGCGCATCAATAGTTTCAGAGGCAAAATCGTCACGTTTTACGAACTGAAATTTTTCTTTATCGATTGTAGACATTATTTGCCTCCTTTCTCAGTCAATTTAATACGTGGGTCAATAATAGTCATCCAAATATCTCCTAAAAGAAGAGAGAGGATAGAAATACATGTAAAGATGAAGACAAGACCAACGACCATAGAGTTATTAGATGCTTTTACAGAATCAATCAACATTTTACCCATACCTGGGAAGGCGAAGACTGTTTCAGTAAGAGTTGCACCACCGATAACCCCGATAACGGCACCAGGAATTCCTGAAACAAGCGGAACCATGGCATTTTTAAAGATGTGTTTGTTTGAAATTTCTTTTTCAGATAAACCTTTTGCACGAGCAAAACGTACAAAATCTTGTGATTGCAAGTCAATCATATAACGACGAATCCAAATAGCTGTAATAGGAGCCCCCAACAAACCAAGGATAACTGCTGGTAAAACATAAGAACGCCAATCTCCAGCTCCCAGGATAGGGAATGAATCTGGAAGACCAATTGATGATCCAATCAAACGAACGATGTAAACCAAGGCAATCGTTGGAAGAGCCATCAAGAAGGTCAAAGCACCTGTCGAAAAGCTATCAATCCAAGTGTTCTTGAAACGGGCCATGGCTGAACCAAGCGGCACGGCAATCGCATAAGAAATCACTAAACCAATCAATCCAACGACAGCAGAGCTGGCAATCATAGAAGGATATTGGTAGTTACTTTCAGTAGCTGTATAAGGATCATCTTTTCCGTAGTTGGCTACTTCACGAGAATCAGCCTGACTAGGTGATTTGTAGGTTCTTGAGTAAATATTTACAGAAGAAGTTTTCTTACCTGTTGGGAACTGAACTTGACCCGTTTTTGTTTGCCCTTGCCCCTGAGTAATAACCTGTAAAACAGGGCTATTAGCATATGTTGGATAAGAGTCACCTAAATTGATGTTCACAAAGTTTTGATGCACGAATGGGAACTGACTGTTGAAGTACAAGAGATATTTATGTTTAGTTCCTGAACCAACCAATGACCATCCGATTGCTGGATCATTTTCGAAACGAAGGTAACGTTTCAAGTCTGGATTTTCAGGGTCTTGAATTTTATTTGTATGGTCAATGTCAATTAAGTTAGCATAGAATTTGAAAACACGTTCAAAAATTGGGATTTCACGAGTAGCGTAGAATTGGCCACTTTCAGTAAATTCTCCTAGAGTCCAACCATGACCGATTTGTTTGATGTATTTTTCATAGATAGCCTTGTTGGTGTCATTAGCTTCAACTGTTACAGAGGCATCCATCTGGCTAGCTTTTTCTTGCAATTCCTTGGTATCGTAGTACTCGATATAGCCCATACGCTCATAAACAGTGTTCTCATAGTTATCACGCTTATCAGCAGTTGTCGCAATCTTGTTATAGTTGGTATCCTGTTTGAAAATTAATTTTCGAGGAACCATTGTATAGATAATCGTGTAAGTCAAGGTTGTTACTAAGAAGATAGAAACCAATGACCGCAAGACACGCATAAAAATATATTTCTTCATATCGTTTCCTTTTTAAATCCCAAAAGAACCTTCTCCTCATGGAGAGAAAGTTCCCTTGAGAGTTATTTATTTAACGTGTTTAGTCAATTCTTTTTGAACTTTTTCGTTTGATTCTTTTTTCTCTTTGAGCCATTTCTCACGAGCTTGTTCATAATCAGCCTTTGTTACAACTTTGTCTTGTAACTGAATATATTTGAAGTAGAGATTTGAACCTTTGTCTCCAGATTGGCTATAAGAAGCTGAGAATGGTACAACACGAGAAATGAATGGTGCAGCACCACTAGAAGACATAGCTGGTAAGAAGAGTGAACTGTCTGTCAACCAAGCTTGAGCAGCAGCATATTTTTCATAACGTTTGTTAAGATCACTTGTTTCTTTTCCAGCTTCATCAAGCAATTTATCGTAATCTTTCACACCAACTTTAGCTGCAGCTGCATTTGATGGGTCATCATACCCCATATAAGTTTTCGTTTGCTCACTATTAGTTGATTTAAGGATATCAAGGTAAGTTGATGGATCTTCATAGTCAGGATTCCATCCAACCGCACCTGAAAGATCCCAATCCTCAGCTGCTGCATTAGCAGCATAATAAGTCGCATTAAAGAATTCATCTTTAGAAATTTGTTGAATATCGATGACAACATTTTCTTCGCCTAAAACTTTTTCAACTGATTGTTTGAACGACTGAATCCGTGCGACAAAGTTTTTAGAGGTTTGGTCTACTGGAACATCCAAGTGGATAGGGAATTTCACACCTTCTGCTTCCAGAGCAGTTTTAGCTTTAGCAAATTCTGCTTTAGCTTTGTCAGCGTTAAAGAGACCGTCTTGACCATCAGCAAAGTTTACATCTTTCCACTCATCTCCATAAGTCTTAACTTTTTCAGCAACCAAGTCACCGAAAGTTTTTTCGCCTGCAGTCACAAAGTCTGGTTTCACAAATAAATTACGAACTGCGAGAGGAGCACCTTCTTTACCGTTAACTTGAGCAGAATAACCTGTACGGTCAAAGGCAAAGTTCAAGGCTTGGCGGAAGTCTTTGTTAAGAAGAGCTTTCTTAGTAGATGTTTTCTCTTCATCTGTCGTTTTAGATGTATATTTGTAATTTTGTCGATCGATATTTACACCTAAACCTCCAATACCAGCTCCTGATGGAGTGTAGAAAATATTATCCTTGTATGACTCCTCTACCTTTGAGAAGTTTGAACTTGTTGGGTAAAGACGAGCAAAACTATAAGCTCCACTTGTAAAGTTACGCTCAAGTGATTCTTGGTCCGAACCATCAAAATATGCCAGTGTTGCTGTATCTAAATGAACATTCTCTTTATCCCAGTACTGCTCGTTCTTAGCAAATTCGATAGAAGATTTAGCAGTCAAACCTTTGAGCAAGAAAGGTCCATTATATAGCAATGATGTAGGATCTGTCGCTTTAGCAAAATCAGAGCCTTTTGATTTTTCAAATTCTTCGTTTAATGGCCAGAAAATTGAATAAACCATCTTAGAGTTCCAGTAAGGTTCTGGTTGGTTCAAAGTATACTCAAGAGTATAGTCATCAACCGCTTTAACACCTACTGTAGAGAAATCTTTTGAATTCCCAGCCAAATAATCAGATAAACCTTTAACAGAAGTTTCAGCTAGATATAGAGCTTCTGATTTCTTATCTGCCGCATGTTTCAATCCATTCACGAAATCTTTAGCAGTCACTTCGGCATATTCTTCACCATCGGATGTCATCCATTTGACACCTTTACGAATTTTGTAGGTATATGTCAATCCGTCTTTTGATACAGACCAGTCTTCTGCAACCGCAGGAGTCAAATTCCCGTATTTGTCATTTGTGAAGAGGCCATCGATCCCGTTTGAAGTAGCCACTTTCGTACTCTCTTTTCCAGAGATAAGATAGTCCAATGTTTCTGGATCAGCTGAATAGACATAGCCATAAGTTTTTGGAGCTGTCGAATCAGATGATTTTGAATTCCCACAAGCTACTAATACACCTGTTGCTAATAAAGCAACTCCTGCTGCAACAAAGACTCTACTTTTTTTCATTTCTTTACTCCTCTTATAAAGTATAGGTTTTATCAATTATAACATAGATTTCAAGAAAAGTAAACGAATTTTCAGAATATTTAGGCTTATTCATACAAAAAATCTGAAAAAGCTATTGACTGTGAATGATTTTCAAGGTATAATAATAAAAGTAAAGGCGGTATAGCCAAGTGGTAAGGCACGGCTCTGCAAAAGCTTGATCGTCGGTTCAAATCCGTCTACCGCCTTCTACGAACTTGATTTATCAGGTTTCAAACGAACAGAAAGCCCAGTTTGAAGGGCTTTTTTCTTTTTCCTCGAATAAATACGTATCACTTTAAAAAACTTTTGGGGCAAGTTTGGGCTGAATTTTTCGAGGGTACAATTCTCTTTTGAAATCAACTGAAAAAAGCTTCGTCACACCTGGTGACAAAAGCCTCTAGTTTACTCTGTTTCTTCTTCTATTTCGACTTCTGTAATTTGGACTTTTACCTTGGTAACACGTCCATTTTTTACCTTATCATTGGTTAGGATAAGCTGTTTGTTTTGGCTGACCAATTCATAGCTGAGTTTCTCAGTCGTTGGAATGGTCCCAACTCCTGTCAAATAATAACCAGCGATGGTATCAACGTCATCACTTTCCAGTTCAACATCAAAGTAGTCATTGAAATCATTGAGATTCATGGTACCTTGAACGATATAAGTGTCTTCTCCGATTTGATGAACTTCGATTTCTGCCTTATCTGTTTCGTCATCGATTTCCCCAACAATTTCCTCTAAGAGGTCTTCTAAGGTCACCAAACCAGCCATACCACCGTATTCATCTAGCAAGATTGCCATTTGTCTTTGGGTATTGCGCAATTCTTTTAGCAAGTCATCCACAAAAATAGTTTCAGGAACAAAGAGTGGATCTTGTAAAATTCTCTTCCATACAATATTGTCAAAACCGTCTACAAAAGCTGCCTTAAGAAGACTCTTGGTGTGAATAATCCCAATCACGTTATCCTTGTCTCCATCATAGACAGGGATACGAGAATAATTTTGTTTTAAAATACTTTGGATAATGGTTTGACTATCATCCTGAATATCCACCATAAATGCATCCGTTCGAGGAACCATGACCTCTCTGGCCATCAATTCATCCAGTGAAAAAATCCCCTGTAACATCTCAATTTCATCAGCATCTAGTGTTTCTTCACTATTGGTCAGCATGTACTCAATTTCATCACGGGTCATTTTTTCATCAGCATCGTCAAAGGTCATAGGAGTCAAGCGACTCAATAGATTGGTAGATGCAGATAAGAGCCAAACAAAGGGACTAACTAGTTTCCCCAGCCCAATGATAACTGGCGCTGTACGAATCGCCAAGGCATCCTTCAGATTAAGAGCGATTCTTTTGGGATACAATTCCCCAAAAACGATGGAAATATAAGTCAAAAATGCTAAAGATAGAAAACTTGCAACGGCATAAGCTGTTTCGCTATTTCCAAGCCAAGAAGCAATTTCTCGTCCCAGAGTTTCTGCCAAACTAGCCCCTGATAAGATCGTAATCAGAGTAATTCCTACTTGAATGGTTGATAAAAAATGGTTAGGATTTTCTAGTACCTTCAGCAGACGGATATAGCGTCTATCTCCTTCTTCTGCTTTTTGTTCAACCCGCGCACGATTTAGTGACACCATGGCCATTTCTGTAGCTGAGAAAAAAGCATTTAACACCGTCAAGATAAACAATAAAACAAATTGTAGCAACAAATTCTGACTACTTGGGTCTTCCATAGTTCTTCTCCTAAAATAGTAATTTATCCTTTATTATATCACAAAATCTAGTCCAGTACATATTATTTTTTATCAGTGTCTATTGTAGCCCTCCTTAACCTTGATTAAACTAGTAAAAGAAGAACTCCTACATCTACAAGTGACATAGGAGTTTATGTTATATTTCACTGAGTAACAGTCACTTCTCCAGTTCGGTAATCCAGTTGAAGTCCCTTTTGAACATTGGGGACTAGAACATTAAATTCCAATTCTCCGTCTGAAGACTTGGCTTCAATCTGTGAAGCTGAAGGAACTAAGTCATCGTTTGTAGCGTAGTAAAGTGTTACACGGTAACGGACACGCTTGTTTTGGTCTAGGGCTTTACGCACCAGACTTTCATAGTAGTTTTGACCAGTCGAATCCTCGGCCTGCGCCTGATTTGCCCAGGCTGTCTGAACAGCAATGTTTTTAGGATTACTTGTTGAGGCATCAAAACCATCCAAGCCGCCGATTAAGGCATAGCCTAACAAGTGACCTCTATCGACGGCATGCGTATAAGATCCCTTTAGATTCTTAACCTGATGCCAGCCTGGAGGTGTCCAAGAAGTCGAACCATTCCCAGTTTCTTCACGATTCTTGTACTGGCGAGTAGCCTTAGACAAGAGGGCATTTGCTACGGTTGGCACAGTTTCCTTACCCACTGTCTTTGTTTTGTTATCAGCGTAAGGCTTACTTGAAACCTTGGCATCTAGATTTGTTTTATTACCATTGACGATAAAAGCACCTGAGCCGTTCCACTCAAGACTCCCTTTTATTTGACTCTTGACTGCGTCTGTTAAGACACTCTCTGCCAATTCTTGACTAGGAGTTTCAGACGCTTGTTTTTTCTGACTAACCTTTGTTTTAGGACTATTAGCTGTCGACTGCATCTGCTTGATATAATAGCTCCCTGCAGACAAAAGCAATAACACTAGCAGTCCGATCAGTGTCTGTCTTGTTTTTTTGTTCATGTTTCTCCTTATCTTTAGAAAAAGGCTGGTTCTCCAGCCTAATTTCCTGTAAATTTATGAATCAATTCCTGCCATTTTGCTGGAGACAGGATAGCCCATGGATCTTGACCCTTGCCCAAGATTCCATAACCTACCATTAAACCGATTCCTAGGGCAAGAGCACCTAAAAACAGTACCAAAATGACTAGAAGTAGACGCTTGATTACATAGCTTGATTTCTTACTCATCTTCATCACTTGCCTCAATCCGCTGAATCTTAGCACCTAGCTGTGCTAACTTCTCATGGAATCGGTAGTAACCTCTATCCAAGTGAACCAATTTACCAACCACGGTTTCTCCCTGTGCTACCAAACCTGTCAAAATCAAAGCTGCGCTGGCACGAAGATCGGTAGAAAGAACTTCTGCTCCCTGCAAAGGTTGTCCACCAACAATACGAGCTGTGTCACGGATAATCTCAGAATGTAAGCCCATGCGACGCATCTCTTCTAGGTGTTGGAAACGATTTTCGAAAACTGTCTCCACCATGGTTGATTCCCCTTTTGCGACGGTCATCAAGGCTGTAAATTGAGCCTGCATATCTGTTGGAAATCCTGGATGGGGCAAGGTTTTCACATGAACAGCTTTTAAATTTTCTAGTTGAGAGCGAACTCGAATTCCTTCAGTCTCCTCTGTCACTTCCACCCCCATTTCAAGCAATTTGGCAATCAAGGGACGGTTGTGCTCCCAAACAGCGTCTTTAATCAAGACATCACCACCAGTCATGGCAGCAGCTACCATAAAGGTTCCTGCTTCGATACGGTCTTGGACTACATTATGAGTCGTACCATGAAGTTTGTCAACACCAGTAACGGTAATGGTCTCTGTACCAGCACCCTTAACCTTAGCTCCCATTTCATTGAGGAGAATGGCTAGGTCAACAATCTCAGGCTCACGCGCAGCGTTTTCAATCACTGTCACACCATCAGCCAGAGTCGCTGCCATCATCAAGTTCTGCGTAGCACCAACACTTGGGAAGTCCATGTAGATATGAGCACCCTGCAAGCGATCAGCCTTGGCTTCGATGTAACCAGCTGTCTGACTAATCTTAGCCCCCATAGCTTCTAGACCTTTCAAATGAAGGTCAATAGGGCGGCTACCAATCGTACAACCACCTGGCATGGATACCTTGGCATGACCTACACGGGCAAGAATTGGTCCCAAGACAACGATAGATGCACGCATCTTGCTGACATACTTGTAAGGAGCTTCCTCAGTAATATCACCAGTCGCGTCCACCTCAACAAGATGAGCTTCTTCATTAAAATCCACCTTGGCATTCAAACCACGAACCACCTGATTCATAGTGAAAACATCTGACAAGATGGGAACATTCTGCAAAACAGTCTTTCCTTCACTTGCTAGAATAGTCGCTGCCAACAAGGGCAAGACTGCATTCTTTGCTCCTTCGATCGTAACACTTCCTACCAGACGATTATCGCCACCTTGAACTACAATTTTTTCCATAGAGTATTTTCCTTTAATGTTGATTTTATAAATAGACTTACTTGTTGAATAAACCTATTAACTAATTTGTTAATAATCCAAGCTAAAATCAGACTTATCATCAATACAAAAAATGTAAATAACACATCATTTACTCTGGATGACACAAATATTTTTTCTAGAATAGAGATTACTAATCCATGTATCATATATAATTCAAACGATATACTACCTAGTAAAATCAAATACATATTTGAAAAATTTATTTTTTTCAGAAAAACAATAATTAAGTAGATTGTAAAAATAATATTATCTAAATTAGCCGCCAGTGCATAACTATAGCTATCTTCTAAATGTATATACTTCAATAAAATATTGTATTTATGTGAGAAAAAGAGTAACACAGTGACTAAAATAATTGCTATAATGTAATACCTATCTAAAAATCTATCAATTTTATTTTGATTTTTAGCCCATATTAGACCAATAACGAAGGCCAAAGCACTATTATACCACCAGACACTATAGCCTAATTTTATAGCCAAACAGATATAACCGATTACAAATATTGTATTGATAACAATAGATATGGACTTATTTCTGAAAAACTTAAACGATATATAAAAAAATATATACATTAAAATTATAATATCGACAAACCAACCATTATAAATAATTGTACTTCCTTTTTTAAATAAATTAGCAAAAAAATCTAAATCCATTAATTGACCGTTTACAAATCTGTAAAACATATAAATCAAAGATATAGAAAAAAATGGAACTAAAATTTTAGAAAGCCTCTTAACTAAAAAATTATCTAGATAATTTTTCTTATTTTCATTCTGAGAATACAATCCATAGGCGGACAAAAAGAAGAAAATAGAAACGATATAAGTTCCCATATAGGAAAAATTAGAAAATTCCTCACCCGATGTAACCCATTGTGACAAATGATGAAATATGATTCCTATAGCTAGAAATCCTCTAAGCCCTGATGTAGATTCAACACTTAGATATTCCTTATTTTGGGGCAACAAATAAATTAATAGCGTTATCAATAACAAGACTATAATATCCATGATTTCTATTTCTCCTTATAAGTTTAACAATATCTTTAAAAAGCTAACTACTTGAAAGCAATTTCTTAAACACGCAAATTATAATAATCCTCTAAGCGCTTCTTGCCACAACTGATATAGGCTGATAAAGAAAGAACTCATGATGTAGCCCATTACAATGCTGAAAAGGACTATCAATAAACGGACTTTTCTTGTGTTCTCAGCTGTCACTTTTAAAACCTTTTCCCATCTAACAAGATTCTTTAAAAGGTAAAAACTCACATAAATAAAGAGCATGTGACTGCTTAGAGTGAATAATAATTGAACCATTTGACTATTATACCATCTTCTCTGTTTGTGCGCTAGTTTGGAAACTTCACTCAAAAACTAGGGATTATTTTTCAAGTAATCAATTGCATCTTGTAGGGTTTTAACGGGCACGATTTTCATATCTGTCTTGATTGTTTTGGCTGCTTCTAGGGCTGTCTGGTAGTTGTTTTTAGCATCAGGATGCGCTTTTTGTTCTTCTTCGCTAACAGGATTATCAGGGGCAAAGAAAATCGCGGCACCTTCTCTAGCCGAAGCTACAACTTTCTTATCAATACCTCCAATGTCCCCCACATTACCATCACGGTCAATGGTCCCTGTACCGGCAACGATACGACCATTACGAAGACCTGGGTCAGCTATTTGGGTATAGATGGCCAGACTAAACATGAGACCTGCACTTGGACCGCCGATACCAGCTGTTGAAAAGCGAATTGGGACATCACTGGTCACTTCTGTACGGTCAATCAAACCGATTCCAATCCCATTTTTGCCATTTTCCAAGGTGATAATCTTACCTTCTGCAGACTTGGTTTGCCCATCCTCTTCATAGGTGACTTTGACAGAATCTCCTAATTTTTGAGAATTGACGTAATCAATCAAGTCTTTGGAACTGTCGAAGGTCTGATCATTGACTGCTGTGACCGTATCAGAGATGTTGAGAATCCCTTTAAAGGTCGAATTATCCGTCACAGTCAAGACATAAACTCCAAGGTATTTAAGTTCAATATCCTTACCAGCTGTTTTTAGCCCTTGATACTTGGCCATATTTTGCGATGTTTGCATGTAGAATTGATTAATTCGCATAAATTCAACATCGGAAGAACCACCTGTAGTCTCCTGAGCGCTACGAATATCTGTAAAAGGCGTCAACCAAGCATAAATCATATGGGCTAAAGTAGCGTGCTGGACACCAACCGTAACGAATTGATAGGCACCAGCTTCCTTATCTTCTGTGTCATTTACTTTAAGGACTTGACGAATATCTTCCGAACCACCTGGAACCTCTATATAGTAGGGCAAGGGCACTACAAACGCCAAGAAAGTCACAATCAAGGCAGCTATAACATATAAGGGCCATCTAATCTTTTTTTTCATTTCTTATTTCCTCCAAAATACTCTCAGGAACATAGCAGGCAATATCCTGACCAAACTTCAAAAGTTCTCTAACACCTGATGAACTGATATAAAGATGTTCAGGTCGGCTATGTAAATAAATAGTCTCTATATCAGGAGACAGCTGATGGTTGTAGTAATCAAAACTGGCTTCATATTGCAAATCCGACGCATTTCTCAAACCCCGCACTAGGCAAGTAGCCCCCAGTCTTTTTGCGACATCAACCACCAATTCATCATGAGAAGACACAACTTCAACATTTGCCAAATGTTTCAAAGCCGTTTCTAGCCCTCGTTTACGATTTTCAAGAGGGAGAAATCCTTGTTTGTGGGGATTAAAAAAAATACCGACATAGAGCTTATCAAAAAGTTTGCTCGCCCGTTCAATGATATCCAGATGCCCATTTGTCATCGGATCAAATGAGCCTGTGAATAAACCAATCTTATCTGACATAGACTGTCACCTTACTAATTCCATAAATCTTTTCCTTCCAGATACCCAGACAGGCAATTTCTTCTGGAAGTTCAACGGCCTTATCCGTTTCACACACGACCATGATATCTTCAGAAAAAAGCTCTCTCTCAGCCATTTTTTCAATATCTGCTACGATTTGTTCCTTGGCATAAGGAGGGTCTAAGAAAATGAGATCAAATTCCCCAGATACCTGTTCCAATGCCCTTTCTGCATCCATCTTGAGGAGTTGAAATTTTCCAACTTCCTTGGTCATCTGGATATTTTCAGCCACGATGGTCTGAGCTTTACGGTCTCGCTCCACCAAAACAGCGCTGGACATGCCACGTGAGACTGCCTCGATAGATAAACCACCACTACCTGCATACAGATCCAAGACTCGTCCCCCTTCAAAGTAGGGGCCAATCATATTAAAAATGGCTCCCCTAACCTTATCCGAAGTAGGCCTTGTCGTCTTGCCTTCTAATGTCTTGAGGGGACGTCCCCCATAGATTCCTGATACGATTTTCATACCGTTTATTATACCAAATTATAGGCAAAAAGAGAAAGAAAACCGAACCTTGCGGTTCGATTCTCTACAAAATATTTTCGTAAGTATCGCGAACTTCTTGAGGCCAAACACTTGTTTGCACCTCTCCGATATGTTTCTTGCGAAGTAGGAACATAGCCATCCGAGATTGTCCAATTCCTCCACCGATTGTCAATGGGAATAGACCGTTCAACAAAGCCTTGTGCCATTCCAATTCCAAGCGGTCTTCATCACCTGTGATGGCAACCTGACGGCGAAGGGTTTCTTCATCCACACGGATTCCCATAGAAGACAACTCAAAGGCTCCACCTAAAGACTCATTCCAGACAAGAATATCTCCATTCAGACCCTTGTAGCCATTTTCAGATTCGCTTGTCCAGTCATCGTAGTCTGGTGCACGTCCATCGTGCGGTTTACCATCTGGCAACTCGCCACCGATACCAATCAAGAAAACAGCGCCAAATTCTTTACAGATAGCATTTTCACGCTCTTTTGGTGTCAAGTCTGGGTAGCGTTCTACCAACTCTTCTGTGTGGATAAAAGTGATTTGTTTTGGCAAGACAGACTCGATGTCATAGCGGGCTTCAACAGCTAGCTCAGTAAGGCGAATAGCCTTATAAATCTTCTCAACTGTTTCTTTTAGGTAGGCAATGTTACGTTGTCCATTGGGAATAACCTTCTCCCAATCCCACTGGTCGACATAAACAGAGTGGGTCGCATCCAGCGAATCTTCATCTGGACGAAGGGCCTTCATGTGGACGAAGAGACCTTCACCCTCACCGAAACCAAAACGAGCCAAGGTATGGCGTTTCCATTTAGCAAGTGAATGTACCACTTCATAAGTAGCATCAGGGATTTGGAGAACCTTGACCGATACGGCATTCTCCACACCTGATAAGTTGTCCTGCATCCCGTCACCGACCCTACTCAAGATAGGACCTTGAACTTCGACAACTTCTAGCTTGTCTTTCAAATACTGGGTAAAAGTGTTTTTGACAAAGGAAATTTCTTCTTGTTGGTGGATAAAACTTTTCTTCATAAGCTACTCCTCAAAAATTTAATTAAAAGCATTATACACCTATTTCCAAGAAAAGAAAAGAGAAATTTTAAAAAAAATCAGTGTCATTCAAAACACTGATTTCATAGACCTTTAGTCATTACGACCGAAGATACGTAGAATACTTAGGAAGAGATTGATAAAATCAAGATAGATACTGAGAGCCATTGACACAACCCAGCCTGTCGCTACACGACCTTGTGATTGTTCATAGGCACGGCGAATTTTTTGGTTATCCCAAGCAATCAACCCTGAGAAAACTAAAACCATGGCCACGCTAATCATATAATCAAAGAAACCACTAGCCAAGAAAATATTGACTATCATAGCAATCAGCAAACCGATAAGAGCTGCCATCATAGCACGACCAATCCCACTCAAATCTTTCTTAGTGAACATACCGACTGCCGCCATGACAAAGAAGAGAAGAGCGCTCGATACAAAGGCAGATAAAACTGTACCTGGAGTATAGAAGGCCACCACAAAACTGAGGGTAAAGCCGTTTAATACTGAGTAAAGTAAAAATACTGGAAGAGCTGCTGGGCTATTCTTTGAAGCCATACTACTAGCAACGAAAACCAAGGCTAACTCCGCAAAAGTAGCAATGGTCAACCAGAGACGCCCTTGCATCAAAAAGTAAACCAACTGAGATTGAAAGACCGTCAACATAAGGCCTGATACTAAAGCGGATAATCCGATCCCCAGACCAACAAAGGCATAAACCTTAGCGTAAAATTGATTGAGACCTGCGTGGTCATGAATAATAGTGTGATTCATCTTTTCTCCTTTTCTATGAACATCTTTCCTTGATTATAACAAAAAAAGTTAAAATTAGCTTAAATGGAAAATCAAAATACCAGCTGCAACTGCAACATTCAAACTCTCAGCCTGCCCCTTCATACTAATATGGACCAACTGGTCTGCACTTTCAGCCATAAGGGGACTAATTCCTTGACCCTCATTTCCCATGACTAGTACAAAATTTTCTATAGGAGGCAGTTCTCTGTAATCAACAGAATCTTTAGATAAGGTTGTTGCCAGCACTGAGATACCTGCCTCTTTGATTTCCTTAAGAAGCGCTTGACTCGACATCCTATAAATGGGCAGGTGGAAATGACTGCCTTGCATGGAACGGAGGGTCTTGAGACTGTAGATATCTGCCGATTTATCTGAAACAATCACTCCAGTAAAACCTGCTGCATCCGCAGTCCGAATGATAGTTCCGACATTACCAGGATCTTGCACATCTTCCAAAAATAAAAACTTGCCCTGACTAAAGTCAACTTGCCCTACTTCTTCTTTTTGAACGACGGCAACAATTCCCTGTGGAGTCTGAGAATCTGCCAAATCTAGCAAAATATCCTCTGACACCCAGACAGTTTGCGGAAAAGCAGCTAACTGATCTCGGTAATTTTCTAGGGCAAAGATTTTCTCAATCGTCACTCCAGCTTGAACAGCTTCTTCAAACAAGTGCCAGCCTTCAATCAAATAGGCAGACTTGCGGTATTTTTTTTGGTGTAATTTCTTGGCATTTTTTACCACAGAATTGGCTTTTGAGGTTATAATAGTCATAGAAATATTATAACACAATCAAAGGGGTTTGGTATGCAAAAGGTTAGAATGATTGCCCAAGGCAGGGTGCAGGGAGTCGGCTTTCGTTGGGGTGTTTATAGCTTGGCCCTTGAAATTGGTGGCATCACAGGTCGGGTATGGAATAACGACGATGGCACAGTGGAAATCTTAGCCCAAGCAGACTCATCTGCTATCATGGCGAAATTTATCCAAGAAATCCGCAAAGGACCCACACCTTTTTCAAAAGTCAGCTATTTAGATGTCAAACTAAGCAACTTTCCTCCCTACCCTGACTTTAAAATCGCAAATTAGGTCTCTAGAACTATTGTATATTTTGTAAAAAAACAGTAGAATAGAAAGGTATTATTTTTAAAAGAAGGAATAAAAACAGTGAAATCTATTAAACGTTTTGCACTCTCAGCTATGGGAGTGGCTATGTTGCTTGTCTTGACTGGCTGTGTTAGCGTCGATAAAGCCACAGGACAGCCAACAGGAGTCATTTGGAATACTTTCGGAGCGCCTATGGCTGAAGCTATCAAGTACTTCGCTAATGATCAAGGTCTAGGCTTCGGGGTCGCTATCATCATCGTAACCATTATCGTGCGCTTGATCATCTTACCACTTGGTATCTACCAATCATGGAAGGCAACGCTTCACTCTGAAAAGATGAACGCCCTCAAGCACGTCCTTGAGCCACACCAAACACGTCTCAAGGAAGCAACGACTCAAGAAGAAAAACTCGAAGCCCAACAAGCTCTCTTTGCCGCTCAAAAAGAGCACGGCATCAGCATGTTTGGTGGTGTAGGATGTTTCCCTATCCTCCTTCAAATGCCTTTCTTCTCTGCAATTTACTTTGCTGCCCAACATACTGAAGGGGTTGCTCAAGCAAGCTACCTAGGCATTCCTCTAGGTTCTCCAAGTATGATTTTGGTTGCCTGCGCAGGTGTCCTTTACTATCTTCAATCGCTCCTTTCACTTCACGGAGTAGAAGATGAAACGCAAAGAGAACAAATCAAGAAAATGGCTTACGTGAGCCCAATCACGATTGTTGTCTTCTCCCTCATTTCACCAGCCAGTGTCACACTTTACTGGGTTGTCGGTGGTTTCATGATGATTCTCCAACAGTTTATCGTCAACTATATCGTTCGTCCAAAACTTCGCAAAAAAGTCCGTGAAGAACTGGCAAAGAACCCACCAAAAGCAAGTTCTTTCTCTACACCAAGTGGACGAAAAGACGTTACTCCTGAACAACCAACTGCTATCACAAGCAAGAAAAAACACAAAAATCGCAACGCTGGAAAACAACGTTCGAGATAAGAAGAAAAAGGCTTAGCTGGTTTGCTAAGTCTTTTTGCAAGTCATACTCTTCGAAAATCTCTTCAAACCACGTCAGCTCTATCTGCAACCTCAAAACAGTGTTTTGAGCAACCTGCGGCTAGCTTCCTAGTTTGCACTTTGATTTTCATTGAGTATCAAAAGCCCGATGTTTCCATCAGGCTTCTTTTTTATCCATGTACACGTTTCATATAGTCTTGGTAACTTTCGGTATCCATGAGTTTTTTAGCGTTCTTGACGCGGTCTGCTGTTGGTGGTTTAACCCCTTCGAGAGAATATGGAATTCCCAATTCACGCCATTTAAACTCACCCATGGTGTGATATGGTAGAATTTCAAACTTATCAACATTTTTGAGGGTCTTGACGAACTTACCAAGTTCAATCAAGTCATCATCTCTGTCTGTCAAACCTGGAACTAACACGTGGCGAATCCAGACAGGTTTTCCGATATCTGATAGATACTGGGCACAGGCCAAGATATTTTTATTGGTTTGGCTAGTAACAATCTTGTGCTGTTCTTCGTTGATTTCCTTGATATCCAAGAGGACCAAGTCAGTGACAGCCATGAGTTTGTCAAACTTTTCAAGGTAACGTGGTTTATTACGGAAAGGAAGGGCACAAGTATCCAAGGTACAGTGGATTCCGTGTTCTTTAGCCTTGGTAAAGAGGGCAATCAAGAAATCAATCTGCAAGAGGGCTTCTCCTCCACTGACTGTAATCCCACCCTTATTTCCCCAGAAACCACGGTAGCGCAAGGCCTCTGCCAAGACATCATCTACCGTCCGTTCACGTGATTTATTGGACTCCATCGCCCAAGTATCTGGGTTGTGGCAATACTGGCAACGCATGTGACAGCCCTGCAAAAAGACAATAAAGCGAATACCAGGTCCGTCTACCGAACCAAAGCTCTCCGTTGAATGCACCATTCCTGTCACTTGTCCATAATCAATTGTTTCTTCAGACATATCGTTACCTTCCTTGAAAACGTTTTATAGTTTTATTATATCATGACTTGAAGGAAAAACAAGATTTTTGCCTATTTTTTAGAAAGCAATCTGTTTTTCAATTTCATTTTCAATTAATTATCATTTTATTCTTCAAAATCAAAACCATACAAGGTTGCAAAATAGTCCTCAGGGCGCTCTGCACGGCGGATTTGACGGGCTTTGCCTTCTTCAGTATAAAGGATTTCCGCAGAACGAAGTTTGGCGTTGTACTGGTAGCCCATTGAAAAACCGTGGGCACCTGTATCATGAATTACCAGCAAATCACCAATTTCTGTATGAGGCAGTTCACGATTCACTGCAAATTTATCATTGTTTTCACAGAGTGAACCGACCACATCTACCACTTCAGCTGGCCCATCTGGATGTGTCAGATTGGTGATATGGTGGTAGGCTCCGTACATGGCTGGACGCATAAGGTTGACTGCTGATGCATCCACACCTAGATAGGTACGGTAGGTTTTCTTCTTATGAGTAACTCTTGTGACCAAAGCACCATGAGGGGCTAGCATAAAGCGACCCAATTCGGTGAAAATCTTAACCTGACCAAGACCTGCTGGCGTAAGAACCTCTTCATACACCTTACGAACTCCCTCGCCAATCAAGGCAATATCATTTGGCTCCTGGTCTGGACGATAATTGACACCAATACCGCCAGAAAGATTGATAAAGTCTAGCGAAATACCCAACTTTTCCTTGATTTCAACAGCCAATTCAAAAAGCTGACGAGCCAACTCTGGATAATAGAGATGGGTCACGGTATTGGACGCTAGGAAGGAGTGAATCCCAAAGGTCTTGGCTCCTTTTTCCTTCAAGATAGCAAAAGCTTCAAAGAGCTGGTCCTTGGTCATGCCAAACTTGGCTTCTCCAGGATTGTCCATGATGTCTGTCCCCAGTTCAAAAACGCCTCCAGGATTATAACGACATGAGATGATTTCTGGAATGCCTGCTGCTCGCTCCAGATGTTCAATATCTTCAAAAGCATCCAAGTTAATGGTCGCACCCAATTCACGCGCATAGGCATATTCCTTATCTGGCGTATTGTTTGAAGAGAACATGATCTCATAACCTGGAAAATCCAGTTTATGACTCATCAAAAGCTCTACATAACTAGAGCAGTCCACGCCACAGCCTTCCTCTTGGAGAATTTTCAAAATAGCTGGGGTTGGAGTAGCCTTAACTGCAAAATATTCCTTAAAGCCCTTGTTCCACGAAAAGGCTTGGTTGACGGCTCTTGCCTTCTCACGAATTCCCTTCTCATCATACAAGTGAAAGGGAGTGGGGAACTCGGCAACAATCTCTTCTAAGTCTTCTTTATTGATAAATGGTGTTTTCATAAGCTTCCTTCTATTCTATTTGCAAAGAAAGGCTGGGACAATCGTTCCAACCTTTAGTTCTATTTCTTATTTATCTTCGTCAAAGATATTTCCAACCTCAACATCGATGGCTTGATTCTTGACATCAATATTGGTTACCTTCAAGAGTGACTTGTAGTCAAACTGCTTTTCACGTTCTTCTTGGGCATTGTCCGCAAAGACCGCTACACCTGCCAATTCTGAATCAAACTCACGCAAGAGACTGATCATCCCGTTGACAGTTCCTCCGCCTTTCAAGAAGTCATCCACAATCAAGACACGGCTTCCTGCCTTGAGACTACGTTTTGAAAGGAACATTTTCTCAATGCGGTCACCACTTGAACCTGAAACATAGTTGACGCTAACCGTTGAACCTTCGGTAATTTTCAAGTCACGGCGTACAATGACAAAGGGAACATTGAGGACATTGGCAACTGCATTTGCAAGTGGAACACCCTTGGTCGCTACAGTCATAACCGCGTCAATTTTTTGGTCCATAAAGCTCTTGGCAATAATACGACCAATGTTTTTCAAGATAGCTGGTGTGCTAAGCAAATCAGACAGGTAGATGTAGCCACCTGGCAAGATACGGTCACTTTCTGACAACTTGGCACGCAAGTCTTCAACCATTTCCTTAGCATCCTGACTCGAAATAGACGGTGTAAAGATAACACCTCCACCAGCCCCAGTTACTGTCTGGATATGACCGATTTCAATTTCCTCAAAGGCGCGTTTGATAATGACGATATCTTCTGAGATGGATGATTTAGCAGATTCATACTTTTCAGCAAAAGTATTGAGACTAGTTAGTTTATAAGGATTATTAATCAAATAGTTGGAAATGACAACCATCCGATCACTTCTTCTTAATTTCATTTCTATTTCCCACTTCATTTAATTTTGATATTTTATCTATTATACCATATTCACACAAAAAAACGAACATTCTTATCCTAAAAAATGCTCATTTTTCTTAAATTATTAATCTAGATCTGGTTTATAGAAGGAACGATTGTCCATAGCGAAGATTTTATTGGTCATCTCTCCTTTATCTACCAAAGCCAGAGCTGTTGACATCATCATCATGCTTGCATCCAGATTGTCAATCATATGGATAATCTCTGCTTCCATAATGCGTGGACGGACTGGGCTTCCATACTCAAGTAAGCCGTGGTGACTGAGGATGACGTGACGAAGCAGAACGACTTCTTCCTTGGTATCATCGATACCGAGTTCCATCACTGTCTTAGTAATTTCGCTATCAATTAGAGCGATATGCCCAAGGAGATTGCCTCGCACTGTGTACTCGGTATGGTCTGGCCCCGTCAACTCAATGACCTTAGCCAAGTCATGCAGCATAATCCCTGCATAGAGCAGGTTCTTATTGAGCTGAGGATAGACTTCGCTAATAGCATCTGCCAAACGCACCATGGTCGCCGTATGATAGGCCAAACCCGTTTCAAAGGCATGGTGGTTGGTCTTGGCTGCTGGATAGGAGTAGAATTCCTTATCATACTTGGTGTAGAGATTTCGGACAATTCGTTGCCAAACAGGATTTTCTATTTTGAAAATCATCTGAATCATATACTCTCGGATTTCCTTGACATCAACTGGCGACTTGACCTTGAAATCAGCTGGGTCATTTGGTTCGCCAGGTTGAGGCAAGCGTAGGGTAATTTGATTGACTTGAGGGGTGTTGTTATAAACTTCTCGGCGTCCTTTCATGTGGACAACCTTACCTACGGTAAAGGCCTCAATGTTATGAGGTTGGGCATCCCAGAGCTTCCCATCAATCTCGCCACTATCATCTTGGAAGGTAAAGGCTAGGTAGTTTTTCCCAGCTCGTGTCTGCCTCAGGTCAGCTGATTTGATTAGGTAAAATCCTTCAAACAGCTCATCTTTTTTCATGTGACTAATCTTCATATTCTTCCTCATTTTCTTGGAAATGGAGTAGATCAAGCGCAGGCTCACCTTCTGATAACTCAATGTGACGGAGCGTCCGCTCGATAGCTGTGGTGCGACGGTTTAATAGTTCATCAATATTGCCAGAGGCATGTTGGAGATGCTTTTGTGCCTTGACCAGAATACCACCAAACTTGCCAAACTCGGTCTTAACGCTAGCAAGGGTCTTACTGATATGGTCGGCACTCTTTTGGATATTGAGAGTCTTGAAGCCAACCGATAGGGAGTTGAGCAGAGCTGACAGGGTACTTGGTCCTGCGACAATAATCTGCTCTTCCCGTCTCAAGTCATCAAAGAAAACAGGATTGCGGACGATTTCTGAGTAGAGACCTTCTGTCGGAACAAACAAAACTCCAAAATTGGTCGTCCGAGGCGGTGCTATGTATTTGCTCTTGATATCCTTGGCAAAGCGCTTGACACTTGCTAAGAGCGACTTACGACAGCGTTCGATTTCATCCTTGTCCCCTGCTTCATAGGCTTCTTCTAAGCGGTAATAATCTGCCAGTGGAAACTTAGAGTCAATTGGTAGGTAGACGTATTCCTGGTCGCCTTGTCCGGGTAACTTGATGGCGTACTCCACTCGTTCACTAGAGTTTTCAACCGTTGCGTATTCTCGTTCATACTGGGCAGGGGTCATGATGTCTTCGATGATTTGCCCCAGTTGTAATTCTCCCAGAATTCCTCGCGTTTTGGTTCCTGAGAGAACCTTATTGAGGGCTCCAACATCGCGGGCAACTGTCTGCATTTCTCCAAGGCCACGATTGACTGACTCCAGTTGTTTGGAAACTGTCTCAAAAGAAGCTTGCAAGCGCGTCTGCAAGGTCTTTTCTAGTTTTTCCTCGACCGTTTGGCGCATTTGTTCCAAACGTTTCTCATTTGATTCCTGCAAGGCTTGGAGACGTTGGTCAGTCTTGTCTCTGGTTTGGAGGAGATTATCTGTCATTTCTTGACGGACTTGCGTCAGCCCTTGGTGCAATTCAATTCGCACTTCTTGCAAACGGTCACTGACAGCCACTTCCAAGTCTTTTTGGTCCAACTGGCTGGCTTGTCTGGCTTGTTCAAAGCGATAATCTAACTGGTCTGACAAGTGATCTGCCTGGTCCTCCAAGTTCTTGCTGAGATGTTTTTCCTGCTTATCCTGCCTTTGCCAAATCAGAAAGAGACCAGCTAGGTTGGTAAGCAATAATAGAACAAGTAAACTTTCCATCCTACCTCCTGTCCTTACTATGCAGCACAACCACATAGCCATCTGGGCAAGTCACCGACACTTCCCTATCTATATATTCGTTAGAAGCGTACACTTTTTTAAAGAAAAAATTTTCCTCTGCCAACTCATACTTGGCACCAAGAATGGTCAGTTGACTATCCCGAACCGGCATAAAAGCTAGATAGTCGTAGTCTGAACGGGGATGTAGCTGACTGGTCCCTTCTGGACAATAGGCAATCAAATTTTGCCCATCCTCAATCGCTATCTGGCGCATATAGGGCGCCAACTTGGGATTGCTGGGCAGAAAGACATTAGCCAACATGTGATCAATACGACCACCTAAAGCACCGAAAATAGTAACCTCAGCCTGAGGATTGTTCTCAAAAATGGTTAAGAGAGCCAATTCCAAATCGGTATCATCCTTTTCTGGCTGGGCTTGAACAAAGCGCAGGGCACGTTTTTGAATCACCTGTCGCTCTTCTTCGGTCACAGAATCAAAATCTCCGACTGCTAGAGCAAGAGGTAGGTTTTGCTCCAAGACCCAGAGTGAGCCTCGATCCACACCGACAAAGCTATCAAAGTCCGTCCGATAATGACCGCGGTCTCCGCCAGCAAAAACGGCAACCCTAGTCCAGTTGTTTTCTGAGAGTTTGTACTCGCTCATTGACATCTCCCTTAAAGACATAGGAACCTGCTACAAAAACGGTCGCACCAGCTTCTTTGGCTTGAGCAATCGTTTTATCATCAATCCCACCATCCACTTCGATTTCAAAGTTCAAACCTTTTTCATCACGAAGGGCAACCAACTCACGAACCTTATCCATGGTTTCAGGTAGAAAAGCTTGCCCACCGAAGCCAGGGTTCACTGTCATGACTAAGACTTGGTCAACTAGGTGAATCACGTGCTTAATCGCCTCAACAGGCGTACCAGGATTGATAACAACAGATGGCTTGACACCGAGTGAACGAATTTTTTGGAGGGCACCATGAATATGAGGCGTTGCTTCCACATGGATACTGATGATGTCTGCACCTGCACGCGCAAAGTCCTCTAAATGATGCTCAGGATTTGACACCATCAAGTGGCAGTCGAAAACCATCTTACTATGAGGACGAAGAGATTCGACCACACCCGCACCAAAACTGATTTGTGGCACAAAATGACCATCCATGATATCGATATGGGCATACTCTGCCCCAGTTGCTTCTAGACGTTTGATTTCACGTTCAAAATTGGCATAATCTGCTGCCAGAATTGACGGAGCAATCTTGTATTGAGACATCGGTTTCTCCTTATTTTGGAATTTTTTTGCTGACCTTTTTATAGGTTTCTCTGCGATTTTCAATTTCGCTGAGGAATTGCAGGTAGTTGTCAAAACGGAAGGTTGCAATGGTACCCTCTTCTACAGCTGTCTTAACCGCACACGACGGCTCATGGGTATGGGTACAAGTACGAAACTTACAGTCTCGGCTGACACTGTCAATCTCTGGAAAGGCCTGATTGAGATCTTCTGCTGTTGACACTTCATAATCCAGAGATGAAAAACCTGGTGTATCTGCGATTTTACCCCCATTGAGATTATAAAAACTAACTGCTCGAGTAGTGTGGCGCCCACGACCCAGACTATCTGAAATTTCTCCTGTTTCAAGATTGAGATCCGGTGCGATTTTATTGAGAAGAGTTGACTTCCCAACACCTGTCTGCCCCATAAAGACTGTAACCTTGCCTGTTAACAAGGGCAAAAGTTCTTCTTTACTGGTCACAAAGTCATAGCCGATGTCACCATAAGTCTGTTCATAAAAATCCAGTTGACCTCTATCTTCCAACAAATCCATTTTGGAAATATAGACAATGGGATGGATGCCCTTATGCTCCAAAAGAACCAAGAAACGATCCAGCAAATTGCTGTTAAATTCAGGTTCCTTGACGGACATGATTACTACAGCTTGGTCGATATTGACAATGGGCGGACGGACCAGACTATTTTTCCGTTCGTGAATCTTAAGGATATAGCCCTCTGAATTTTCCTCGGCAGAAAAATCGACCCAATCCCCAACGTAGGGAGTATGCCCTTTTTTACGGAAATTCCCACGCGCGCGTGTTTGATATACCTGGCCATCACTTTCTACATAGTAGAACCCTGCCAAGGCTTTAATGATTTGTCCCTGCAAAATAACTCCTTTAAAATTGTTAGTTCCATTATAACAAAAAAAAGCTATTTTAGCTTAGCTTCTCTATTACAATTTCGATAAGTCTATTCTAAAAGAAAAAGATACACTCACGCTTTAGATACAAAGTTTTATACAAAAATAACGAATCTACCTCCTTATATAAAAACAGGCGAACAGAGAGCCTAAAACTCCCTGTTCGCTTTACTTTTTCTGTGTGTAATAGAAAAAACCTAATAAAGCAAGACAAAAAATATGAATATAAATTCCATACATCATATGGGGAAAGACAGACTCTATAAAATAGCCTGGTAGATAGATGATTGGAAATTGATAGAAATCATAGGTCGTTAGAGATAGTAAACAAAGAACATACATAAATACTGCTACAATTAGAATCCATCCTTGCTTTCGCCATAGAAAAATCATCAATAAGAACAGACAAAGTAGATAGATTGACCAATTTCGCAACATAAATTGAAAACCATAAATCATACTTTCAGTCGTTTCTCCATCAATCACATCAACTACTTTATAGAAAGGTAAACAATAGCTCACTAAAAAAAGAAGGGGACTAATTATTTTTTTCATATTCTCTACCATGGATTATTTTGCAAGTAAGCTGACCATCTATCTCCATATCGAATCAACTTAACAGTATAATTAGTTACTACCCGATTTTCACCTGGTCCAACCTTAGAAAAACCTGTGCTATACTCCCAACTACTTCTTGCACCTGGATTAAACCATTTTTGCTGGGATGAATACAAACCACCTTGTCTAACTTCCACACTTGAAGATTCTATTTCGATATCCCTTTCATGGAAGTCAACTCCTCCACTTATTTTAGTAATATTTTTTTGTACACCTCCATCATGACTCACCCAGTGAACAACAGTATACAATTCCACACTATAAGTACTATCAAACTGACTTTGATGAGTAGTAATGTTTTGAGTATAAGCGTGCACTTTCTGTATACCAAAAATATGTTCTAATATATTCGTTGGTTTAGCAAGCTTATTGTAACCCTCTTCAGTAAAAGTAGCCTTCTCTAAATCAGCGGTATAAACAGTTTTTCCTTGTACTACTTGATTGTTTATAGAAGTAATACGGCTATCCACAACAATGGGGGCCACCATATCTCCATCGCTAGTTTTTATTTTAGCTGCCTCTTTCACCTCATATACAACTCGATTTTCTTCAGACTGAATCACTTCTACCCCATTTTTTTCAGGTATAGATAATCTAGTTTGCCCATTAGAAACCGTTATATTTGGACCAATATTCTTCTCATTTGCATAAGTCGCAATAGGAAATCCTGATAGAACCACTGCACACATAAGGCTATTGACTAATTTTTTTCTCATGAATATATCCTTCCCATTTTCAAGAGGAGTAAAAATAGCTAATATAAGATGAACGTTTCCTTATATTTCAGAATAGGATATCTATCTGAAAGCAATTCACACTCCTATAGGTAACTGTTCCAAATCTTGGCTACATATATTTCAATAGTTTGCTACAAAAAACTCCTTTCTAAGTCTATTGAACATGCCCTTATTCACCTACTAATGTATCACAAAAATAAATAAATACAAGACTGTTTTTTCTACTAGTTTTATGATAGAATAGTATTGTTAGAGTAAATTTCATATATAAATGTCGAATGAAAAATCGATGGGGCAGAAACAGGTATTTCACGAGCTTAAAAATCTAATGAAGTGCCCAATCAACTACTGATTCATTGATTTAATACGAACTATAATGGATTGAACCTAGAATAGTACACTAAGGATTCTAAAACATTTCTAGAAATTAATTTGACTTTCCTAATCTCTTTGTTCATATCTTATTTCAATCTACTATATATACCAAGATGCTGGGACAAAAGTCTTTAAAATCAGAGAAACGCATATTATCAGGTGTTGAAAAACCTTGATAATATGCGTTTTATCATAGAAAGATCTACTTCATTTTTTACTAAAATTAAGTTTTTGTCCCAGCCTCTTTTGGCATTTTCATAGCTTAACTAACACTATTTAAAGATGTTTTGCAAGGCATCTGCTAGGCTGGCGAATTCTGCCAAGCTGAGAGCTTCCCCACGCACACTTGGTGACAAGCCTGCTTGGTCTAGAGCTTTGGTCAGTTTGTCCTTGACTTCCTCGGTCTTGCCAAAGTAACCTGTCAAATTGTTCCACAAGGTCTTTCGGCGATGGGTAAAACTAGCCTTGGAAACCTTAAAGAAGAAGTTCTCGTCTTTTACTGCTACGGCTGGCTCTGGACGACGCACCATTTTCAAAATGGCCGAGTCCACATTTGGCGCTGGCACAAAGACAGTCCGAGGCACGATAAAGGCAACCTTGGCAGTCATGTAGTACTGAACCGCAATCGACAAGCTACCATAGGATTTGGTGTTTGGCTGGGCTGAAATGCGGTCCGCCACCTCTTTTTGCATCATGACGACAAATTCACTAAAAGGAATGCCACTCTCGATCAAGTGCATGAGAATAGGCGTCGTGATGTAATAAGGCAAGTTAGCCACTACCTTGATTGGCAGGTCAGGATTCTTAAAACTCTGGATATGTTGCGCCAAGTCAACCTTAAGAATGTCCTCGTTGACTACAGTCACATTATCAAAATCACGTAGGGTATCTGCCAAAATCGGTACCAAACGGTGGTCGATCTCAAAGGCCATAACTTCTGCTACACGCTCAGCCAAAAATTCTGTCAAGGCACCAATCCCTGGCCCGATTTCGATGACATTAACCTGGTCATCAATCTCAGCCGTATCCACGATTTTTTGTAGGATATTGGTATCCGTCAAGAAATTTTGCCCGAAGGACTTTTTAAAGGTAAAACCGTGACGCTCCAGCACTGCCTTGGTCACGCTATAATCTGCAATTCTCATCTATTCTCTTTTCTATTATCTGCTACTTCTATTGTAACACATTCCCCTTGTATTTTGGGGGTGAAAATCATACTAAAAGAGTCTGGGACAAAAAGATTTTGATTTCAGGAATTCTTTATTATAAATTTTAAAAACCGATAGATTAGACAAAAAAGCGAACAAGATAGAATTCTGAGTGTCGGATAACTCGTTTTGTTCGCTTTTTATATTTAAGGTTAGACTTTTGTCCCAGACTCTTGGAAATCTTTAAAGGTGAACTTATCGGTTCTCTCGAAACATACGTTCGAAAAAATCAGCTTCTTGATAACTTCGATTTTCAGGTAGGGTCAAATCTACATCCTCCTCCACATCGTCCACTGTCAGTTCAACCGTTTGAGGTAAATTTTTCAAACGATAATGCTTTTGCCTTTGACCTTCAATACTAGCAAAATCAAGCAAATATCCATTCACTCGGATTTGAACCAAAAGGAGATGGTTGGTCATATTTTCCATGATGAGGATATCTTCTAAACCACCTCTGGCACTAGGATAATCAGATACCCTGCGAATACGGATTTTTTCACACATGAGCAAGCCCCCTCATATCAATGATTTCATCGGCCTTATTCCAGACTAGGGGATTATGGGTCGCAATGATGATCATTCGATTTTCATCTTTCAAGCCCACCAAGAGATTCATAACTTCCTCTGAATTTTCAGGATCAAGAGCTGCTGTTGGTTCATCCGCCAAAATCAAGGGGGGATTTTTCAAAATAGTCTTCGCAAGGGCAACTCGTTGGGCCTCTCCCCCAGATAAAGTATAAATTTTTTGTTCTAAATCCAAATACCCTAGATTAACTTGTTCTAAAGCCTCCACTTGCCTTTCCAAACGTTCTACTTTTGAGGTTTTCTGACCAACAAAGCCCAAATCCAAATTCTCTTTGATTGATTGGTTTTCTAAAAGGCCAAAATTTTGAAAGAGATAGCCCATCTGGTCTCGAAAATACTCACGAGTGGGAATGGTTTTTAAATCTTTCCCCTGATAGAGAACCCTTCCACCATCTATCTTTTCTAGTTTGCCTAAGATATTAAGCAAAGTCGTCTTTCCGCTTCCACTCTTTCCGATTAAGGCATAAACCTTGCCCTTCTCCAGCTTGAGATTTAAACCAGAGAAAATCGCACGGTCATTAAATTTCTTTTCCAATCCTTGAATATCAATCATCTTATTTTCCTTTCAATACTGCCATGCTACCAGCTTCTTCCTTTTTATCCTGCCTTACTAAAATCAAGAGGGCGTTAAGAGTAAACAAAGCTACAACTAGAGCGCTGATCAAACCATCTCCTGTCAAAACACTAGATAGGATTAGCCCAAGCAAGAGAACTCCTCCTTGCGCCAGTAAGTACTTGCCATGAAGTTCATAGATTGTCATACCAGAAAGACGTTTAATCATAATCTCCCTTCTGAACTGCTCAAAATAGAGAAGATTCATGGAATCAAATAACAAGATAGCCGTAGACAGGGTCAGAATCGTCCCAATAAGGAGAGAGTAGAACTCCATCCGTTTGTCATTTAGTACCTTGGCAAAAAATAGCTGGCTTTTTACCAAGTAAGAGACCTTGTGATACAGACCTTGCTCTTTTAGAGCTGTGATGCTGTCGCTATATCGATCTAGTTTTAAGGCACTATTAGCCGTAGTTCCCCATAACATTCCTGCAACAGGTCTTGTTCCAGTCGCTTGTGGCGTTAAAACCACAATAATCGGATCTTTTAGATATTGACGTGTCGTCTTGTACCCATCGTTATAGAGGAAGCGTTCCTGTCCTGTTTCTGTAAAAGCTAGCGTTACCTGTGGGAGGTAGTGTTTCTGACTCGTCACTTCTACACTTTCAGATGAAAAATTTTGCAGGTAATCTGTAAATAATCCTTGATAGTAGGAAGACTGCTCTCTCAAGCTCTCAGGTAAGATCAGCCCAAACTCTCCCTCAGACAAGTTTTGCATCTTGTCCATAAACTCTGAAGAAACGGTAATCTTTTCTTCTATCAGATAGCGCGGTGAGACATAGATGACATTCCCTGACGGTGTGTAGTCATTGAGACGATTGCCATCTAGATCCACTTCTGCGCCATTTGAGAATTTGTCAACATTGCTCATGATATAAAAAGAGTCTGTATTGGCTAACCGTTCTTCAGTAAATGTCTGCCACTCACGATTATCCTTACGCATTCCTTCTTCATCGGCAAATGCACTAGACCAACCAAAGGATAGACGGTAACGACCTGAGGACTGACTCCATTTATCGCTAGCTCTCTCCATTTCTTGCATTTCACGGTAGTGGGGTAGGAGAGCAGTCGCACTCGAGCCGACCACCAGCACTGCCAAGAGTTGCCCCACCATCATCAATGTCATCATACGTTTGAGAGGGAGTTTCCCTTTCAATAGATCCACCAGACTATTTTCCTGTAAACCAAGTAGATACACGACACTTAATAAGGTAGAAATCCCTACCAAGGCCAATCCATAAAGCAAAAGACCAATGATGACCAGTTGCACCGTTGCCATAAACAAGGCACCTTGATACCAGAGAATCCCCAATCCCAAAAAACTGGATACCAGCACCGAGAAGATAAGCTGTCTCATATCTTCTAAGACCGGTCTGAGAGCAACCCCAAACAAGCTCTCACCAGCTATTAAACGAATCCCTGCTTGACGGAGGGATTTTATCCGATAAATCAGAGTCAAACTCATAAAGGTCAGCAGAAAAATAGCTAAACTCAGTAGCACCATAGGGGTGACAGCCAATAGTAAGACTATCGAAAATGGATCTTCTCCATTCGAAACAAAGCCTTGATAGCCAAGTTCTTTCAAGGTGGTCTGTAAGCTCACTCCATCCAAACTTCCTGACACAATCAAGTAAGACCCTAATAAATCACTCGTTTCTGCACTCTCCTTGGAGGAAATGGTCAGACCTGCTGGAAGCTCTCCCTGACCATAAGTGGCATAGGTAAAGCGTGTTTCTCCAGCTTCATTTGGCTCAACGATCCGACGGGCGATGAGACTATTATGCTCTACCGCCAAGTGACTCAAAGCCTCTGTCACCTCTTCGCGACCAGCTACTGGTTGATTTATCACCATTCCTGTCACATCAACAGAGGGATAGTTACCAAATAAAATCTCTTCTCGATGGTCAACGGAAGTTAGCACCATATAAAGCGATACCAATACCATTGAAATCAAAATAAATAAACGTTTCATCATTTCCTCCAAAAAGTTACTTGGTCACTTAGTGAGAAGGTGACCAAGTAAAGCTAAACAATAGGGCTATACCATTCTAAACATTATAGTAGAATGCAACTTTCTCTCCCCAAGAAGTACGAATCCATGCACGAGAAGTCCCTTCAGCATCAGCATATCCCTTATCAGATGAACCAGTTTTTCTACTAACAACTGTTGAGCTATGATATTCTGAAGAGTGATAGTAGTTTGAGTAAGCACCTCCGTCACCTGAACCATACGTCCAGACACCACCATCTGGATACTTAACCGCGGCCGATACTACTGCTACACTTCCACCTAATGTTGCTGCAATGCTCGCTACAAGGGCTAATTTTTTAACTGTTTGTTTCATATTGATACTCCTCTATTTTTGATTACAAGATTGTTGAGTTATTTGCTCCTCTTTCCATTATCAACGTTGATACTATTATATTACTAAATGATATTCTAAAATTATTTGTTTTTCTCTAATTATCAAAATAGCACCCTGAAATGAACTTTTATAGTCATTATACTCCATCTTTATCACACTATCAAGGACATCAATGTCCTTAAAATCTAACTATTTCATATTATTTTTAGCTTATATCTAAAAAACAGTTCTAAAGACAAACTTTAGAACTGTTTTGATACGAGGGCATTTTTGTCATTGCTTCACTATGTTTATAAATATTCTTACCCTATTGTAAAACGAAGGACACATAAAAAGATGCCTATTTGATATACTCTGATTGCAAAATACCACAAAGTAAATTTAACATAATCTCCAATCATTCGTATAAACAATTGTGTGAAACTAATCCGAGAAAAATCAATCACTAGTTGTCAGAGACTTTTTTAAGGATTATTATTTATTACTCGCAGATGGTAAACACGGATTATTCCTACTACTATGAGAATAACTAAGTAAGACTGATTACAGAATTATTTCTTTAAATTATTCGTTTCCTTCTTTATAAAACGGATATGTAACTATTATACCCAAAGTACTAATTATAATTTTAAAGATTGCACCTAAAATATTTAAAGTTGATAAATCAAGTATTCCGTGTATTAGGTATAGTAGACAGAAAAAGAATGGAAGGTATTTTTTTAATTTTTTCATAAACTATAGTGCTATCAAGGTCAAAGCTTTAGCTACTGTCCAAGCCATCCAATCTGGCATACCTGCACGCTTACAAGCCTGGTAGATTCCATCTTCAATCCAACCAGTAAAGTGTTCTAGTGTACTCAATATGGCATTCAATCCTATATATTGATTTATCCATCTTTTAACATTCGAAGGGAGTTTACTATAACCTTTTCGAATAGCTGTAACTGAAAAAGACCACTTTCCTCTGTCCATTTTAGCAGCTTGGATATCCTCTTGCGAAACAGTATCTTTATCAAATTCTAATATACGTCCGTTATCTACGTAGATATGTTTTCCTTCACCATTAGTTGCCGTAGAACGTTTTGAAACTTGAGTTGCTTTATCCGAAACTGAGTATGTAGAAGCAAAAGCAGTTGCAGATGGGAGAGCAACAGTACTCAATGTTAAAAAGCAACTTAAAACAATTGCTGTTTTTGTTAAAATCTTATTTTTCATTTTATTTTCTCCTCGAAATATACATTTTTATCATAACTATCCTAATAAACTGACACTTTGCCCTAAAGAGTCTATTTTGAAACTAAGTAGACATAACTAAATTTTATTTAAACCACCAAGTAACTAAATAAAATAAACTAAAAAAGTTCATATTGTAATCCCCTTTCACGTTTTAATTAATTATAAATTATTCTTAAATAAACTCAAAGGACATCAATGTCCTTAAAATAGAACCATTTCGTGTCATTTTTAGCTTATATCTAAAAAAACAGCCCCAAAGACGAACTTTAGAACTGTTTTGATACAAGAACAAGGACATTTTTGTCATTGCTTCACGATATTTATAAATATTTTTTTAAATCTTCTTGCCATTGTTTTTCTAACATAGTAACTAAATAAGAATTTTCTATTATATCAGCAAATAGCTTCGATTTCTGATAGAACTGTTCAGCAGAAACATAATCATTGTTTATTATTAGAGATAATTTCCACTCTAACATTAATATAATTGGTTTCTTCTGAAAATCTTGTGTTTTTTCCATTATATGATTAAGGCTAAAGATATAGGTTTCTAGTGAATCATAAGTCGATAAATTATCCAAACAGGCAAGACCCGAAAACAAAGTATTACTTAAAACAAACAGATATTCTGGTGAAATTAATTCCACATGATTTGTCAAACGAACTAAAAACGAATGAATTCTTTCAATTTCTGAAATCTGACTTTGACCTTGTTTTATCTTTGTAAGCACTATAGCAAAATATAAGTTGATAACTTCTAATTCATTTATCAAAAACAATTCCTTATCATAAATTGTTTTAAAATAATCGTCCAGTACGGTTTCCCCGTATTCTGGTCGTCCGCTTCGAATAACATCTATCGTTGCTCTAGTAGCTTCAAACCATACTTTTTCCTCACTAGGAAGTTGCTCATAAAACAAGTTCCCTATCTCTTCCAAACACGCTTCTTTTTTATCGTATTCCTCTTCTTTACCATAGATTGGTTCACGTAAAATCTGGTATTTCAATTCTAAATAAGCAGAAGGAAGAGCTGAAAAATCCGGCATAAGGCTATAAGCTGGAACTCCTAACCGGCGAGCAATATAGTCTAACTTCGGCAAACTCGGTTGCGAAGCTCCACTTTCAATTCGCGACAGTTGACGCACTGTCAGTTCTTGCTCATCTCCACAAAAATCTGGACGACTAATTCCTTTTTCTATCCGAATCTCTTTGATTTTTTGACCAATTAACATCAGATGCCTCCTCTTCTACCTGTTTCGAAAAATACTGTGAAACTTAAAAAATTGTAACGGCTACATCTTTCCTACTCATAACTCTTCATAGCTTCTTCCACTTCTGCTAAAGTAACCCCAAACAACTCCAACCGCTTGAGCAGCTGTTTTCCGTTGGAATAGCCAATTCGGAGAGCCTCTCCTAGATATTCTCGTCGCTTACGGCTATCTGCCCCTGCTAGAAAACCAAGGCGAATCAAGTCGCTACGACTGATGTCAAACTCATTCTCGTTTTCAAATTGTTCTGTCACCTGAGCTAGAGCCGTTTTCAGATCTTCATAGCTGGCATGTTCGATTCCCAGAGAACGCCCCTTAGTTTTGGACTTAGGAACAGCTTCATCTCGTTTGAGGAAGGCATGCTGAACTGTTGGAATGGCCGTCATGATCATGCGCCGAATCCGCTCCCCATTAAAATCTGGGTCTGTAAAGACAATGACTCCATGACGTTGGTGCAGGCGTTGAATCCGCTCTATATCCTGGTCATTGATGGCAGAGCCTCTGGTCTCATAGGTTTCTACATCGAAATAGCGTTTGAGATTGGCCGTATCATCGCGACCTTCAACCACGATGACTTGAGAAATTTTTTCTTTCATTACTTGCTGTCCAATCCAAAAATTCGTTCTGCATTTGCAGTCGTTGCTGCCGCTAGCTCTTCTGCCGTCATCCCACGCAAGTCGGCGATAAAGTCCACTACATAGCGAGTATAGGCTGTTTTGTTTTCGCGACCCCGTTTAGGAACAGGAGCCAAGTAAGGAGCATCTGTCTCCACCAAAATCTTGTCCAAAGGTAACTCTTTAGCTGCTTCTTGGATGTCAGTTGCTTTCTTAAAAGTCACCACTCCTGAGAAGGAAATAGTCATGCCAAGCGCGACAAACTTCTCTGCCCACTCAAGCGTCCCTGAAAATGAGTGCATAATCCCACCTCGAGGGCCAACTCCCTCGCTCTTGATAATCTCATGGGTATCTTCCAGCGCATCACGGGTATGGACAACAAAAGGCAAATCTAAGTCCTTAGATAGCTGGATCTGACGGCGAAAAACCTGCTCCTGTACTTCTTTTGGCGCTGTCATCCAATGGTAGTCCAATCCAATTTCACCTAAAGCCACAACCTTGGGATGCTTGAGCTTGTCAAGCAAGTAGGCTTCAATCTCCTCCGTGTAAGTCCCTGCTTCTGTCGGATGCCAACCGATAGTCGCATAGAGCTGGTCATACTCATCTACCAACTCCAAGGCACGCTCAATCGTCGGTTTATCAAAACCAACAATATTCATCTGTGTCACACCCATCTCAGCAGCCAAGGCAATTTCTTCTGCCTCACGACCTGCAAATTCTTCTACATTTAAGTGTGTATGTGTATCAAAAATCATCTCTTCTAACCTCGTTTTCTATCTTCTATTATAGCAAAAAAACTGGCCTCTCTCCTCATCTGAAAAAAATATTCTAAAACCCATCATCATCTCTTGACGCTCTTTTTCCAAAGCAGTATAATAACACTTATTGAATTTTTCAACAAAGGAAACAACTATGTTTACAAAATTAAAACAGACCTTTATCGGTCGTCCTCTTAAGTCCTTAACCGAAGGCGAAGGGGGACTACTGGGAAAAATGCAGGCACTAGCCATGTTGTCAAGCGACGCTCTATCTTCCATTGCCTATGGGCCTGAGCAAGTAGTCCTCGTCTTGGCTAGTCTCTCTCCTCTTGCTATATGGTGGAGCCTTCCTATAGGCCTTTTTGTCCTCCTACTTCTGGCCAGCCTGACCATTTCCTACCGCCAAATCATCCACGCCTATCCTCAAGGAGGAGGGGCCTATATGGTTACTCGAGAAAATCTATCTCCCGAGCTAGGCTTGATTGCTGGAGGTAGTCTGCTGGTTGACTATATGCTGACCGTAGCGGTATCTGTTTCATCTGGAGCGGACGCTATCACAGCAGCTCTCCCTGCTCTTCACCCGTACAACCTCCACATCTCCATTTTTCTGGTTTGCTTGCTCATGCTCATGAACTTACGGGGCTTAAAAGAATCTGCCAGTTCACTGATGATTCCTGTCTATCTCTTTATCATCAGTACCGTTTTTCTCTTGCTCTATGGAATCTTTCAACTAATAACAGGTTCTCTCAGCTATCAGGCAACTTCACCTATTGGGCATGCTGTTCCGAGCCTGTCTATCGTTCTCATTCTAAGAGCTTTTACCAGCGGATCTGCCTCTCTGACAGGGGTTGAAGCTATTTCAAATGCAGTTCCCTTTTTCAAGGCTCCCAAAGAAAAGAATGCCGCTCAAACCTTGACCATTATGTCACTGATTTTAGGTTTTCTTTTTGCTGGAATCACCTTCCTAAACTACTGGATGGGGATTCTGCCTCAACATGGAGAAACTATTCTTTCACAGATGGCTCAAGGTATTCTTGGTAATTCCTTCTTAGGCCACCTTGGGTATTATATCTTCCAATTCTCCACAGCCTTGATTTTAGCCGTAGCTGCAAATACTGGCTTTTCGGCCTTCCCTATGCTAGCTTACAATATGGCTAAAAACAAATACATGCCCCATCTCTTTATGGAGAAAGGAGACCGCCTAGGCTACTCCAATGGAATTTTAACTCTGGCTTTTGGGGCTATGATTCTTCTTTTCATTTTTAATGGCAATACCGAACGCTTGATTCCTCTTTATACTATCGGGGTCTTCGTTCCCTTTGCCCTTTCTCAGACTGGAATGATTCGTCATTGGAAAAAGGAAAAAGGGACCAACTTCTTAAAACCTGCTCTTGCTAATATCCTTGGAGCAATCATTTGCTACGCGATTGTACTAATCTTGCTCTTTTTCCGTCTCAGTGATATCTGGCCTTTCTTCCCGATTATTCTCGTACTCACCTTACTCTTCTTGGCAATTCACAGTCATTACCAAAAAGTAGCCCAACAACTGCGTCTCTATGAAGGCATCGAAAAACGTACTTACGATGGCAATCTGGTTCTGGTCCTAGTAGGAAATGTTACCCGCGTCAGCGTCGGAGCCATTAACTACGCTCAAAGTATCGGTGACGAAGTCCTAGCCATGCATATTTCTACCAAGGAAACAGCAGAAAAAGATCAAGAAATTCTCCAAGAATTTGCCGATTACTTCCCAACCATTACTCTGAAAAATATCAAGACCAGCTATCGCGACATCATCACCCCTACTGTCAAGTATGTCAAACGGATTTCCGAGGAAGCACAGAAAAAGAACTATACAGTCACTGTCCTCGTCCCCCAGTTTATCCCTAATAAACCTTGGCAGAATATCCTGCACAATCAGATGAGCCTCAAACTCAAATACGCCCTTCGTTGGCACCAGGACGTCGTTGTAGCTAGCTACTCTTATCACTTAAAAGAATAAAGAAAAGGCCCTACCAGAACCAAGAAGCTCTGGTAAGGTCTTTTTAAAATCCATACACTATGCTTATACTCTTCGAAAATCTCTTCAAACCACGTCAGCGTCATCTACAACCTCAAAACCATGTTTTGAGCTGACTTCGTCAGTTTCATCTACAACCTCAAAGCAGTGCTTTGAGCGGCCTGCGGCTAGCTTTCTAGTTTGCTATTTGATTTTCATTGAGTATTAACTGAAAAGCATGACTAGGCATATTATTGAATGTGGTTAGCTAAATCTTCCTGAGCTTTTTTATTTGACTCAGCTTTTTCCTTCAGCCATTTTTCATAGAGTTCTTGGTACTGTTTAGCAGTTACTGGCTCTTTTTGCAATTCAACATATTTGTAGTTGTCCGCATTTCCCTTATGACCAACGAATGAGAATGGTCCTGTAAACGGTACAGTCTTACGGAAGATTGGATTAGCTCCACCACTTTGAACTGGTAGGAAGAGGGCACTATCTGTCAACCAAGCTTGGGCTTCAGCATATTTTTCATAGCGAGCTTGAGTATCTGTGATTTCAGCGTCAGCCTGATCCAAGAGTTTCTTGTAGTCAGAAAGACCAATCTTGTCCTTAATTTCCTTGTCTTTTCCTTCAGTCAAGCCCATGTTTTTCAACTGAGAACCTGTCTCTGGATCAAGGATAGCTAGGTAAGTCTTAGGATCTGAGTAGTCTCCACCCCATCCTGAGATGTCGATGTCATAGTCTTTTTGTTCTGCTGTATCTGCAAAGTAGGTTGCTTGGTCTTTTTCATCTGGAGAAAGTTGGATAACATCAATGACCACATTTTCCTTACCAAGAGTGGCTTCTACTGTTTGCTTGAAAGAACCAGCCTGTTGCACATCCAACTTAGCAGTCTGGTCAACTGGCATATCCAAATGAATTGGGAAGGTTACTCCCTGAGCTTGCAGACTTTCTTTAGCCTTAGCAAATTTCTCTTTGGCCTTGTCAGGGTTCAAGAAGGCTTGCTTCTCATCGTTTAGGTTGATATTTGCCCAATCTTTACCGTAGTTGACAATTTTTTCATTGACAATATCACCGAAGTTCTTATCGCCAACTTGGACAAAGTTGCTTGGTGTAATCGTGTTACGTAAGATACGGTCTGCTCCATCTTCACCATTTGTCTGTGCTGCATAAGCATGACGGTCAAAGGCAAAGTTGATAGCCTGACGGAAATCCTTATTTTGCATAGCTGCGCGTGAATCTGTCTTTTCCTTATCAGACTGTTTCATAGTCTGCTTGTAGCTTTGACGATTCACGTTGAAAAGATAATAGAAAGTAACTGAGTTTTGCGGTGTGTAGGTAATCTTGTCCTCATTTCCCTTCTTAAGCTCAGCAAAGACTGAACTTGTTGGGAAAATACGACCATCTGTATAGTTACCATCTAAGAAACCTCTTGCAATACTGTCTTGGTCAGAACCGTCAAAGAAAGAAAGTTTCACTTTCTCAATTTTGACATTGTCCTTATCCCAATAGTTAGGATTTTTATCAAATTCAATCAAAGATTTTGATGTAAAGGACTTAAACAAGTAAGGACCATTTGACAAGATGCTTGATGGCGTCACACTTCCAAAGTCATCTCCCTTAGACTTCAAGAAAGCTTCGTTTACAGGACTAAGGATACTTGCTGTTGTTTTAGAGTTCCAATAAGTCTCAGGTTGGTTGAGGGTGTATTGTAGTGTGTAATCATCCACTGCCTTAACACCAACAGTTCCAAAATCAGATGATTTCCCTTCAACATAGTCTGCTAGCCCCTTGATAGAATCTTGTACCAAGTACAAGTTTTCAGCCTTTTTATCAGCCGCATACTTAAGACCAGTCACAAAGTCATGAGCTTTTACATCCGCATACTCTTCTCCTTCAGAAGTGTACCATTTAGCCCCCTGACGGATCTTATAAGTGTAGGTCAAACCATCTTTTGACACAGTCCATGACTCAGCCATAGACGGGATGAGATTTCCATACTGGTCATTTTCCAACAAACCATCAATCAAGTTGGTTGTGATACTAGATGTAGAATCTCGTGTAGAGGTAATATAATCCAAGGTATCTGGGTTATTGACAAAGATATAAGAGTAAGTCTTGTCTGCATTACTTGATTGGGAAGACCCACATGCCGTTAGAGCTAGACCTGCTGTCAAAGCCATAGCTCCAAAAAGCATAACTTTTGATTTCTTCATGATTATTCTCCAATTTTACAGTATGTGAAATATTATACACTATTCAAGCGAAAATATAAAGTTTTTTGTACTTTTTTACAAAAATAAAAATCAGTAGACTCGAGTTCCTACTGATTTTTGATAGAATTCGTTTGGATTATGCAGCCAAAACTTTGCGTCCTTTACGACGACGAGCTGCCAATACGCGACGACCGTTTTTAGTTGACATACGGTTACGGAATCCGTGTTTGCGCGCACGACGAAGTTTACTTGGTTGATAAGTACGTTTCACGATGAATACCTCCTCATAGATTTTGTATTCGTTTAGCCGGCTATAAAGTGATCAGTTACTAAACATACTTTACTATTCTATCTGATTCTTTTACTTTTGTCAATAGCTCAAGGCAAATGTTTACTGCTTTTTCGAATGTAAGCCCTATCTGCGATACTGTTTCAAGAAACGAGTCATCTTTTCTTGGATTTGGGCTAGTTCATCGACACGAGGAAGGTAAACGATACGGAAATGGTCTGGTTCCTGCCAGTTGAAGCCTCGACCATGAACCAAGAGAACCTTTTCCTGCTTCAAGAAATTAAGGACAAACTGCTCATCATCATCGATACGGTACATATTGCGGTCGATTTTAGGGAAGATATAGAGCCCTGCCTTGGGTTTAACCGCAGACAAACCTGGAATATCTTGAATGGCATTGTAGATGAAGTTTCTTTGCTCATAAATTCGTCCACCAGGAAGGAGCAATTCATCAACTGATTGGTGGCCACCCAAGGATGTTTGGACGACCTGTTGGGCCAAAACATTAGAGCAAAGGCGCATATTGGACAGCATATTGAGCCCTTCGATATAGCCCTTGACATGAGTCTTAGGTCCAGACAAGACCATCCACCCCACACGGAAACCAGCAATACGGTGGGATTTTGATAGACCATTCATGCTGACACAGAAGACATCTGGTGCCAAGCTCGCCACAGGCGTATGCACATGTCCATCCATAACCATGCGGTCGTAAATTTCATCCGCAAAGATAATCAAATCATTTTGACGGGCAATCTCAATAATCTCCAACAAGAGTTCCTTAGGATAAAGGGCTCCAGTTGGGTTATTTGGATTGATAAGGACGATTGCCTTGGTATTAGAAGTGATTTTTGACTTGATATCGTCAATATCTGGGTACCATTCTGCAGCTTCATCACAAATATAGTGAACAGCATTTCCCCCCGCTAGGCTGACAGCTGCTGTCCAGAGAGGATAGTCTGGCATTGGCACCAAAACCTCGTCCCCATTGTCCAAAAGCCCCTGCATGGACATGACAATCAACTCACTGACACCATTTCCAAGGTAGATATCATCAATATCTACGTTTGGAAATTTTTTCAATTGGCAATACTGCATGATAGCCTTACGGGCTGAGAAAATCCCTTTGGAGTCAGAGTAACCTTCACTATCACGCGCATTCATAATCAAGTCATGAATGACCTCGTCTGGCGCTGTAAAACCAAATTCTGCTGGATTTCCTGTATTCAGACGTAAAATCTTTTCTCCGTTTGCTCGCATCCGCATGGCTTCTTCCAAAACAGGACCACGGATATCATAAGCAACATGTTCTAACTTACTAGATTTGTTATATTCTTTCATCTTGTTTCCTCAATTCTTCAGGATAGTAACATTATACCACTAGAAAGAGAATGCGACAAGTTTGCTGAAATGTGTTACTAGATTCGTATAGAAGAAAAACCTCACTAAAAGCGAGGTCAAGACAGGGGAAATAGCAGGAATTTTGCCAAAGACAGATCACATACCAAAAGATAAACCTAGAAAAAGCAAGCCTAAAAAGGAGTCATAAAGAAGATTGAACATGAGGAAAAGCCCCCATATCGTCAAGTAATCCCAACGCCCACTTCGTTTTGCAACTAGGAATAAGAGCAGATGGTAGAGTACATGAAAGACTAAAAAGCCGATAAAACCTGGATAAAGAAGGGATACCAGTCTCTCTAATTGCCAGATCATGATAACTTCTACCAAGACCGACACTAGGATGATTCCATAATAAAGGAAATTCGAATTTTTTGCTTCTTGAAAAGATCTTTTCATCATTATCCCTCCCTTCACTTCTTTCCTGCTATCCGTTCTTTTATTTTATCATATATTTATATAGATTTTAAGCGCTAATATTCTTTTGAAAAATACTTTTTTTGCTTTACTTCTATAGTGAAAAGGTTTACAATTATAGTAAGAAAATTTCAGGAGGTTTCATTATGGCACAACGTTACCAAAATATCATGGTCGCAATCGATGGTTCTAAAGAAGCGGACTTGGCTTTTGTCAAGGGAGTTCATTCTGCTCTACGAAACGACGCTAAACTCACCATCGCACATGTCATTGACACACGCGCTCTCCAAAGTGTATCCACCTTTGATGCTGAAGTTTACGAAGAACTCCAAGTCGACGCTGAAAGTCTGATGAAAGAGTACGAAAAACGTGCAAGGGATGCTGGTGTAGCAGATATTCACATCGTCATTGAAATGGGAAATCCAAAGACCCTCTTGGCACGTACTATTCCCGATGCTGAGGAAGTGGACCTCATCCTCGTTGGCGCAACTGGTCTCAACGCCTTTGAACGCCTCTTGGTCGGCTCTTCATCTGAATACATTCTCCGCCATGCTAAGGTCGATTTGCTGGTTGTGAGAGAACAAGAAAAAACCTTATAATCTCAAAGAAAAGGAGCCAAAAGCTCCTTTTTGTTTACTATTTATACTCTTCGAAAATCTCTTCAAACCACGTCAACGTCGCCTTGCCGTAGGTATGTTACTGACTTCGTCAGTTCTATCTACAACCTCAAAGCAGTGCTTTGAGCAGCCTGCGGCTAGTTTGCTCTTTGATTTTCATTGAGTATTATTTCTCTCTTTATGGCGTTCATAAGCCTTGAGCTGGCGCTGCAGTTCCTTTTTAATAGCAGGTTCTGGAGCATATTTTTCTTCCCAATCATCTGGTTTTAAAATTTTGTGGGTCACTGGATCAAAATGAGCCTTGCCATCTGGGAAAATTTTCCCCATATTGGCCTGATGGACAATGTCAAAAATACGTTCTGGGTCCACCCCCATCAAGACAAAACTACCGTAAGTGAAATAAAGCGTGTCAATCAAGGCATCCACCTGCCCCACCAAATCTTGCTGGGCTGGCGTCTTCTTAGCTACTTTATCTGCTGCCTTATCAAGGGCCTGATGAAGTTGCGATAGAGCTTGACCAAAATCCTCTTCCGAAAGACTAGCAGCTCGAACAAACTCCACCAATTCTTCTATTTTAAAACCAGCCCTGTGGGTTGCACCTTCTAAATCCCAAGCTCGAGGTTCTTCTTGGGTTCGTTCATCCATCATGTGGTGGAAGGTCTTGACCTTATTGAAATGATAGTCACGGCTGACAAAGACTTTTTCTGAAGCCAAAACACCAAAATGTTCCAAGGCCTTATGAATTCCGTCTTGCTGATTGCTAGTGGTAATGTGCTTGGCAACTTCCTTGACACTGCTACTACCATTTCCCATAGCAACCGACATACCAACACCTGCCAGCATTTCTAGGTCGTTATCTGAGTCACCAAAGGCCATCACTTGGTTGAGATCAAAACCATATTCTTTCCCAACTCGGCGAATACCTTCCAATTTAGAATTTCCTTGATTAATGACATCCGCAGCAAAAGGATTGCTACGTGTCAATTTCAAGTCTTCAAAATCAGCTGCTGCCTTCTCAGATTCCTCTGGCGTCATCAGCATCAAGACTTGATAAATAGGCTGATTCATCAGGTGAAGTAGGTCTTCTTCCTTTTGGGGAACAACCTTACTGACCATGCGATTAAAGGAATGACTCACTGTCCGAGTTAAAACAGAGGGAACGAAGCGACTGATTCGTTGGGAAAAAGAACCCAGACCAAAAGACATGATTTTAGAACCCAGCATGGCATCCTTGGTCCCTAGGGCAATCTCCTTGCCCTCTTTTTTAGCATACGTAATGAGCTGGCGCAAGTGTAACTTGGAAATAGGGCTCGTGAACAAGACTTTGTCTTTAGTAAAGATATACTGTCCATTATAGGTTACCGCAAAATCCAGATCCAAATCGTCCATCAATTCCTTAACAAAAAAAGGTCCTCGACCTGTCGCTACGCCGACAAGCACCCCTTGTTCTTTGACAATTTTAATCGCGTCCTTAGTGGATTTCAAAACACTCTTGCGATCGTTGACCAAGGTTCCATCGATATCAAAAAAAACAGCTTTGACTTCCATCCTATCCCAATCTCCCCTTTTGTGATACAATGATTATACCACATTTCAGAAAGAGTGAGTAAATCATGCCTAAGAAAATCCTTGTTTTACATACAGGTGGGACTATTTCCATGCAGGCCGATGCTTCTGGCGCTGTTGTGACGAGTTCAGATAATCCCATGAACCATGTGTCCAATCCCCTCGACGGAATCCAAGTCCACGCCTTGGACTTTTTTAACCTACCAAGCCCCCATATCAAACCCAAGCATATGCTGGCCCTCTACCAAAAAATTAAAGAGGAAGCAGATAACTACGATGGAGTGGTGATCACACACGGGACCGATACTCTAGAGGAAACAGCTTATTTCCTTGATACCATGGAAGTTCCCCATATGCCTATCGTTCTGACAGGGGCCATGCGTAGCTCCAACGAACTCGGCAGTGATGGCGTTTATAATTATCTGAGTGCTTTACGAGTGGCTAGCGATGACAGAGCTGCGGACAAAGGGGTTTTGGTTGTTATGAACGATGAAATCCATGCTGCCAAGTATGTTACTAAAACACATACAACCAATGTCGGCACCTTCCAGACTCCAACACACGGGCCACTTGGTCTGATTATGAAGCGAGAAATCCTCTACTTTAAAACTGCTGAACCTCGTGTTCGCTTTGACCTTGATCACATACAAGGCTTGGTCCCTATCATCTCGGCTTATGCTGGTATGACAGATGAGCTGATTGATATGCTGGATTTGGAACAATTGGACGGTTTGATTATCCAAGCCTTCGGGGCTGGTAATGTTCCCAAAGAAACGGCTCAAAAATTAGAAAGCCTTCTGCAAAAAGGAATCCCAGTCGCTCTGGTTTCACGATGCTTTAACGGTATCGCAGAACCTGTTTATGCCTACCAAGGTGGAGGCGTGCAGTTGAGAAAATCTGGTGTTTTCTTTGTTAAAGAACTAAACGCCCAAAAAGCCCGCCTAAAACTCCTCATTGCCCTCAATGCCGGACTAAAAGGGCAAGCCTTAAAAGACTATATGGAAGGCTAATACTCTTCGAAAATCTCTTCAAACCACGTCAGCTTCCATCTACAACCTCAAAACAGTGTTTTGAGCAACCTGTAGCTAACTTCCTAGTTTGCACTTTGATTTTTATTGAGTATAATTCCCTTCTCTAAAAAAATCAGGAAATCTTCACGATTCCCTGATTTTTTCTATTTCCGTTTTCGTGTTGAACGACGTTCTGTCAAACCATGAGGTAAGAGAACTTCACGTTCTTCCAACTCTTCCTTGTGCATAATCTTAGTCAACATACGCATGCTAATAGCACCAAGGTCATAAAGAGGTTGGGCGATAGTTGTCAAGTTTGGACGGGTAAAGCGTGAGACTTGCGAATCATCACTAGTAATGATTTCAAATTCTTCTGGTACTGACACACCCTTATCAGCTAGGCCGTTCAAGACACCTGCTGCCAATTCATCACCTGTTACAACTGCTGCAGTTGCATTTGATGAAATCAAGCGTTCTGCCAAGGCATAGCCATCTTCATAAGTATATTTAGACTCAAATACCAATCCTTCGCTATAAGAAATACCTGCTTTTTTCAAGGCTTCCTTGTAGCCAATCAAACGAACCTTACCATTGATGTCATCCACTAATGGACCGCTGACAAAAGCAATGCGCTCATTTTCTTTAGCAAGGTAGCTCACTGCATCAATCGTAGCTTGTTTGTAGTCAATATTGACACTTGGAAGCTGATGTTCTACATCCACTGTCCCTGCAAGAACAACTGGTGTCCGAGAGCGAGAAAACTCTGAACGAATTTTTTCAGTCAAGTGGTACCCCATAAAGATGATACCATCCACTTGCTTAGAAAACAGGGTATTAACCACTGAAACTTCCTTGTCATCATCCTCATCACTATTGGCAAGGACGATGTTATACTTGTACATTTCAGCGATATCATCAATCCCTTTAGCAAGCGTTGAGAAATAGCCATTGGTAATATTTGGAATCACGACACCGACAGTGGTTGTCTTTTTACTTGCAAGGCCACGTGCCACTGCATTTGGACGATAATCCAAACGGTCAATCACCTCAAGCACTTTTTTTCTAGTATTCTCTTTTACATTCTTATTGCCATTGACTACACGGCTAACTGTCGCCATTGAAACTCCTGCTTCACGGGCGACATCATAAATCGTTACTGTATCGTCTGTATTCATTCCATTTCCTTTCTATATCATACCTCACGAGACTCCAAAAAAGAGACGGTATGAAAATTTCGTTTTCATGATTCTACTTATTCCATTTTATCACTATTTGTAAACACTTTCAAGCATTTTTTGAAGAATATTTGAAAAAAATTTCATAGAAAACTATGTTTATGAAGAAAAAAATTACCTTTTCTTGATTTTTAATCCTATTTGCTGTATGATAAGGGAAAAGAAAGGGGGCAGAAATATGGCTTTTACTAATACCCAGATGCGGTCTGCTAGTTTTGGTATTGTTACCAACTTGCCTGATGATGTCATTGACTCTTTTTGGTATATCATCGACCATTTCTTAAAAAATGTCTTTGAATTGGAAGAAGAACTCGAGTTTCAATTGCTTAATAACCAAGGAAAAATTACCTTCCATTTTTCAAGTCAACACCTCCCTACAGCTATTGATTTTGACTTTAACCATCCTTTCGACCCTCTGTATCCCCCGAAAGTACTGGTTTTAGATATGGACGGTAGAGAAACTATCCTCCTCCCAGAAGAAAATGAACTATTTTAAAAACTCTAGCCTTCAGTTGCAAGTGACTGAAAACTAGAGTTTTTCTATTTTTTCAAAGCATTATACAAGTTACGGATAGGTTGCTTTAATGTAGGATGGATAAAATGAGGTGCAATTTCCTGTAAGGACTCAAGGACAAAAAGACGTTCCGCTATGTAAGGATGAGGCAAGATAAGGTCATCTGTATAAATGACCTGGTCCTCCACAAAGAGCAAGTCCAAATCAATCAAACGAGGTCCCCAATGTACTTCTCTCACCCGTCCCATCTCTGACTCAATGGCTAACAAGGTCTCTAATAGAACTGGGGCTGGCAACCAGGTTTCAACCTCAACCACTTGATTAGCAAAGCTATCTTGCTCCACACCACCCCAAGGCTCCGTCGTCAAGACACTGGACTCTTTGAGAATATGGATACCTCGAGCTCGCATTTTCTCAATGGCTTGTTTCAAGTTTGCTTGTTTATCTCCCATATTGCTTCCTAGGGCGATAAAGGCTCGTTGCTTGCGGCGATGAATTGTTACCGAGCAAGTATCTAGCGACAAATGCACTGGCGCCCAAGGTTTTTTCAGTTCCAGCTGAATTTCTTGGACAAGAGGATAAGCATCAAAAGTACGTTCCACCAGTTTATAAGCTACCGTTTCAATCAAATCTTCACTCGTTTCCTGAAACCAAGTCGTCCACTGCTGACATAGTTCTCCATAATGGACAGAATCCGTTAAATCCAAGTCTGTAGCCGCCTTGGTCATATCATAGGATAGGATAGCTGAAACGACAAACTTTTGCCCCAATTCCTTCTCACTAGGAAAGAGACCATGATAGGCAAAAATTTCCAAATCCTTAATCTGCAGTTGATCCATAATGATTCCTTTCTAGAAAAATCCGCCCAAAGCGGATTCTTTTTTATAGTCCCATTAAACGATAAGCCTGATCTCGAAGATCCTTATCTGTTTCAAATAGACCACGAGCTACTGTCGTCAAGGTTGCAGTGCCAGGTTTTCTTACACCACGCATGCTCATACACATATGTTCCGCCTCAATAACAACAAAGGCTCCTTTAGCACCTAGATACTCCATCAAGGCATCGGCCACTTCGATATTCAAACGTTCTTGAATTTGCGGCTTTTTAGAATAAACTTCAACCGTACGGGCTAACTTAGATAAACCTGCCACACGACCATCTGGAATGTAGGCAATGTGCGCTTTACCATAAAATGGTAAGAAGTGGTGCTCACACATGGTATGGAAAAAAATATCCTTTTCTACCACCATGTTATCATCAATAATCTCAAAGGATTTTGACAAATGTTCCTCCGCTGTTTGACCAAGACCTGAAAAAATCTCTTGGTACATACGGGCCACACGAGCAGGTGTTTCCTGCAAGCCCTCGCGATTAGCGTCCTCTCCGACAGCCTCGATAATCATTTTTACAGCTGCTTCAATCTTTTGTGTATCCATTCTCGTTTTTCCTCTCCATCAGATAGGCTCTCACTTGGCTCAAGAAATACAAGGAACCTGTGACAATCCTAACTGTTTTTCTCTCTTCTTTTTTATCTGTTAATTTCTGCTCTAGAAAATCCTGCCAATCTTGGTAGCTGAGATTTCTAGACTTAGCTGCCTCTTTCAGCACACTTTCATCAGTCGCCCGACTATCGTCAAAATGTGTCAGAGTAAGCTCAATATCTGGCATGGCCCCCAGCAAGTTCAACATATCCTCCAAGGCCTTGGTTTTGATACAAGTAAAGAGGATTTCCTTATGATAATCCGCAAAGCGTTCTTGCAAGGTTGCTACTAAAGCCTTGATGGCATGAGGATTGTGGGCCCCATCCAAAATCATCAAGGGGTCTCTAGACACAACTTCCAAGCGCCCCGGCCAACTTGTTTCTTCCAAGGTCTGAGCAAGCAAGTCATTACTTACTAGTTCTCGACCATCTTCTTGATAAAAAGTATCAAGTAAAGCTATGGCCATCCCAGCATTCTCTATCTGGTGCAAACCAAGTAGGCCAGTCTGGAAGTGACCTTGTCTGAGAGAGCTAGTATAATCAAAGACTTCCCCTGTCACCACACTTTCTTGATGACGAACCTGATAATCTGCCCCGTAGGCAAGTCTCGGCGCATCTTTCCCTGCCGCAATGTGGTCAATCACAGCCAAAGCTTCTAGAGAAATGCAACCTGTCACCAAGGGAACTCCTTGTTTGATAATACCAGCTTTCTGCTCAGCTATGGCTTCTAAGGTGTCACCAAGAAGGGCTACATGATCCAGTCCAATGGTCGTGATGCCTGTTAAAATTGGCTGGCAGACATTGGTACTATCTAAAAGCCCACCCATGCCGACTTCCATGATAGCCACATCTACTTGCTCTGCTGCAAAGTAATCATAGGCTATGGCTGTAATAATCTCAAACTCAGTTGTGCCCTGTAAATTGGCGGCCGCTTCTCCCTCTAGCAAAAACTGATAGTCTGCCATGAGGACTTCTAGCCTCGCTTCTGAGATCGATTCCCCATTGATGCTAATCTGGTCAGTGTAGTGAATGAGATAGGGCGAGCTGAACACACCAACTCTCAGGCCTAGCTTTTCCAGCATATTTTTCAAAAAAGCAATGGTCGAGCCCTTGCCATTGGTTCCTCCGATATGGATAACCTTGAGTTTGAGATGGGGATTGCCACGCAAAGCTAACACTTCCACCATTCGTTCCAAGCCAAAATGCGGTTGATCCGTCCGATAGCTAGCAATCCACTGATTGTTTTCGATTTCTTTCATCTTATTTATATTGTTTTAAATCTAAATTTTCCGCTTCATCAGCCAGACGAATGGCGGAGGCAATTTCAACTGCCATCCTGTGACTAGCTACATCATGCACGCGCACCACGTCTACACCCTGCCTCGCAGCGATACTAGTTACATGAGCCGAAGCCGTATCTCGATTGCGGAAACCAAGCTCTGTCTCAGGATTGACTTCAAAACCACTTTCTTCAAGGATATTGATGACAAACCGCTTGCGCGAAACTCCAAGAAAGATTGGATAGCCTTTCTGATGTAGTTTACCCAAGTCCCGTAAAAGAAGCAGATTTTCTTTCTTGGTCAGACCAAAGCCAATTCCTGAATCCAGCAGGATGTTTTCTTGAGCAATCCCAGCTTCCTCTGCTCTCGCTAGTGCTCGTTCAAAAAAAGCCTCCAGTAACTCTTCGATTGTCATTTTTTCAAAGTCCGCTAACTCTTCCACTGTAAAAGCTTGACCAAAACCAAAATGAGGGAAGATGAGCGAGCTAGGGTGCTGAGGTCGTGCCATAACTGGATTAAACATAATGACTACTTTCGCTCCAGCCTTAGCAACCACATGAGCCATTTTTTCATCACCCATGAGACCAGTGATATCATTGACTAGATTAGCACCAGCAGCCAAAGCAGCTTCTGCTACTTGACTCTTCCAAGTATCAATAGAGATGAGGACATCACTTTCCTTGCGAATCGCTTTAATCACTGGAACAACACGCTGGATTTCCTCTTCTATCTCAACATAGCTACTTCCCGGCCGAGGCCGAGTCGATTCTCCGCCGATATCTAGCATGCTAGCCCCTTCTGCTATCAATTTACGAGCCTGCTGGAGTGCCTGCTCAAGAGCAAAAAATTGACCACCGTCCGAAAAGGAGTCTGGGGTTACATTGATAATTCCGCAAATAGCTGTCTTTGCATGATTGGCTTTACTTGACATATCGGTCACTCCCTCAAGGCTTTTCATCATATTATTTCTCTATTTTACCATAAAAAGAAAAAGATGGACACGATTGCATTCATCTTTTTCCCAGTAGAAACAAGTAAGCAATTGTCAAAAATCTTAAACAGAAATCCCTAATGTCCGACTCATGATCACCACAAGAGCCAACAAACAGAAAGCAACCCCATTCACAATCATGTGAAGCAAGATAGACATTTCCAAACGTTGGGTCTTGTAAGCTGTCCAAGACAGAACGATCGACATACCTCCATAAATCAATAAAGAAGGTAAATTACTTGGTTGATGCAATAAAGCAAACACAATCGTCCCGACTACAAATCCCAAGTTCTCTTTTCCTCGGAAAATCTTTTTAGGGACAATTCCCCGACACAAGATTTCCTCACAAATCGGAGCAAGTACGGCTAGCAAGAAGAAACTGGAAATCAGAGAACTATTCTGAACCATGTCGTTAATCTGAGACTGGTTAGCTGTTGTCGTCTCATTTGACAGTTGTAACAAGATAGAACCAAGTATATTTGAACAGATAATGACTAAATAACTCAAGCCCAAACGTGCCAAATCTTTAGCTCTAAAAAAAGAAAAATTAAAACTTGCTAACTGTGTTTTACGAGCTCCAAAAATAAATAGTACCAAAACCACAATCGAAATACCAGCAACTATCAGCCCTGACTGTAACAATGGTACTGCATTTAAAGTTAAAATAGCAGTAACCCCTATAGGAATCTGATATAAAATTGTCGCTAGCAGAAAGATTAACAGCCAACCTGCACGATTCAATAATTCTTTCCAGATACTTTTCTCTTTCATCACCTATCTCCTTTGTATTAAAAAAGGGGGAAAATCCCCCTGGGTCATCCTATTATAAGGCCATGCTGATATAGTTAAGGATAAACAAGGCATCCAAAATCCAAATCATGACATGAACATCTTTAGCTTGACCTTTGACAATCTTAGTCAAAGTGTAAGTCAAGAAACCAACTGCAATCCCTTGAGTGATAGAGTAGCTGAATCCCATAAAGATAGATGTGAAGAAAGCAGGAACCGCTTCAGACATATCATCCCAATGAATATTTTTCAAGCTAGCCAACATCATAATCCCAACAATAATTAAGATTGGAGCTGTAGCAGCTGTTGGTACAATAGCTAGAAGTGGGCTAAAGAAGCTTGAAATCGCAAAACAGATTGCCACAACCAAGGCTGTCAAACCAGTACGTCCACCTGCACCAATACCAGCAGCAGACTCAACATAAGTCGTTACGTTTGAAGTACCTGCGATGGCACCAATTGAAGTACCAATCAAATCAGAGTAAAGAGCCTTGTCCAACTTAGCTGATTGGTGATTTTCACCATTTGTAGCTACGATACCAACTTTTTCACCAGTACCGATCAAAGTACCAATTGTATCAAAAATATCTGTCAACGAAAAGGCAAGAATAGCCATAAGAGTTTCAGGTAAGCGAGCTGTATCTGAAATCAAAGCTCCCAAACCTTCTGAACCAAGAGCTGCACCAAAGACTGTCTTCAAGTCTTCAAAGGCTGCACCAACATGGTTGTTAGCAAAATCGATACTAGACAAATCTACCAAACCAACTGCAATAGCAAGAACAGTTGTTGTCAAGATAGAGAGAATAATTCCCCCTTTAATTCCTTTGATAACAAAGAAGATAGTAATGGCAAGTCCTGCAAGAGCCACCAAAACAGCTGGATTATTAAAGCTGACCAATCCTGGAACTGCTGAAGAGTTTGCTGCAATCGTTGCTTGAGCCTTGTCAGCCCCTTCTCCCACAACAATATAGTTGCCTGGATCAATCGTAAATTTCAAAAGTCCAGCATTCTTAATTCCCACGTAGGCAAGGAAAACACCGATACCAGCTGAAATAGCTGAGCGAAGGGCATTCGGAATCGATTCAATGATCATTTTACGAACATTTGTCAAGGTAATAATCAATGAGATAATCCCACAGATGAAGACCATAGCTAGAGCTTCTTGCCAAGAATAACCAAGTCCAAATACGACTGTGAAGGTAAAAAAGGCATTAAGACCCATACCTGGTGCTTGGGCATAAGGTAAGTTAGCGTAGAAGGCCATCATCAAGGTACCAGCTACTGCACCAATAATCGTAGCGAGAAACACACCCTGAGCAGGCATTCCTGTTTGCGAAAGAATTTGTGGGTTTACAAAGAGAATATAGCTCATTGCAAAGAAAGTTGTTAAACCAGCGAGAACCTCCGTACGAACGTCTGTACCGTTCTCTTTTAGTTTAAATAATTTGTCCATTATCAATCTCCTTTTAATTTTTACGAACAATAATAGAATTATATCATTTATCATTCACTTTTTCAATATCTTTGTTTGATTTATTTAAGAAATTGATGCAATTTCATTTTTTGTTTGGAATCTGCTTTTCTACCTACTTTTTGTTATAATAGAAGACATCTTATCTGGAAAGACACTAGAAAGGTTTATATGACGAAAAAAATTATTGCAGTTGACCTGGATGGAACCCTGCTCAACTCAGACAGTCAGATTTCTGACTTTACCAAAGAAATCATTAAAAAAGTTGCTGAAAAAGGACATCAGGTTATTATTACGACAGGTCGCCCTTACCGCATGTCAAAAGATTTCTACCGTGAACTAGGCTTAGACACTCCTATGATTAATTTCAACGGCTCTCTCACTCATTTGCCAGACCAAATTTGGGACTTTGAAAAGTGTTTGACCGTAGACAAAAAATATCTTTTAGATATGGTTCGACGTTCTGAGGACATTCAAGCTGATTTTATCGCTGGAGAATATCGTAAAAAATTCTACATTACAAATCCTAATGAAGAAATTGCCAATCCCAAACTATTTGGTGTAGAAGCTTTCCAGCCTGAAGATCAATTCAATCCTGAATTGGTGACCAAGGACCCTAACTGTATTCTGCTGCAGACCAGAGCTGGTGACAAGTATGCCCTGGCAAAAGAAATGAACGCCTTCTACCAGCATCAACTGTCTATCAATACCTGGGGAGGTCCGCTCAATATCCTTGAGTGTACCCCAAAAGGTGTCAACAAGGCCTTTGCTTTGGACTACTTGCTCAAGGTAATGAACCGTGATAAAAAGGACTTGATTGCCTTTGGAGATGAACACAATGATACCGAAATGCTCGCTTTTGCTGGGAAGGGCTATGCCATGAAAAATGCCAACCCAGAGCTACTCCCTTATGCAGATGAGCAAATTTCCCTAACCAATGACCAAGATGGGGTTGCCAAAACCCTGCAAGATTTGTTCTTATAACTTATACTGATACTCAATGAAAATCAAAGAGCAAACTAAGAAGCTAGCCGTAGGTTGCTCAAAGCACTGCTTTGAGGTTGTAGATGAAACTGACGAAGTCAGTAACATATATATACGGCAAGGCGAAGCTGACGTGGTTTGAAGAGATTTTCGAAGAGTATGACTAGCTTGCAAGCTGGTCTTTGTGTTCTTTTCACAGTCTCATCAACCAGTTAATCGATTGTTCTATTTTTTACCCCCAAAACCTTGGAAAAGGCTTTCTTTTGTGATATACTTCGCATATAAATACAAGAGAGCTCGTCACACTCGACTCTGTTGACACAAAATCAATCCAGTCCTGTTGTCCCTGTTCTCGGCCAATATCAAGGAGGATAGCTATGAAAGCTGTTGTTGTAAATCCAGAAAGCACTGGTGTTGCTATTGAAGAAAAAGTACTCCGTCCACTTGAAACTGGGGAAGCACTTGTAGAAATTGAATACTGTGGTGTTTGCCACACTGACCTCCACGTTGCCCATGGTGACTTTGGTCAAGTACCAGGACGTGTCCTAGGACACGAAGGTGTTGGTATCGTCAAAGAGATTGCCCCAGATGTAAAAAGTCTTAAAGTCGGCGACCGTGTCAGCGTTGCTTGGTTCTTTGAAGGATGCGGTACTTGCGAATACTGTACAACTGGCCGTGAAACTCTTTGCCGTACAGTAAAAAATGCCGGCTACTCAGTAGACGGAGGTATGGCTGAACAATGTATTGTAACTGCAGACTATGCTGTCAAAGTTCCTGACGGACTTGATCCAGCCCAAGCTTCTTCTATCACATGTGCTGGTGTAACAACCTATAAAGCGATTAAAGAAGCCAAAGTTGAACCAGGTCAGTGGGTTGTTCTTTACGGTGCTGGTGGACTTGGTAACCTCGCAGTTCAATATGCTAAAAAAGTTTTCAACGCTCATGTTGTCGCAGTTGATATCAACAACGATAAACTTGCCCTTGCAAAAGAAGTAGGTGCTGACATTGTGATTAACGGTCTAGAAGTTGAAGATGTACCAGGACTTATTAAAGAAAAAACAGATGGCGGAGCTCATTCAGCTGTCGTAACTGCTGTGTCTAAAGTTGCCTTCAATCAGGCTGTTGACTCCGTTCGTGCGGGTGGTCGTGTCGTCGCTGTCGGTCTTCCTTCTGAAATGATGGAACTCAGCATCGTTAAAACCGTTCTAGATGGAATCCAAGTTATCGGTTCTCTTGTAGGAACTCGTAAAGACTTGGAAGAAGCCTTCCAATTCGGAGCAGAAGGCTTGGTAGTACCAGTTGTCCAAAAACGTCCAGTAGAAGATGCGATAGCCGTTTTCGACGAAATGGAAAAAGGTCAAATTCAAGGACGTATGGTACTTGATTTCACAAACTAATTCAATGGAAACCTATATAAAAAAGTTGGATGCCTCTTCCAACTTTTTTATATTAAATTTTTAAAATAAAAAATATTCTCTCCTCAAAAACATTTATATATCAATATTTCAAAATATATGTATTTTGTTTTTAAAAAAAATTCTATATCAAATAGTTGATTTTTTTATGAAAACGGTTTATACTATTTTAGTCTTAAAGTTTTCTGAAACAATGGGCACAACATTTTATAAGGAGGAATGACAATAATGAGTATCGGAATCATTATTGCGAGCCACGGTGAATTCGCTGCAGGTATTCATCAGTCAGGATCTATGATTTTTGGTGAACAAGAAAAGGTTCAAGTTGTAACCTTTATGCCAAATGAAGGTCCAGATGACCTATATGCTAAATTTAACAACGCTGTGGCTGCATTTGACGCAGAAGATGAGGTGCTAGTTTTGGCTGACCTTTGGAGTGGTTCTCCATTCAACCAAGCTAGCCGCGTGATGGGAGAAAATCCTGATCGTAAGTTTGCCATCATCACAGGACTTAACTTACCGATGTTAATCCAAGCCTATACAGAGCGCCTCATGGACGCTACAGCAGGTGTGGAAAAAGTCGCTGCGAATATTATCAAAGAAGCCAAAGATGGCATCAAAGCTCTTCCAGAAGAGTTAAATCCAGTTGAAGAAGTTGCAAGTGCTGCAGCTGCTCCAGTTGCCCAAGCTGCTATCCCAGAAGGAACTGTTATCGGTGACGGTAAACTGAAAATCAATCTTGCCCGTCTAGACACTCGTCTACTTCACGGTCAGGTTGCAACTGCTTGGACTCCAGATTCAAAAGCAGACCGTATCATCGTTGCTTCAGATAACGTTGCCAACGACGATCTTCGTAAAGAATTGATTAAACAAGCGGCTCCGAATAATGTCAGAGCCAATGTGATTCCAATTCAAAAATTAATCGAGGTTTCAAAAGACCCACGCTTTGGAGAAACACATGCCCTTATCTTGTTTGAAACACCTCAAGATGCCCTTCGTGCAATCGAAGGTGGCGTGCCAATCAAGACCCTTAACGTAGGATCAATGGCTCACTCAACAGGTAAAACAATGGTCAACAACGTTTTGTCTATGGACAAAGAAGACGTTGCTACATTTGAAAAAATGCGTGACCTTGGTGTTGAATTTGACGTACGTAAAGTACCAAACGACACTAAAAAAGATTTGTTTGACTTGATTAACAAAGCCAACGTTCAATAATAGACATCAATAACTATCGAAGAATTCTAAGAAAATTTTTCACTTTATTATCATTAAATAGAAAAGGAATAAAACCATGTCAGATATTTCAATTATTTCTGCTGTCTTGGTTGTAGTTGTTGCCTTCCTTGCAGGTCTTGAAGGTATCCTCGACCAATTCCAATTCCATCAACCAATCGTCGCTTGTACCCTTATCGGACTTGCAACTGGTAACCTCGAAGCAGGTGTTATGCTTGGTGGATCACTTCAAATGATCGCCCTTGGTTGGGCAAACATCGGAGCTGCCGTAGCTCCTGACGCTGCTCTTGCATCTGTTGCCGCAGCAATCATCTTGATCAAAGGTGGTAACTTTACTACTGAAGGTATCGCCGTTGCAACAGCAACAGCTATCCCTCTTGCCGTAGCTGGACTTTTCTTGACTATGATTGTTCGTACAATCTCAGTTGGTTTGGTTCATACTGCAGATGCTGCTGCAAAAGAAGGAAATATTGCGGCTGTTGAACGTGCTCACTTTATCGCACTTCTTCTTCAAGGTCTTCGTATTGCTATCCCTGCTGCCTTCCTTATCGCTATCCCTGCTTCTGCCGTTCAAGACGCTCTTAAATTGATGCCAGACTGGTTGAATGGTGGTATGGCTGTCGGTGGTGCTATGGTCGTTGCCGTTGGTTACGCTATGGTTATCAACATGATGGCAACTCGTGAAGTATGGCCATTCTTCGCACTCGGTTTTGCTTTTGCTGCCATTTCTCAATTGACTTTGATTGCCCTTGGTGTAATCGGTGTTGCCCTTGCCTTCATCTACCTTAACCTTTCAAAACAAGGTGGTAACGGTGGCGGAGGAGCTGCGACTTCTAACGACCCAATCGGGGATATCCTAGAAGACTACTAGAAAGGGGAACAATCATGACTGAAAAACTTCAATTATCAAAATCAGATCGTAAAAAAGTTTGGTGGCGTTCACAATTCCTTCAAGGTTCTTGGAACTACGAGCGTATGCAAAACTTGGGTTGGACTTATTCATTAATCCCAGCTATCAAAAAATTGTACACTACTAAAGAAGACCAAGCTGCTGCTCTTGAGCGTCACCTTGAGTTCTTCAACACTCACCCATACGTAGCTGCTCCAATCATGGGGGTTACTCTTGCACTTGAAGAAGAACGTGCTAACGGTGTTGAAATCGACGACGCTGCTATCCAAGGGGTTAAAATCGGTATGATGGGACCTCTTGCTGGTATCGGTGACCCAGTATTCTGGTTCACAGTTCGTCCTATCCTTGGAGCCCTTGGTGCATCACTTGCTGCATCTGGTAACTTGGTTGGGCCACTTCTCTTCTTCTTCGGATGGAATGCTATCCGTATGGCCTTCCTATGGTACACACAAGAGTTTGGTTACAAAGCTGGATCTGAAATCACTAAAGACATGTCTGGTGGTATCTTGAAAGACATCACTAAAGGTGCTTCTATCCTTGGTATGTTCATCCTTGCCGTTCTTGTGCAACGTTGGGTATCGATTAACTTCACTGTTAACCTTCCAGGTAAACAACTGGCTGAAGGTGCCTACATCAACTTCCCAGAAGGAGCTGTATCAGGTGCTGAATTGAAAGGTATCCTTGGTCAAGCACTTGGTGGATTGAGCCTAGATAAGATTCAACCACAAACCCTTCAAGGACAGTTGAACTCATTGATTCCAGGATTGATGGGACTTCTCCTTACTTTCCTTTGCATGTGGTTGCTTAAGAAAAAAGTATCACCAATCTCAATCATTCTTGCACTCTTTGCAGTAGGTATCGCAGCTCGTTTCTTCGGTATCATGTAATCAAGAAACTCAAAAGGAACCAGATTCTAAAATCTGATTCCTTTTTTCTATGTTTTTATTTTGCTAAGGCTCCCATTGGATCCCAAGGTGCAAGCACAATTGGATCTGCTTCATAGGCAGCTTGTTCTTCTGCTGTCAGCAATTCTTTGCGAACAACAATCTGGTAAGTGTATTCATCCATCCAAGCGTCTGAGGCAACAAAGTAACCATCTGTACCAACCTTGTCTCCCCATGAGTTTTCAACCTTCCACTTGGTTGACTTGCCATTTTCATCCAAATCAACACCTGTCAAGACCATAGCGTGGGTCATCAAGCTTTCGCTGTAGTCCAAACGTCCAGCCTTGTCTTGAGTGAATTGAATATCCATGCTTGATTCGAAGTCATAAACATCTGTCGCAAGAATTCCAGCTTTACGGTTGCTGAGCTGACCGACATCTGAACCAAACCAAACAGTCTCACCTACTTGCATTTGAGCAATTGCCAATTCTTTCAAGCGTTCCATCGGCACGTTGATGTAACGAACTGCACGGCTACCAATAACATTCCCCAACATCTCAACTGTATAAGATTGGCCATAAGGTTTATCAGCAGTTGGAGCATTGATAACAGAAACGTAGTCTTCTAGAGGAAGATTGACATATTTCTTGTAAAACTCTTGTGGTGTAGTGTCCTTTTCACTTTGGTAGTTGTTGTCTTTATCGCGATAAGCAAAGTCAAATTTACGTGGTGGAAGCCCTAGTGACATAGCAAGGAAGTTAAAGATTTCTTGCAAGAGGTCTTCTTTCTTAGCTTGAACAGTCGCTTGGTCTGCACCAGAAGCAAGCAAGTCACGCAAGATTTGAGCATCTTGACGAAGCAATTTGTTGAGAATAGCATTTAGCTCACGACTGCTGCTTGATGAAACAGATTCAGGATAGACTGACTTGGGAACAACACCGTATTTCTCAAAGAGGGCAACGACCATATCCCATTGACCACCGTCTTGTTGTGGTGTTTGGAGTAGGAATTTAACCTTACGGCTCGTCAAGTCTTGGTCTGCAGTCACAATGACTTGCTCCAAGAACCAGTTTGATTTCTCATACTTGTCCCAGAAGAAAGTGTGGGCTTGTGACAACTCAAAGTTTTCCAATTTATATTGTGAAATGAGTTTGTGACGGAAGGTGTTGAGGGCTGCGAACATCCAGCAACGACCAGAAGCCTTCTGGTTGGTTACCTTGTCCTTAGTCAAATCCAATGAGAAAACAGGCGTATTGTCTACATGGCTCTTGCGACGCTCTAGGGCTGCAAAAATTCCGTTGTGGCTAGCAGCATTTTCAATCGCTTGGTATTTTACATTTGCTTCATAGTTGGCAAATAATTTATCAGTAAATGATTCTTGAATCGCGTTCATAGATTCCTCCTTTTATTCTACAGTCTATTATAACTCTTTTCACAAAGGAAGCAACTGAAAAACATAAAAGGCAAGGACATTCTCCCTCACCTTTTTCTAATATAAACCAAACTAAGCAATACTTGCAAGGAGAACCTCTAATTCCTCCTTGGTCAAGCGACGCCATTCCCCTTGTTGTAAGTTCTCATCCAAGACTAAAGTTCCCATAGTCAAACGCTGTAGGTCTACTACTTCCTTGCCACAGTAGCCCACCATACGCTTCACCTGATGAAACTTCCCTTCTGCAATGGTCACACGAATTTGGCTTTGATTCTTTTCTGGATCTGTGGAAAGAATATCCAGTCTAGCGGGCTGACAGGTAAAGTCTTTGAGAGAAATACCCTTGGCAAATGTCTCCACGTCTTCTTGGGTCATGATTCCCTTGACTTGTGCCTGATAAGCCTTGTCCACATGACGCTTGGGCGAAAGAAGAGCATGGGCAAGCTGGCCATCATTGGTCAAGAGTAGAAGACCATGTGTATCAATATCCAAGCGTCCTACTGGGAAAACTTCCTTACTCCGAGCAATATCATCCAACAAGTCCAGAACGGTTCTGTGCTTAGGATCCTCAGTCGCTGAGATAACTCCTTGGGGCTTATTCATCATGTAGTAGACAAACTCTTCATACTCCAACACTTGCCCATCAAAGCGAATCTCATCTCTTTCTTCATCAATCTGCAATTTAGCTGATTTCTCTTTTTTACCATTTACCGTCACGCGCCCAGCCTTGAGCAAGTTTTTGACCTCAGTCCGGCTCCCCACAGCGCAGGCAACTAAAAATTTATCTAATCTCATAGAACTATTATATCATACTCAAAAGGAGGCTGGTACAATGACCAACCTCCTTTTCGTTTCATACTCTTCAAAAATCTCTTCAAACCGCGTCAACATCGCCTTGCCGTATATATGTTACTGACTTCGTCAGTTCTATCTGCAACCTCAAAACAGTGTTTTGAGCTGACTTCGTCAGTTCTATCTGCAACCTCAAAACAGTGTTTTGAGCTGACTTCGTCAGTTCTATCTACAACCTCAAAACAGTGCTTTGAGCAACCTGCGGCTAGTTTCCTAGTTTGCTCTTTGATTTTCATTGAGTATCAGATTTAGGAACTTAACTTCCTCGTCTCCAGAAAATCGCTAAGACAATCATGGAACCTAGTACTGCCGGAATAATGGCAGTTCCTGCTATTATCGGTCCCCAAGTCCCAAAAAGCAAGTGGCCTATAAAGGCACCAATCCATCCGAGAAACATTTTTCCAAAACATCCCATTCGTTCTCCACGATTGGTCAAAGCACCTGCCAAGAATCCCACTAGGAGACCAACAAACATACTTCCTATCATCTTGTCTCCTTAATTTGCCCAATCTCCGTTACGGAAGAGTGGTACACGTGTCCCATCCTCACGGATACCATCGATATTCATTTGACTAGACCCAATCATAAAGTCAACGTGCACATCTGAACGGTTAAGCCCCGCAGCTTCAAGCTCCTCTTCACTCATCTCTGCACCACCAACGACGCTAGTCGCATAGGCTACACCGATAGCCAAGTGGTTTGAAGCATTCTCATCGAAAAGGGTGTTAAAGAAGGTAATGCCTGACTGAGAAATTGGGCTGGGATCTGGTACCAAGGCACATTCACCCAAGGCACGCGCACCCGCATTTTCAAATACTAGGTCTTTCATGACCTGATCACCCTTCTCAGCAGTGATATCTACGATTTGTCCATCCTTAAAGGTCACCTTAATACCTTCAATGATATTGCCGTTATAGCTAAGTGGTTTTGTAGAAGTTACATAACCATCTGCGCGACGGAAGTCAGGTGCTGTGAAGACTTCCTCTGTCGGCATATTTGGTAAGAATCCTTCGCCCTGTGCATTGATAGCACCAGCTGATTCCCAAACATGGTTCTTCGGCAAACCAAGGGTCAAATCTGTACCTGGCGCTGTGTAGTGAAGGGCTGAAAATTGCTCTTTATTAAGCATATCTGCCTTGCTCTTGAGGATATCTGCATGCTCTTCCCAAGCCTTAACAGGATCTTCTTCGTAGACACGGCAAGTTTTGAAAATTTGGTCCCAAAGGAGATCGACTGCTTCTTCGTCGCTCGCACCATTTGGAAAGACTTTCTTAGCCCACTCAAGTCCAGCAGCGGCTGCTACAGTCCAGCTAACCTTGTTGGATTGAGTTGCGATTCGCATTGGCTTCATAGCAAGTCCCATAGCTTTAGCAGAAGCTGAAAGCTTGTCAGCATCCACTCCGTTCAAGGCACCTGGATCAGATGAACGAACCCCAAGACGGCTAGCTTTGTTCTCTAAAAGATAGTTCATCTCAGCAATCTTGTATTCTGGCACATTGTCCAGACGCTCCATCGGAGCATGGAGGAATTTCTCACGGTTAATGACATCATCTGTCCACTGAACGATAACCTCATGCGCACCCAAGGCATAAGCTTCTTTGACGATTAAGTGAGCCAACTCACGTTGCTCCACATCGATAGAGAGAGCCAAAGTGTGACCAGGTTGCACGTTGATTCCATTTGCAACCAACAATTTCGCATATTTTTCTAGATTTTCTTTAAAATTTGGTAAAACCATGTTGTTTTCTCTTTTCTATTTTTATTTTTCTTTCAAAGCAGAAAGTAGCCCTGCTAGTGCAATAGTACCAGACAAGAGTGCTGTTGATAGAAGAATTGTTTGATCAGCAAGTTCTAGCTGATAGTCAAAAACTTTTTGAGCTGGTTTGTCTTTTACAAAATCCTTCCCTTACTAGTATATCACATATATTGGTATTTTAAAAAACAAGCTTACTGAAGCTTGTTTTAATTAGCTATTACAAAAATTTTGTACATATCTTTCCACTTCTTTTTCCATAGATTGAATCTCACAAATATCCCATCTATTTTTTTTAGAAGTTATCTTTGCCATCATCTGTAATTTTAAACTCTGACGAGGGAATATCCCTTCTCTTTCCCATTGCTCTAATTTAGCCTCTGGATAGGAGTTGCCAAACCGGGAATTCTGACTATCGGTAATGATACAAAGATTACCAAAGGAGTGTAAAAATTCCGCAGGTAATTGGCTTTCTCCATCCTGTCCATTTGGATTCTGAGGATACCAATGCTCTATGGAGCGACGATAAGCAAATTTGAAATGATCAAAATTAATATCCTTGTACTCTTTCTCTAATTCGGCACGATTTTTCCACAAAACATAATCCACAAAGTTAAAAACATAAACAGGAATTGCACCATATTTTTTGATACTTTTATCTTCGGTAAACAATCTTTCCTCAGCATATCTCACTGCCATTTTTTCAAGAAAATCCTTAAAGAGACTAGCAAATTCTGTTTGATTTAACTCTTCAATATGGTTAAACAGGAATTGCAAGATTTCATATAACCAACGACTATCACGATTGGCAGTAAAGGTCACAGCAAACATGGATTGGAGGAGGATAATGTTTTTGTTAATCTCCGAATCCGAAAACGTATTATTAGTAAAACGTTCTTCGACTATGTAATGCTCTTTAGATTTTCCATTTGGTTGATATTCATAATAAGTCCCCTTCTGTAAAAACCATTCATCCTTATTTCTACTTGAAGAATCCATATTCGAGTTTCTAACGATGTAATTATCGAAAATGTGTTTTATTCTAAGAAGAAATTCACTAAATTCAATAACCCAAGTTTTATCTTTATTTTTTATATCAAATAGTGCTAAGAGTTTCTTATCATCTAGTTGAATATCATCAGTTTTCTTACCTTCCGCAATTGCCAATACATGGAGTAAGAATGTTGGAAAATCAATGACTGTAGTATAATCTCCAAAATCTTTTTCTACTTCTATAATTTCTTCATTTATCTTTTTTTCTAATATATCTGATAATTTTCTCCTTTTATCTTGATAAAAATCAATATCATCATAAATATTTTTAAATGAGTAATTCGAAAAGTGCCATCCAAAAATACATTCACGTTCTTGAAAGTCATCTGCTCTCTTCCGTCGCATCTTAAAATGACTTGCTGCCGGCTTATCAAACTCTGCACAGGCATCCCAGATTTTCGCAAATTTTTGTGCCATTTCTTGATCTGTACCGAACTTAGCCATCATTTGCGCCTTAAGAATCTCATGAGCCTCTAGTTGTTCTCCTCGAGAATTGAAACGTTCAAAATAAAGATTCAAATCTAAATCTTCAGGAAGTATACTCCGAAAAATGATGACCTTTCCAAAAAGATAATTAACGAAAGACTGAGGATTCAATTGGCGCTCTTCTAACACTTTTTTCAATGCGTCTTTAGCATGTCCATAACCTCTAGTCAGCTCATTTTCATCACCCTCTAAAATTTTTTTCTTGGAAAATAAATCTTGAATATTCTTATTTGATTTCTTCCTAGCTGGGAAGGTAAGATTGACAGCTTTCAATCTATCAAAACCAAACTCATGCTTCAAAGCTAAGGCAATCAAATTAAGAGCGGTTGTTCGTTGTTGCCCATCTATGATTTTGAAAATGTCATTCTCTTTATTAACGACTAATGTTCCAATATAATAATTGTCTCTATTTTCTTGAAAAGCATCTGCTACGTCATTCAATAACTGCTCAATTTCATCATAAGTCCAAGCAAAATTTCTCTGATAAAGAGGGATAGCATAGGTATCTTCATTTAACAAACGATTAACTGATAAGCTGATATGTGTTTCTACCATTTATCTTTTTCCTCTTCTATAATCTTGTTCACAGTATAATTTTCAAATAATTCTCTATCTATCTTGATCATGAAATCATTCGGAGTAACAGCATGGGATAAAAGTTGAAATAGCTTTTGAGCCTCTTTTTGTCTAAAACTTCCACCAGCGGCGTATTTCCCTACCGTTGCATCATATATAGCTTTAGACTTAACTCGTGGGTAATAAGACCAAATAAACAAGGTCTCTACTATCTCCTTTGATAACTCATCTTTTCCAAATCTATCTGCAAAAAGTGAACAAATATTTAAGAATATATTGTGACACTTGAGGTAGCGTCCTTTTGAGCTATTGTAAATGTTCAACATACCTTCTGGGTAAGCTACATTTTTTTCTTCCTCCTCTGACTCATTAGAGACCCCTAACTGTTTATTTAAAAAATTTTTATGAACTCTAATAGTTTCATGAGCAGATTCAATATACTCAAAAAATTTACTTCCATCAATGATTGGCATAGTAATTGACATAGGAAAATTTTCAATATGACGATACAATTCTAGATATGGAAAGTTCTGATTCAAATCAACGCCTTTAAAATCGTCAATAAAATCCTCTGTAAAACGGAGATAAGAGCCATAACGCTTGTTTGTTAATCCTGTCTCTCCTCGCGACCAACGTCTCATACGAAAAAGATGTTTATCAAACAACTCTTTGAGACTTAACTCTTTATCCTCTACAAATTGCTCCCACTTTTCCACAATTCTTTCATCTTCGGAAGCTTGCTTGCGAAGATGATAGGCTTTGAGCAAATCATGAGGTTCTAGAGATTTTCCACGATTATTCTGAGAATCAAATAGCTGAAAGGCCTCTGATAATCGTGCCTGTGGCATAGTAATCACAGAGACAGCACAATTCTCTAATAAAAAGTTGCAAATATCTTTTGCCTCCTTTTCGCCAACTAATTGAGTTAAATTTTTCCACTCATTATAATTTTCACTCGCATGATAGCAAGATAGCTCCCCAAATACAGCAGCACTCAGCAGTTGCTTAGCACCCTTATAATTCACTAAATCATCTAATAAATGAAGAAACAAAGAAATTGAAATTAGCCGTTGCTGTCCATCGACAATATCTAAATATCCATCATTTTTATGTAAGATAACGGAACCAATCTGATATTCCTTTTTCCCCATAGCATCTCGTAAATCATAAAAAAGATTACGGATATGTTTTCTGTTCCATTTATATGGTCTTTGATAAGAAGGAATTCGCAAATCCCCTTTTTTCAATAGTTCACCAACCTTTTTAGAAGTAAATTGAATACTCATTTTATCCTCATTTATATTTATCTATCATCTCTTGAACTGTTCGCTTCATATCCTCTACTAAAATCCGAGGAGACAAAACAGTAACCGCTTCTCCTTGCCCCAGCAACCAGCGTTTAAGCCCTGGTGTGTGCTGACTTTCAAATTTAAAATGAGTCCAGTCACCATTTTTCCCAACTATTTTTGCATTTGGAAATTGATCCATCACAATCGTCGGATCGTACAAGTACTCAATTTCAATACTGATTTTCTTCCCTATAAAAGCATCTACTCTCTCGTTACGAATGTCACCATCTCTAAATTTATCTCGATAAGAAATAGAGGGTTTCTCTATACCACTAAGAGACCATGACTGGATACGGTCTACTCTTAAAGTAATATAAGTAGCATGTTTCAACTGGTAAACAACCAGATAGAAATAATGACTATCATAATAAAGAGAGACTGGCAAAACAGTCTGCCTCTTAGAAGACTCAGAATAAGGTTTTTGATAGATAATGTCTAGAACCTGTTCATGTAAAATAGCTTCTGATAAATTCCAAATTTTCTCTATTCTATTTTGTTGATCCGTTAAGGGAGCATAGTTCAGCTTTTCACTGCCAATAATCTGCTCGATTTCTTTCCGATCATCACGAGGAACTAAGTTCAGTAAATTATTTAGTAAGCTAGCAATTTCTGGTCTGTTCAGTGCTCGATTTTCCAATAAAATCTTTGAAATAACTAGAATATCCTTTTTATTAAAAACTGACTTACTAGATAAACAATACTTATTCGTTTTACGGTTATAAAGCAAATCTCCACTATAACTGGTGTTACTAGATAAAATATCACGGAGTAGCGAAAAATCTCTCTGTATCGTCTTTTCACTAACCTCAAATTCCTGAGCCAGTTGCTTTTTTCCTAACGGAGTCCCAAACTGTAAACGTAAAAAAATCGTTAGCAGTCTCTCTTGATCATTCATTTGCAGTCCTTCTACATATTATTCAAACAATACTATTTCCAGTACATTATTATCACTTCTATAGTCTAACTAGCACTTTATATTCAAAACGATTAAAGCAAAATAAACTAGCCCTTAGATGATTTCAACTGTACCACTATGCCAGATTCGAAGAACTCAACTACGGATTCAGGCATATTTTTTAAGTCTTCGGGTAAGCAGTCTGAATATACAATGAAGAGTTTGTTTCTTTTCTTACTCTCTTTGAATTGCTGCATCCAGTATTCCTGTACCCTTTGATCAGCTTCTCCCAAAAATTGAACTCCCTCCAGAAAAATCAAGTCATACTCTGTATACCCCATTTGCAGTTTTATCCATTGACTATGTTTAGAAAAAATCAAATTATCTCTCACTCGATAATATACAAGTGATGCTATTGGAGTAGCAGGTTTTATTTTAGTTAACGTATAATAAATCAAATGCCATCTGTCAGTCTCTGAAATACCGCGAATGTAAATACATTGAGAATCTTCTTTTAAGTCTATTTGTGGGAATCCGGTCCAATCACTCCCATCATCTTTCAAGCCTTTTTCAAAATTATAAATCTCCTCTTCAATTGACACATGAGAATTTAAAATTTCTTGATCCACCATATTATACTCTCTTTTCTATTATTTTTAAGAGAATTATAACAAATCAAGTGGACATATTTTGTCCACTTGATCAAAATAAGCAATTTTTTAAAACAATTCATCAAACAAACTCAACTGGTTATCCTCTGGCATATTGCCGAGAATGCCCATTTCATCCATCTTTTCAACCAAAGTTGATGAGAGTCCACCGCGTTTGCGCAATTCTGTTTTAGAGAGGAATTCTCCCTCTTCACGCGCTCGTACCAGCTGCTTGGCAACGTTCTCTCCCAGACCATCCATTGCTACAAATGGCGGAATGAGGGTATCCCCATCGATGAGGAACTCTGTCGCCTGACTACGGTAGAGATCGAGTTTTCCAAACTTGAAACCACGCTCCCACATCTCATTGACAATCTCAAGAGTTGTATAGAGATCAATTTCCACATTAGAAGCTTCATTGTTCTTCCGTTTTTCAGCGATTTCTTCCATTCTGCGCTTAATGGCATCCAAGCCCGCACCCATGGTCTTGATATCAAAAGCCTTAGCACGGATTGAGAAGTAAGCACAGTAATAATAAATGGGATGATGGACCTTAAAGTAGGCTACACGCAAGGCCATCATAACGTAGGCTGCCGCATGGGCTTTAGGGAACATGTACTTAATTTTCCCACAGGACTCGATATACCACTCTGGCACCTTATTAGCCTTCATAGCTTCGATATAGCCATTTCGTTCCTCTTCGGAAATCTTCAACCACAAGCCCTTACGTACCCGTTCCATGATGGTAAAGGCCATCTTAGGCTCGAGACCCGCATGCATGAGGTAAACCATGATGTCGTCCCGACAACCGATAACGGTTGATAGGTCAGCAATCCCTTGTTTAATCAAATCTTGGGCATTACCCAGCCAAACGTCGGTACCGTGGGACAACCCTGACAACTGAAGCAACTCCGCAAAGGTTGTCGGATGGGTCTCATCTACCATTCCACGTACAAAATTTGTTCCAAACTCTGGAATCCCCAGCATACCCGTCGGCGTTCCAATTTGCTCAGGTGTTACCCCAAGCGCATCTGTCCCAGAAAAGAGGGCCATCACGCCTTCGTCATCCATAGGAATTTCATTAGGGTCAATACCAGACAAGTCTTGGAGTTTCCGAATCATAGTCGGATCATCATGTCCCAGTACATCGAGTTTGAGGACGTTCTCGTCGATATCATGGAAGTTAAAGTGAGTGGTCTGCCATTCAGCCGTGACGTCATCTGCTGGATACTGGACAGGCGTAAAATCGTAGACATCCATGTAGTTCGGAATAACAACGATTCCCCCCGGGTGTTGTCCTGTCGTCCTCTTGACACCAGCCGCACCTTGAGCGAGGCGCTCCACCTCTGCATCACGATAAAACTTGCCATAGTCCCGCTCGTAACCCTTGACAAAACCATAGGCAGTCTTGGCAGCCACCGTACCAACCGTTCCTGCACGGAAGGCATATTCCTCACCAAAGATATCACGCACATCCAAGTGGGCGCTAGGCTGGTCTTCTCCCGAGAAGTTCAAGTCAATATCGGGAACCTTGTCCCCATCAAAACCAAGGAAAGTCTCAAACGGAATATCCTGTCCGTTTTTACTGAGTTTGTGACCACAGTTTGGACAGTCCTTATTGGGCATATCAAATCCTGAACCGTAAGAACCATCTGTGATAAACTCACTATACTGACACTGACCACAGACATAGTGAGGAGATAGAGGATTGACCTCCGTAATCCCAATCATGGTCGCAACGAAACTAGAACCGACAGAACCACGAGAACCCACCAAATAACCCCGTTCATTGGAACGTTGCACCAGCATCTGCGATGCCAGATAAATCACAGCAAATCCATTCCCCAGAATAGACGTTAGTTCTTTTTCAATCCGCAAATCGACAATATCTGGCAGCGGATTTCCATAAATCTCAAAAGCTTTCTTGTAGGTCAATTCAGCGACCGTTTCTTCAGCCTTGTCAATGAAAGGCGTATACAAGTCACCCTTAACAACCTCAACGGGTTCAAAGATTTCTGCCAAGGCATTGGTGTTTTCAATAACCAATTTCCGAGCTAGTTCCTCTCCCAAGAAGGCAAATTCATCCAACATTTCATTAGTCGTTCTAAAATGAGCCTTTGGAAGTGGTGCCGGTTGGGCATGTTCTCCATGACCGATGGTTCGGTTAATCATAGCCCCCTGTCCCAAACTACGGACGATAATTTCACGGTAAATCTCTTCTTCTGGTTCGATATAGTGGACATTCCCCGTAGCCAGAACAGGTTTGCCAAGACGGTCCCCAACCTCTATCAAATTCTTGATAATGGTCTGGAGTTCCTCCATATCCTTGACCTGCTCCTTGGCAATCAAGGGAGCATAGATAGCTGGGGGCATGACCTCGATAAAGTCATAATACTTGGCCACCTCAATCGCCGCATCCACGCCCTGGGAAACGACTGCATCAAAAACTTCACCTTCAGAGCAAGCTGAACCTAAAATCAAACCTTCCCGATGAGCATCTAGAACCGTTCTTGGAATCCGTGGCACTCCTTCAAAGTACTTGGTATTAGACAAGGAAACCAGCTTAAAGATATTTTTTAACCCTACTTGATTCTTGACATAAATGGTCGCATGCTTGATTCGAGCTTTTTTATAAGAGTCTGGACTAATCAAATCAATGTTGAGTCTAGCTAAATCGGTCACACCATGTTTTTCTGCCACCTCTTTGATAAAGATGAAAAGCAGGCGACCAGTCGCTTCCGCATCGTAGTTAGCCATGTGGTGATGTTCCAAAGCCACACCAAATCGCTTGGTCAAAGGCCCGAGACCATGACGTTTATACTCAGGATAAAGGTTTCTAGCAAACTCCAGCGTATCAATAACTGGCTGGCTAATTTTAGGAAGACCATGACGCTCATAATTAGCATTCATAAATCCAACGTCAAAGGTCGCATTGTGGGCAACTAGTACCGTATCTTTACAAAATTCTTGGAATTCTTGCAAAACTTGTTCCAGTGGCTTGGCATTTTTGACATGGTCATCTGTAATTCCAGTCAACTCAGTAGTAAAAGCTGACAAGGGATGCCCAGGATTGATAAATTCATCAAATTCGGCAATAACATTCCCCTTGTACATCTTAGAGGCCGCAACCTGAATCAAATCATTATAGATAGCTGAAAGTCCTGTCGTTTCCACGTCAAAAACCACGTAGGTCGCTTCTGACAAGTCCATCTCCACTTCGTTATAGACGATAGGGACACGGTCCTCCACGATATTGGCTTCCATTCCATAGATTAGCTGGATTCCCGCTTTCTTGGCCGCCTTATAGCCGTGTGGGAAGGACTGGACATTCCCATGATCCGTGATGGCAACCGCCTTATGTCCCCACTTAGCAGCTGTCGCAACGATTTCTTCGACCTCTGGTAGAGCATCCATGGTCGACATATTAGTATGAGCATGAAACTCAACCCGACGCTCACCTTCTGGCATCAAATCCTTCCGCTCATAGTGAACAACTTCCTGTACATCCTGCACGTTCATAGTCAAATCGCGTGTGAAGTTATTCATCTCCACATTCCCACGAACTCGGAGCCAAGAATTTTTCTTAATTAGATCAAACTTTTGTGCCTCTTCCTCGTTCTTAACCCACTTTTGCATAGAAAAACTTGAAGTGTAGTCCGTCATTTTAAAGTTGATTAAAACACGACCTGTTCTAGTCACTTTTTGCTCCACATCAAACACAACCCCTTCAAAGACCAGACGATTTTCCTCAGTCGTCACTTCGATCATAGGAGTAATTTCTGCCTTATCTAGCTTGGGTTTAGCTGCAGCTTTTTTCGTTTGAAAATCAAAGGCTGGTTTCTCTTCCGCTGGAGGTGGCGCCATCTGTTCTAGTTGTTCCATAGCACGGAGCGCTTCCGCATTGGCAGCTTGAACAATCTGCTCATTTTCAGCATGAAAGGCCTCCTCTTGCTCTTGAGTCAGGATATCATTCTTCTCGACTTGACAGTTAAAAGTTGGAAAACCAAACTTTTCAAGTTGTTTAGCTAAATTAGGAAGATGATTCTTCTTAAAGTGTTCCTTATCAATCGCCTCGGAACCTTCAATAAAGAGCTGATTTCCTTCGGCACGAACTCGCAAATTCTGATAAAGAGATTTAAAACCTTGACTAGCACATGGCCCCTCAGAAAAGGACTCTCTATAATAGGCCTGCAAGAGCTGATCTGAAAATTCTTGAGACAGAGTCTTGATTGCGAAAACAGCTTTATTGCCTGTCTTAGAAAATTCTTCGCTCAAACCTTTCTTTAATTCTAAAAAGATTTCAATCGGTAAAATATTAGAAAATACGAAATGAAACTCCCATACCTTACTAATTTTATGAACCACAACTCGCTCAATATCAGCCTGTGATAAAGCAGGAGCCTGTCTCATTTCAGCAGGCATCCCCAGTTGATTCATCAAAATTTCAAAACTATTTGACATTCATTTTCCTCACATTATTCTTCTACTATTTTACCATATTTAGAGGTATTTTCTAAAGACAAAAGGAAGCCACTAAGTGACTTCCTTCTAGAGGGAGGACTAATTAGTCTTCACCTTTGTTTTTCTTAATGATTTCTTCTTGTACTGACTTAGGTACATCTTCGTAGTGGTCAAATACCATCATGAATGTACCACGTCCTTGAGATGCAGAACGAAGAACTGTTGCATAACCGAACATTTCAGCAAGTGGAACGTAAGCACGAACGATTTGGCTGTTACCGTGTGCTTCCATACCATCTACACGTCCACGACGAGCAGTTACGTGACCCATAACATCACCAAGGTTTTCTTCTGGAACAGTGATTGTTACAAGCATCATTGGCTCAAGGATAGCTGGTTGTGCTGATTTAGCAGCTTCTTTAAGGGCAAGTGAAGCCGCGATCTTGAAGGCAGTTTCAGATGAGTCGACATCATGGTATGAACCATCGTAAAGCTTAGCTTTAACGTCAACCATTGGGTAACCTGCAAGAACACCGTTAGCCATAGATTCTACCAAACCTTTTTCAACCGCTGGGATAAATTCACGAGGAACCACACCACCGACGATTGCGTTTTCGAATTCGAATCCTTTACCTTCTTCGTTTGGAGTAAATTCAATCCACACATCACCAAATTGACCTTTACCACCAGATTGACGTTTGAAGAATCCACGTGCTTGAGTAGAAGCGCGGAATGTTTCACGGTAAGATACTTGAGGAGCACCTACGTTCGCTTCAACTTTGAATTCACGACGCATACGGTCAACAAGGACGTCAAGGTGAAGCTCACCCATACCAGAGATAACTGTTTCACCAGTTTCAACGTTTGTTTCAACGCGGAATGTTGGATCTTCTTCAGCCAATTTTTGAAGGGCGATACCCATCTTGTCTTGGTCAGCTTTAGATTTTGGCTCAACCATCAATTGGATAACTGGTTCTGGAACGTTGATTGACTCAAGGATGATTTTAGCTTTTTCATCTGTCAATGAGTCACCAGTTGTAGTATCTTTCAAACCAACGGCAGCTGCGATATCACCTGAGTAAACAGTGTCAATTTCTTGACGGCTGTTCGCGTGCATTTGAAGGATACGTCCGATACGTTCACGTTTACCTTTAGAAGTGTTCAATACGTATGAACCTGATTGAAGAACACCTGAGTAAACACGGAAGAATGTCAAACGACCTACAAATGGGTCAGTCATGATCTTGAAGGCAAGAGCTGCAAATGGCTCTTCGTCAGATGCTGGACGAGTTTCTTCAGCGTCTGTATCAGGGTTAATACCTTTAATTGCTGGGATATCAAGTGGGCTTGGAAGGTAGTCGATAACCGCATCAAGCATCAATTGAACACCTTTGTTTTTGAAAGCAGAACCACACAATACTGGGAAGAATTCAACGTTGATAGTCGCTTTACGGATACCAGCTTTCAATTCTTCGTTAGTGATTTCTTCACCTTCGAGGTATTTCATCATCAATTCTTCGTCAGTTTCAGCAACTGCTTCAACCAATTTTTCACGGTATTCTTGAGCTTGGTCAAGGTATTCAGCTGGAATCTCTTCTTCAAGGATATCTGTACCAAGGTCATTAGTATAGATTTCAGCTTTCATCTTGATCAAGTCGATGATACCACGGAAGTCATCTTCAGAACCGATTGGCAATTGGATTGGGTGTGCGTTTGCTTGAAGACGATCGTGAAGTGTGCTTACAGAGTAAAGGAAGTCAGCACCGATTTTGTCCATTTTGTTGGCAAATACGATACGTGGAACTCCGTACTCAGTTGCTTGACGCCAAACTGTTTCAGTTTGAGGCTCAACACCTGATTGTGAGTCAAGAACGGTAACCGCACCATCCAATACACGAAGAGAACGTTGTACTTCGATTGTGAAGTCCACGTGTCCTGGTGTGTCGATGATGTTTACACGGTGATTGTTCCATTGAGCTGTTGTCGCAGCAGATGTGATAGTGATACCACGTTCTTGCTCTTGCTCCATCCAGTCCATTTGTGACGCACCTTCGTGAGTTTCACCGATTTTGTGGATTTTACCAGTGTAGTAAAGAATACGCTCAGTAGTTGTTGTTTTACCAGCATCGACGTGAGCCATGATACCGATATTACGAGTTTTTTCAAGTGAAAATTCGCGTGCCATGAGGTTTGTTTCTCCTATTTATTTTTGATTTCTATTCTATTATAACACGATTTTAATAAAAACGGATAGGCAGGACCTACCCGTTCTCAATGTTTTCATGCTATTGTTGGTTTCGACTTGTAGATCTACAAGTTGAATTGAACTCGGGCTAAAGTTCGTTAGCCCATTTGAGCTGGAACGGGATGCTGTGTGAAAAAGATAAACTTCCTTGTATTCATCGAATACTGCGTCAGTTTCCTATTCTCACCTTGCATCCTTACCGTTCCTAGCATCATGATTTTACCAACGGAAGTGTGCGAATGCACGGTTAGCTTCAGCCATACGGTGAGTGTCTTCACGTTTCTTAACAGCTGCACCAGTGTTGTTAGCAGCATCCAAGATTTCTTTTGCAAGACGGTCTTGCATTGTGTGTTCACCACGAAGACGAGCGATTGTTACCAACCAACGAAGTCCAAGTGTTGTACGACGTTCTGGACGAACTTCAACTGGGACTTGGTAGTTAGAACCACCAACACGACGTGCACGTACTTCAAGTACAGGCATGATGTTTTCCATAGCTGTTTCAAATACTTCAAGTGCATCGTTACCAGTAGCTTCTTTGATTTGCTCAAAGGCACCGTAAACGATTGAAGCAGCTGTACCACGTTTACCATCAAGCATAACGCGGTTGATAAGACGAGTAACTAGTTGTGAATTGTAAAGCGGATCTGGCAATACGTCACGTTTTGGAGCTCTATTTTTACGACTCATTTCTCTTTATCCCCTTTCCTTATGCTTTTGGACGTTTAGTACCGTATTTAGAACGGCCTTGTTTACGATCGTTAACACCTGCAGTATCAAGTGCACCACGGACGATATGGTAACGTACCCCTGGAAGGTCTTTTACACGTCCACCGCGAAGAAGCACCACGCTGTGCTCTTGCAAGTTGTGTCCGATACCTGGAATGTAGGCAGTAACTTCGATAAGGTTGCTCAAACGTACACGAGCGAATTTACGAAGGGCTGAGTTAGGTTTTTTAGGTGTCATTGTTCCAACACGAGTTGCAACACCACGTTTTTGTGGTGAAGAAACATTTGTTTGAACCTTTTTATGACTGTTGTAACCAACGTTCAAAGCTGGTGATTTAGATTTTTCTACTTTTGATTTACGCGGTTTGCGAACCAATTGGTTAATTGTAGGCATCTACATTCTCCTGTGTTTTTTTATTTTTGGTGATGATACACTTGGTGACAGCTATCATCTGTGTGTACTTTTGCAACATTTGTCAGCACGTCCCTGTACACTCTTGAGAGACCAAAAGTAAAAAGTACCGTCTATTATTGTAACAAAATTTTCCCTTGGTTGTCAAGATATTTTTCTTTTTTATTGTTAATGGTAACTTCTCAAAGTAACTTCCACCATAGCGGAACTTAATCTGAAACGCTTTCAGATGAGGGGATTTTGTGCGCTCTTTTTTTCGATTCCTTTCGGCTACAAAGCGATGAAATCAAGCATTAGTAAAACCAGTGGAAGTTAGTTTGGGAATTTACCAATTTCAGCTCTGGTATCCCGCTTCTAAAAGAAAGAAAAGGAGGAATCCCCCCTCCTAAAGTTTGGTATTGTTCCATTCAATCCCATCCCATCGATTTTAGCACATAATGTTCAAAAAAATATTATATCATCACAACCAACCCGATTCTTTCGCGATATTAGCTGCCTCTGTTCGATTACCTGCATCTAGTTTCGAAAGAATATTGGTGACATAGTTTCGGACTGTTCCGTTGGATAGATAAAGTTTATCTGCAATTTCTTGATTAGAGAAGCCCTGAGCGATTCCCTTTAAAACTGCGATTTCTTGTTCCGTTAATGGATTGGGGTGCGTCATCACCACTTCCATCAATTCAGGCGAATACTCCTTGCGTCCTTCGAGGACGGTATGCAAGGTTTTCATGAGGTCTGCAATGTTTCTTTCTTTTAATACATAAGCATCTACTCCAGCCTTGACCGCACGTTCAAAATACCCAGGACGCTTGAAAGTTGTCACCACAACCACCTTTGTTTCTAGATTTTCTGCTCGTATCCACTCCAAGACTTCAAGACCTGTCTTAACAGGCATTTCTACGTCAAGAACGGCGATATCTACAGACTCCTTTTCTAATAGTTGGATTGCTTCTTGCCCATTCTTGGCTTGTAAGACAGACTCTACATCTGGTTGAAGCGTGAGCAACTGGCACATGGCATCTCGCAACATACTTTGATCTTCTGCAACAAGTAGTTTCATCTTAGTTTCTCTCCTTATAAGGTAGTCGAACCTGAACTTCTGTCGGTTGTTTCCAACTAATTACCTTTACTTCTCCCGAAAATGGAAGAACACGATCTCGAACTGTATGGAGGTCATCCCCCTTTATAGAAGCAAAGCCACAGCCATCATCTCTCACTGTTAGAATGAGTTCTTTCTCTGTCCGTTCTAATTTCAAGTAGACTTTAGACGCTTTAGCATGTTTGATGATATTGGTCACTAATTCAAGCAAAATCATGGAAGCCGTTGACTCCAATTCCTGAGTTAAGCTAGCTGTATCTAGTTGATTAGCTATTTCCACCTCAATTCCAGCAATTTCTAACATCTTTTTCACAGTCTCTAGTTCGGATGTCAAAGTTCTAGACTTAATATTTTCCACAATGGTTCGCACTTCACGCATTGATTCTTTGCTAATTTGCTGTATTTCTCTTAATTCCTTTTCCACCTGTAGATAAGCCTCCATCTGAAATAACTGCAAGGCTAAATCTGTCTTGACACTAAGCATAGCAAAGGTATGCCCCAGACTATCATGCAAATCTTGACCGATACGACTGCGTTCATTTTCAGCAAGCAATAGATTTATCTGGGCATTTTGCTTAGCCTGAGCTTCTTTCAAATCCTCCACAATACGAATCCGAACCAAGCCAAAAGTCATTAAATCGACAAAAGCAAGAATTACAAGTAGATAGAATAGAAACTCAACTTCGATTCTCTGAAAAATCAACAGTTGGCCCACAACAAGGACTTGAGCAAGAAGAAAAGTCCAGACATGTAAAGACTTTAAACCACCTACGCTGAAATGATAACTTAAGAGATTGGATAGGAAAAAGAAAAACCAGATATAATTTACAGCAACAAAGGCAGTATTCCCAACTACATAGACCAGCATGATGCCCCAATATAGCCAAGATAGGCGCTGGCTCTTAGTTGTTAAAACACCCAAATACGCCACTACAAATAGAATATCAATCAATAAATGCCAGACAGGAAGCCACCCAGTCACTACAGGTAGGATGGGGAAAATCATAAAAATTAAACTGGCCCAAAACATATAATGTATGCTTTTCAGTCTTTCAAGCATTAAGCATTCTCCTTATGACCTTGAAGGTAAATGGTCAAACCAAACAAAACTGCTGAAAAAACAAGTAGATAAACTGTGGCTGATAGATTGATGCTACCCTCGTTTAAGAAGGTCTTGAGCAACTCCATCAACTGATAAGTTGGTAGACACTTCCCGATTGCTTGCATCCAGTCTGGAAATAAAGAGACAGGCATCCAGAGTCCGCCTAAAACAGCCAAGCCAAAGTAAAGAAGATTGCCCACGACAGACATCAGCTGACTAGAAGGCAAGAGTGTCAAGGTCAAGCCAAGCGCTACAAAGGCAATACTTCCTACTATCAGTAAAATTGCAGCCCCAATCCAGTTTCCAAGAGACATATCCACACCTCTTACAAAATGCCCAACTGAGAAAACAACCAGAATTGAGACCAAATAATCAGCTATCATACTTGTTATCTTTGATAGATAATATTCTACCATATTTACAGGGCTATGACGTAATATTTTCTGCCAGTTGTTGATCTTGTCGGTATGTAAAACAACTGGGAATGAAAACATAGCTGTCGACATCATGGAAAAAGCCGTCATGGAGATGAGGTAGTCGCGCATAAAATTCGCGGGTCCACCTGGTGTTTCCTGGTACATGCCTGAAAAGAATAAATAGAAGGCTGTCGGCATCCCTACGGATAATAGATAATAGACTAATTGTCGTTTGGTCAATAGAAATTCTATCTTGTTTAGTGCGATCCATCGTTTCATCTTAGTCATCTCCCTTTTGTGTTTCTTCAAAGATTGTATCTAGCAAACTACGGTTATTAACTTCGATTTCTTGTATGCTACATCCTGCTTGAACTAACAGTTCCCAAAAAGCATTTGCCTCTAGTGTGACTACTTGCAGAGCATCTTGTTTTTGTACCCAGTTTTCAACCAAGTTAGACTGCTCAACAATTTCCTTGTATGCCAGAGGAAGAATAAAGTGCTTTTCAATCTCCTCACTGCGCATGGCTAGAGGTGTTGTATCGCGAATCAACTCTCCCTTATTCAAGACCAAGATTCGGTCCGCTGTATGCTCTACCTCTTCGATGTAATGGGACGAATAGAGAATGGTAACTCCCTGCGCTTTTAGATCCTGAATAATTTCCCAAAAACGTTGACGGGTAGAGGTATCCATGGCAGCAGTTGGCTCATCTAAAAAGACAAGCTTTGGTCGCCCAATCAAGGTCAAGACAAAAGAAAAGAGACGCTTTTGCCCACCTGACAATTTTTCTGCAAACTGGTCTTTTTGTTGTTTATCAAACTGCAATAGTTGATTGATTTCCTGCTCGCTCAAGGGGTTTGGATAGATACGTTGAAAGAAAGCAATCAACTCTTTGACCTTTAATTTCTGAACAATCACATTCTCTTGAGGAAGATAGGATCTTGTATAGTCTAACTTAGAGCTCGTCACTGGCAATCCTTGGATAGATATTTGTCCACTGGTGACCAGTTTATCTCCAAGTAAACAGTCCAAAAGTGTCGTCTTACCAGCACCATTTGGCCCAATCAAAGCGACACATTCACCTTCAGCTACCTCAAAGGAAATATCCTTCAAAACAGCCTTTCCCTTGATGTTTTTATCTAAGCCTTGTACCTTAATCATGTTCATGATATTCTCCTTCCAGCCACTCCTTTCCCATCGGAAAGGCGATAAAAATCATAAATCCTAATCCCCAGGCACCACGGATGAATTGGTGAAGGAAGGCTTGATCAAACCAACCTGTAAACATTTCTACCAACCATACCACTAGTGACAGTCCAATAAAGAAATAGATGATTGCTTTTTTCATTCCTCAAACTCCTTTTTCACATCTGAGACTAATTTCAAACCTTCTCTGACAAGCCAAGACATCATCCCAAAGCCAGCAAATAGCTCCCAAGGAAAATGATAAACTCCTTCATCTAATCCTGAAAACATGAGATAAGTCATGACTCCTGCTGCTACTAAACTCATTGCGACAATTACTTTATGTTTCATTTTTCCTTCCTCCATTTGATACATCTATTATAATTCTTTGAAGCTACTGCCACTAGAAGCTTCTGTCATAAGGAGATATGACAAATGTCATAAAAGGTTCTGTTTAAAAGAATCAAGAAACATTACACAACAAAACACTAATAGATAAGAATCTATATTCATTTCCTTCAAAGTGATATGAAATCCAATTCATACTATAACGTAAAATAATACTCATTTAAAAACTCAAGAATTGAAATTTTTATCCTATAAGCACATATATTATACGTTGTGCCAAAAGATTTTTTATTGCTTTCTTAAAAATTAGTAAGATTTATAAAAACTCTTTCATTTCAATGTGTATACCTACACAACAGTAGTTATTAAAAAGCCTAGCAACAAAAAATACTATAATTTTAATTGACTATCATTTTATAACATGAATTACTTTTACCCAAAAAAGATAGAAGCAAACTGATTCTCCCTTAAGATAAATAATATGGCTCTAAACATAAAAAAAAGAGGCTCTATAATATTTGTAGTGGGTAAATCCCCTATGGATATTATGGAGCCTATTTTGTTGTAGAAAAAAGAAAGGACGAAATTTGTCCTTTCTAGAGCTTAACTTTTCTTCAACCCACTACAGTTGACAAAGAAGAAAAAAAGATACCTCAAGTATCCAGATAATTAATCGGGAAGACAGGATTCGAACCTGCGACACCTTGGTCCCAAACCAAGTACTCTACCAAGCTGAGCTACTTCCCGAGTTAAAAAGAAAAATGCACCCTAGAGGAGTCGAACCTCTAACCGCCTGATTCGTAGTCAGGTACTCTATCCAGTTGAGCTAAGGGTGCTCATTATATTATGCCGAGGACCGGAATCGAACCGGTACGATCGTTACCAATCGCAGGATTTTAAGTCCTGTGCGTCTGCCAGTTCCGCCACCCCGGCCTCTCTAAGCGAACGACGGGATTCGAACCCGCGACCCCCACCTTGGCAAGGTGGTGTTCTACCACTGAACTACGTTCGCACTGTTTTCTTCTATCTAAAAATGCCGGCTACATGACTTGAACACGCGACCCTCTGATTACAAATCAGATGCTCTACCAACTGAGCTAAGCCGGCTCATTTATTATATCTTAATGCGGGTTAAGGGACTTGAACCCCCACGCCGTTAAGCGCCAGATCCTAAATCTGGTGCGTCTGCCAATTCCGCCAAACCCGCATATATGACCCGTACTGGGCTCGAACCAGTGACCCATTGATTAAAAGTCAATTGCTCTACCAACTGAGCTAACGAGTCTAAAATAACTTGCGTTATCTTAAACGGTCCCGACGGGAATCGAACCCGCGATCTTCGCCGTGACAGGGCGACGTGATAACCGCTACACTACGGGACCTTTGGGAGTTAACGGGATCGAACCGCTGACCCTCTGCTTGTAAGGCAGATGCTCTCCCAGCTGAGCTAAACTCCCTAGAGCTAAGCGACTTCCATATCTCACAGGGGGCAACCCCCAACTACTTCCGGCGTTCTAGGGCTTAACTTCTGTGTTCGGCATGGGTACAGGTGTATCTCCTAGGCTATCGTCACTTAACTCTGAGTAA
>NZ_WIJP01000011.1 GCF_009496155.1 Streptococcus mitis
CGATGAAATCAAGCATTAGTAAAACCAGTGGAACTTACCCTGAAACGGATTTCCACTGGTTTTTACGATTTTTATCAGACTAACTTCCACTTCTACTAGCGGTGGAACTTAGTTTGGAAATTTACCAACTCTTTTGGTTTTGCTCTATTCAGAACATGAGGACAGTCAGGGATGATCTGGAACTGGGAATTTGACATCAGTTCTTGAATAGCTTTCATTGAACTAAGATTTGGCTTATCCTGACTACCACAAATTAACAAAGTTGGATAGGGACAAGTCTTTGCAATCTCCCTTAAATCAAGTGTTTTTAATTCCTCAGAAACTCCAACCAGAAGCGATTTATCTGCTCCCTGTTTCTCAAATATCCTCTTAGGAAGCAATTTAAATATCAGCAACTGAATGTAAAAAGGGATATTGCCCGCTAGCTTCAATGGACAACCTGATAAAACCAAGGCCTGAAGATTTGGCAAATCGTAACTTGACAGCTCTAATGCAAGTGCAGCTCCTAAGGACAAACCGATTAGAACAAAAGGTTCTGTCTCCTTTGATAAGTCCTGATAAACGTGTTCCTTGGCTTTTCTATAGCTAGTAACTCCAGTAGGGAATAAGTCAAGGGCTTCAGAGGGATAATCTACAAGCAACTCTTGCACTTCTTTCCAACTCTCCGCTGACTGACCTAGTCCATGTAAAAATATTAGTTTCATTTAGTTCTCCCTCATTGATAACTCATACAAACCTCTCACTGCATTACAGCCGTAAATAGCTTCAGCTTGTGCTAAGTCTGCCAAGGTCAAAACTTTCTCTTCTACCTGACCTGTTTCTAACAAATGCTGACGATAAATTCCTGGCAAGATTCCAAGTCGGATAGGTGGCGTGTAAAGTTTCCCAGCAATTTTCAGAACCAAATTTCCGATAGAGGTTTCAAGCAATTCTCCTTTTGTATTATGGTAAATCTTCTCTTGTTCCCCTAAACTCAAATGCGGTCGGTGAGTCGTTTTGAAGTAGGTAAAGGCTTGTTGCAAATTGGCTTCCTGAAGGCAGAGTTGGGTCTGACAAAAACTTGGACTAAGAGGTGTTAATATTTGACGATCGACTTCTATCTTTCCAGATTTGCTGAGAGAAATTCGCAAGCGGTAATCTTGATTAATGTCACAAGATCGACACTCTTCCTCTATCTTTTGTTTCAAGTATTCTGCATCAAAAGGATAGGAAAAATAACGACTTGCCTTTGTCAACCTTTCTATATGTTGATTTTCAAACAGTAAGCTTTTCTGGCTGATTTCCCCTGTAGTAATCAGTTGGAAGCGAGCTTGTTTACGATAAAGAACTGCCGCCTTTTGATGAACCTCTCGGTACTCAGATTCCCAAGTGCTATCCCAAGTAATGCCACCACCCACTCCATAGATGGCTTTTTCTCTATGCAGTTGAATGGTCCGAATAGCGACATTAAAAATCCGTCGTCCATTTGGAAGCAAGAGACCAATCGTTCCACAGTAGACTCCGCGCGGTTGAGGCTCCAAGTCCTTAATGATTCCCATAGTCGCAATTTTCGGAGCTCCTGTGATGGATCCACAAGGAAAGAGAGAGCGAAAGATTTCAACAAGGTCAACATCTGCTCTCAACCAACTCTTGATGGTCGAGGTCATCTGCCAGACAGTCGAATACTGCTCCACTTGACACAAACGCTCCACATGTTCACTTCCCACTTCAGAAATACGGTTCATATCGTTGCGCAAGAGATCCACAATCATCATATTTTCAGAGCGATTTTTGGGATCCTGCTCCAACCAGCTAGCCTGTTCTAAATCTTCTTGGTCAGTTACCCCACGCTGAGTCGTTCCCTTCATTGGTCGCGTTGTCAACTCACGGTCATTCTGCTCAAAAAAGAGTTCTGGGCTCATGGAAATCACTGCCATGTCGTCATGTTCAACATAGGCATTGTAGCCCGCCTCCTGTTCTACCACCATGCGATTGTATATGGCAAAAGGATTGGCACTTAAGTCTTGCTTGAGTTGGACAGTGTAGTTGACCTGGTAGGTATCACCCTGACGTAGATGATGATGAATCTGAGCAATAGCCTTTTCATAGTTTGCTGCAGATGTTACTTCCTGCCAATCAGAAGGCAAATCAACCTCATCATAAGTCAGAGGAATAGGGGATGTTTCTACGCTATCATGAACAGTAAAGTAAAGCAAGTACTCGCCCAGTAGAGGAGTTTTGTGAACTGCAAACTTCTCCTCAAAAGCTGGTGCTGCCTCATAGCTAACATAACCAACCACATAATAGCCTTGCTCTTGATAGCTTTCCACTTGTGCCAATAAGGCTGTTACTTCCGCTACATTTCTCGTTTTTAACTCTTTGATAGGTTGGGTAAAGGTGTATCTCTCCCCCAAAGTCCTAAAATCAATCACTGTTTTTCTATGCATAGCTTAAGTATAGCATAAAAAGGTAAATCAAGAAAAACTTAATCTACCTTTTTACTCATCTATTTAATACAATCTATACTTTAAAAAGATTTCCTGCAAATCCATCTGATTTCTGTAAGAGTTGTTTGTAAACCTTCCATTTAAGATCTACAGTATTCTTGAAATCATTTCCTTGAAGGTCTTTTTCGACCGCGGCATCAAATAAGGTCTGAAGTTGTGCGTAAGTTGAAATCTTTTGACCATCGATTTCAATTTCAACAAAACCTCTTTGAGCTTTTTCATGTACTTCATGATACCATGCTTTCTTCCATGCTTCTAAGCTTTGGAATTTGCCGTTAGAAACTTTATTAATAATAAAGTCATCACCAAGACCCTTATTTCCAGCTGCTTTAGATTCTTGTTTGTATTTGTTTGATGCATAACCTATGAACCCGTCTAGATAACCGAAGTAACCCCACATACGGAAGGTATTATGTTTGAATGAGATTGAACCAACCGCACTCTTACTTGTATTACCACCATAAATACCTGTCATCATATTTACTACAGTATAAGCAGAATCAAATCCTTCAGTACGGTAATGACCATTTCCTGGCAATCCATGTTTCGTTGCAAAGTTTCCATCAACCAGTTGATCAATACTTGTCAGTTTCGTATTCTTTTCGTCATCATTCAAATCACGAACTAAATCCCATTGATGTGGTTCACCAACTAAGCCATTGCGATCCGCTTTTTCACGATATTTCTTATCGATCTTCTTGAACCACTTATCATTTGTTCCAGTATTTTTCTTGATGACAGACTCAGCTTCTAAGTAATCAAGCATCATCATGGATTCATTGTAATTCTTCATGTAGTGATCGATTTTCTCACGACTATTTAACACATTTGGATTATAGTTGTAAATTTGATTTCCATCATTTTGACGTTCGTAAGCCATGTTTAATCCTAAGGCACCATATTCTCCATTTGGATTTGAAACTGATGGTGATTGTAACATACCTTGAGCGAAGGCTTCAACGTCTGTTCCTTCACGGTGACGCCATGTTCCTAAGTAGGCCATACGGTCATTGATGTGAGTTGTTTCGTGAGTGAATGCAGATGTACCAAAATCACTAATCATGCTAGAGATGATGTAATATACAGCCTCTTGTGGTTGTGGATTTTGGAAGATATAAGCGTATGCACCCATTCCATTGTATCCGTGCCACTTATCAGTCGGACCATAGAATTCACGAATTGGAGCAAAATCGCCTTTCTTCGTATGTCCCATACGGTCAACCCATCCCAAACCTGGTACATCATGGTTATCCCAAATGGCAGATGGTACCATATTTTCACTCTTAAGAAGATTATTTCGTACATTATCTGCAGCAAGTCTTGACCAGAAGTCTAAATAATTGATTTGTTCTTGCGCACGTAAATCAACTTGCTTCTTGAACGCTTCACGTTCTTCTGCTGTGTTCTTACCGTATTTCTCAAATGAACTAAAGGCAATGGTATTATAGGTTGTAATTAAGATCATATGCGCTTTCTTCAGATTCAGAAGTGGTAGAATATAACGTCCGTGATGTCCATTATTAATTACTTCATATAATTTATGTTTCTTATTCGCAAAATCAGGATTTGATGATTGTTTCTCAACAACATAAGCGTTATCTGCAATGTTGTTCTTGAACCAAGTATTCATATCTGTTTCACTAGTGAATAATTCCATGTTGTACTTCAGGAATTCATGTAAGTTAGCTTTACCAGTAGCACTTGCAAGGGCTCTGTTGAATGCATCATGTGATTGATCACCTTTTAGGTTGTTAGCATTTGACGAGAAGCTGATTAATCTATCTAGGACGTTAACATTCTTACCGTAGAAATCCGGTTTGAAGGTCATCATATTCTTGATGTTTAATCCGTCGTACTTAATTCCATAGTATTGGTTTAAGTAAGCAAGAGCTAACATGATTTTAGCTTTATTGTCTTCAACTTTTTTAATCAATGCACGTTTAGCTGCTTCGTCAGTATTCAGTTGGTGATCTTCATTTTCAACTAAAGCTTTAACTAAAGCATCAAGATTATCTTTTACTTCTTTGAAGCTTTCTTCCATGTATAACATCTTAGGATTGTTATTAATCTTACGAACTTCATCTGAATCAAGTTCAACAGAAGCTAATTTAGCTTTGATATCGCTGATCAATTGTGTCCTATCTTTAACAACCATATTTGGTGTATAGACAATATCACCTAATCCTTCAATACTATATTCACGAACTTGTTGAACCTTAGATTCTTTTTGTGTAATAGCTTTAATTTCTTTCGTCTTATCAGCGTAATGAATCATAATGTGATCAGCATCTGATAAGTCGGTCACAAATTGTCCATCTTTCATACCTGTAACAGATAAAACTTCAGTAGTTAGTAATTTAGAACCTGCAGGAATCTTATTACCTTGATTTACAATCCATTCTTTGTTGTAGAACGGTTGAAGTTTTTCAATATTACGGTAAGCAAGCTCACGAGAAGCATCGTAATCTTGAGTAGCTTTGTAGGTGTCAGATTTTGGTTTCACTTGGTTCAGTCTATCTTCCACAAGTGGAGCAATTTCGAATTTATCGGCTGTAATTCCGAATGACTCTATTTTCTTGTTTGCTTCTTCTAAGCTGATTTCTTGGATTCGTTTACTACGAGAATATTTGAATGAACGTTTCCCTTCACTCACACCTGTAACAACATAGTTTCTATCTATCCAATTATTTGTAAAGTAGCCGTCATCATCAACAAGATCTTTAGAACCATAGAATTCCTCACCATTCTCAACTTTCATCATTGTAACAGTATCAAGAACTCGACCCCATGGATAGTTTTTACTAATGAAACCACCAACTTCAACAGGAGTTTTCACCTTAATAGTTCCTTTAACGACAGATTGACTAGTAAATGCGTATTTATTAACCCCATTTCCATCGTAACCATTATCTGTTCTAGCAACAAGACCACCAATACGAGCTTTATTGGCTACAATATCAGCATCAACATAGGCTTTTTTAATATTCCCTTTCCAAACTTCTCCAGAAATACCACCCATATCCCAGCCTTTATCGCCGACACCAGCAAGTTTACCAACAAAGGCAACATTTTGTAATAAACCACCAACATCCACTTTGTTTACAATACCTGCAATACCATCTTTACCAAGGATGCTACCAGTTACCTTGACATTTTCAACCGTAGCGTTTTTAGCTACTCTTGATAGTGCTGAAATATTTTCAATCCAAGGCATATTAATATTAACATTACCTAAGTTAATGTTATTAATTGTAGCGCCTTCAACATTATCAAATAACTGACGAGCCATATTGTGAATTGTATATTGTTTTCCATCGACACTTGTTAAAGTTCCGCTGAATTTACCAGGTACATATTGTTTATTCGGAGTTGGTACATTTGCTGCATTCAAATCTGCACCAAGTTTAAAGGTACCACTTGGATTAGCTTTCATAGCCGTTACTAGGTCGTTAAAGCTATAATATACATCACCATCGTGTGCTTTTTGTTTTTCGAAGTAATGAACATACTCGTTTGCCAATTTAGAAGCATCTGTGTGTTGAACTAAATCAGGAGCTGTTGCAGTAATTTTGTATAAAGTTTTTCCGTCTTTTTCTACTTCTTCAATCTTATCAACAGCCAGTCTTGTAACTTTGTTGTCGTGAGTTGTAACTCGTAGGTAGAGTGGAGCAAGATCAGCTGGTTTTTCTGTCAGTAAACTAGTGTCTGTTTCATTACCGTCAGCGTCCACACTCATCAAGCTTGTTTCTTTGATGTTCTTGATTTCAACTTTTTTGAGGTCAATTCTTAGCGGCTCTTCCTTCAGAACTTCTTCCTCATCGCCCTCACCACGGTCATAAACCATCTTCGTTTCAAGTTTATAATCTTTGTAGTATTGTAAGTCTGTCAAAGAAACTGTTAGATCTTCTGGTGAAACATTCAATGTCTTCACAATCTCATCACCTTTTTTCAGAGTTAGGGTGATAGATTTAATGGCTGCCTTACTTGGATTTTCCAAATTATAACGGATTTGAGATGATCGTTTCAAATCTTGAACATCAACAAGTGACAAAGTTAAGATTGGTTTTTCAAAGTTTTTAGTTCCTAATTTAACGATATGATCTTGGTCTAACTCCAGAACCTGTTCCACAATTTTCGGTGCTTCTTCAGTTTTTAAACCTTTGATAGTTTTGTAAGTCTTGGTAACTTTTTTCTGTCCATCTTTTCCTTCTTGGACAGTAACTCTTTCACCTTTTTTCAGTTGGTCATCTTCTTTAACAACTTCCTTAAATGGAATCTTTTCAAGACTTTCTTCTACCAGAGTTCCTTCAATTGGTTTTGTCCCACGACTTATTTTTTTAGTGACTGGTTCTTTGATGACAGTGGTTGTTGTATTTAAAACTTGATCAGTCTCAACACCGTCGAGAGTCTTATAAGTCGTTTTGGTAATTTGACTACCCTTTTCTCCATCTTGAACTACAGTTTCTTCATCCGTATATTTGGTTGGATCCTCGATAATTTCTGTCTTATAGTCAATCTCAGTAGTAGTTTCTTTCGTAACCGCTCCCTCAGTTACTTTATATTCAGGTAACTTTTCTTGAACTAAAGATTCGCCCTCTTTACCAGTTTCTTGAGTGCCTTTGGCTTCAATTTTCCCTGAATATTCTGCTTGTGGATCTTGAACTAACGATTCGCCCTCTTTACCTGGTTCCTGCGTGCCTTTGGCTTCAATTTTCCCTGAATATTCTGCTTGTGGATCTTGAACTAACGATTCGCCCTCTTTACCTGGTTCCTGCGTGCCTTTGGCTTCAATTTTCCCTGAATATTCTGCTTGTGACTCTTGAACTAACGATTCGCCCTCTTTGCCTGGTTCCTGCGTGCCTTTGGCTTCAATTTTCCCTGAATATTCTGCTTGTGGATCTTGAACTAAGGATTCACCCTCTTTGCCTGGTTCCTGCGTGCCTTTGGCTTCAACCTTGCCAGTATATTCTGCTTGTGACTCTTGAACTAACGACTCACCTTTTTTACTGCTTGTATTGGTCTTAGACTTTGATTCTTTAAAGTAACCAACATACTCATATCCTTCGATATAAATAACACCTTCAGCCAAGCCTTCATGTGTAGAGGCTGAAATAGTTTGGTTATAAGAAAGCAATTCTTTATTCTCAAATGCAAAGGCAGTAAAAGGTACAAAATTGCTGACTCCAATAGAACTGATTAACAGAACCCCAAGTACTTTACTACGGTGTTTCTTGGAAACTAATAAAACCGCTATCGAGGCCGTTGCCAAGCCAAGACCTGCCAAAGCAAGCTCCTTACTTCCTGTGTAAGGAAGTTGTTGACTGTTAGTCGCCTTCTTGCGATAAACTACATAAATAATATCTTCATCTTGAAATTCTGTTGGAACCTCATGATGAATCAGGGCTTTTTCAGACTCGGTCAATTCCTGCTCCGCTAAATAACGATAATGAACGTTATGAGCACCACCGACTTCATTGGCTTGAACCTTGTCTACTGAAAGGGTACCAGCACCAAAAAGGAAGGCCCCGATGGCTACAGGACCTACCCCAACAGTTAGCTTACGAATCGAATATTTGGTGATTTTTTCTAGTTGTTGTTTTGTTTTTCTCATTCTTATGACTTTCTAATAGAATCTTGCGGGTAGTGCGCACGCGCACCTCCAATTAATTTTGGACGACTTGCAAGAGCCGTTACATGGGCATGCCCAATTTCTCTCAAAAGAGGGCGAATCGGAACCTGAACATGCTTGACATGCATGCCAATTGCAGTGTCTCCGATGTCCAATCCAGCATGAGCCTTGATAAATTCAACCTCAACTGGATCCTGCATAAACTTGAAGGCTGCCAACTGACCTGAACCTCCTGCATGAAGGGTAGGAAGGACACTGACGATTTCCAGACCAAACTGCTCTGCAACCTGACGTTCAACAACGAGGGCCCGATTGACATGTTCACAACCTTGAACAGCTAGATGAATCCCTTTTTCTTCTAGGATATCTAGGATGGTCTTCACAATGATTTCGCCAATTTCTTGGCTAGATTCCTTGCCAATCTGACCACCTATCACTTCACTAGAAGAAAGCCCCAAAACAAAGATAGATCCTTGCTTCAAATTAGCCTTTTCTAATATATCTTTTACAATCTGGCTTGTTTCTCTTTGAATGTCTTTTTCCTTCATACTTGATACCTCTTTTGTCATTATCTATCATATCGTTTTTTCTACTTTTTAGCAAGATAGACAACCTGAAAACCTTACTCCAACCTGCATAAAACTCCCAGAATTGACTGGGAGTTAGCTAGTTTCTATTCTATTTATGCATATTTTAACCGTCGTACCTTTTAAAGGGGCAGAATCGATCTTCATATGGTAATCTTCTCCAAAATGAAGTTTGAGCCGTTGGTCAACATTTTGAAGACCAACTCCCCCACGTTTGAGTTGACTTTGACTACTATCACCAACATCTTGGAAGCCAACGCCATCATCCTCAATACGGATGACCAAGCCTGAATCCTGTTTCTGGACAGAAAGTTTAATATGTCCCTGACCTTCTTTTTCCTTAATGCCATGGTAAAGAGCATTCTCTACAAGGGGTTGCAACACCAGCTTAGGCAAGACTAGCTTATCAAAGGCCGGATTTTCAGCAATTTCGTATTCCAGCTTATCTCCATAACGTTGTTTCTGGATAAAGAGATACTGGCGGACATGATTGATTTCGTCAGACAGGCAAATCAAATCCTTCCCCTGATTGAGAGCCAAGCGGAAATAGGTTGCCAAGGACTTGGTCACCTGAACCACTCTCTGACTATCCTGAAATTCAGCCATCCAGATGATGGTATCCAAGGTGTTATAGAGGAAATGCGGATTAATCTGGCTTGACAAGGCTTGAAGTTGGTACTGACGGGTTGTTTCTTCCTGCTTGCGAATAGCTACCATCAGGTGATCAACCTGATCCAACATGGCATTGAACTGGCGAGTCACTTCTCTCAGTTCATAAGCACCAACCTCCTTGGCACGCAGATTTTGAGCACCAGAAGCAATTTCCAGCATGGTTTCTCTCAAATCCTTCAAAGGGGCAATCCAGCGTTTAAGACTGAACCACACCAAGCAGAGACAGGCAAGAAGAGATGTGACACTAGCCCCAAGCAAGGTCCACAAGAGTTGACTCCGAACCTGGTCTAACTTTTCCAGTGATGACACGCCAAGCACCGTCCAATCAGTTCCTGCAATCTTTTCCTGACTGACGTAGGATTGGTGGTCGAGCGTATAGCCCTGCCCTGTCTCAATATAGGGTTTCATGGCCTCCATTTCGCTAACTGAGCTATAGACTGTATGTTTAGGATGGTAGACAAATTCATGGTTTTCATTGATGATAAAGGCAAAGCCCTGCTGACCCAACTGGAGTTGATTGAGATAGGCTTCCAGAGTTTCATAGGAAATATCCAAGCGAAGAACACCCAGATTGGCTCCCTTTGCATCAAGAAGTTCCTGAGTGACAGAAATAACCCATTGACTATCTGATTTATGAGCTGGAGTCAAAACGGGCATGGCTCCCTGATGAATGGCCTTTTGGTACCAGTCCTCAGACATCATATCTAAGGAGGTTTTCATCTGCACACTGTCATCTGTAGAAATGACCTGACCTGATTTGGTCACCAGCACAACAGCTTTCAAGTCCTGGTCTGCCTTCAAGATAGTCAAAAATAGATCTCGAATTCCCTTGACCTTGTCTTGACTTGGATTCTCAGCATAGGCTAGGACTTCCGTCTGCTCGGTCAAACTGGTCGAGGTGGTTTCTAATTTTTTGATATAAGAATGGATAAAGTGGCTAGTCTGACTGATAGTCGTTTGACTATTGCTCTCAATGCTAGCCTCAATGGCCGAGGAACTAGATTGATAGTAGAAAGTCCCCACCACAGCTAGGAGAATGAGAAAGACCAGAAAGATGGAAATAACCATTCTGACTAGGAGAGAAGAACGTTTCATCGACCTTCCCCCTTCTTAAACTGACGAGGCGTCACACCCGCAATCTGTTTAAAGCGTTGGGTAAAGTAGTTCATATCTTCAAAGCCAACCTTTTCTGCTATCTCGTAAATCTTCAGGTCTGTAGTTAAAAGTAAGAGCTTGGCTTGTTTGACACGTTCTCTCACCAGATAATCCTGAAAAGGCAGGCCCAACTCTTTCTTAATCAAAGAACTCAGATAAGTCGGACTAAAGCCCAAGTCACTGGCCAAAGACTTTAAACTAAACTGGCTATCGGCCAGATGGGACTGGATTTTCTGGGCCATATTTCCCTCAAACTTATCGGTCAATAAATCTTGTAACTGCTCTTCTTTCTCTTCCTTGTCTAGTTTTTGCTTGATTTTCCCCAACATTTCCTCAATATCCCGACGAGAAAAGGGTTTGAGCAGGTAGTCGTCCACACCGAGTTTGACAGCAGACAAGGCATAATCAAAATCATCGTAGCCTGTCAAAAAAACTAGATGAACCTGAGGATAGGTTTCTCGGACCAGACTTGCCAACTGGATACCATTTAGCTGGGGCATGTTGATATCGGTTAAAATGATATCCGGAACCTGCTTTTGTATCAATTCCCAAGCCTGCCTTCCATTTTCAGCCTGACCGATGATTTCCATATCGTAGGCGGCTACATTGACCAGCTTAGTCAAGCCTTGTCTTACCAGATATTCATCTTCTACGATTAAGATTGTATAGGTCATGCTTCTCTCCTTTATCACTTACTATTATCAGTATAGCAAAATTCTCCTCTAACTGCTTAGGAAAGCCCTCTTAATCAACATAATCTAGTAAATAAGCGTAGCCTTTTTCTTCCATTTGGTCTTTGGGAATAAATCGAATAGAGAGACTATTGATACAGTAGCGCAAGCCACCCTTGTCCTGAGGACCGTCCGTAAAGACATGGCCCAGATGAGAATCTCCCACTCGGCTTCTCACTTCCATGCGTGTCATATTGTAGGACTTATCTTCCTTGTAGGTGGCAACATCTGGACTGATAGGTTGGGTGAAACTAGGCCAACCACAACCAGACTCAAACTTGTCCTTTGATGAAAAGAGGGGTTCGCCAGTTGCTACATCCACATAGATACCAGATTCAAATTTATCCCAGTAGCGGTTTGAAAAAGCCCGTTCTGTTTGATTTTTCTGGGTAACTGCATACTCCTCAGGTGACAGGGTCTTTTTCAATTCTTCATCACTTGGCTTAGGATATTTGCTGGCATCAATGACGGGGTAGGCCGCCTGATTAACATTGATATGGCAGTAGCCATTTGGATTTTTCTTTAGATAGTCTTGGTGGTAATCCTCTGCCACTACAAAATTCTTCAAGGCTTCCTTTTCAACTGCTAGAGGTTGATCGTATTTCTTAGCCACCTCATCAAAGACTTGGTTAATCACCTCTAAATCCTTGTCATCTGTGTAATAAACACCCGTACGGTACTGGGTTCCCACATCATTTCCTTGTTTATTTTTGCTGGTTGGATTGATAATGCGGAAGTAATGAAGCAGGATTTCCTTGAGGGAAATTTGCTTGGCATCATAAGTGACATGGACAGTTTCCGCATGACCTGTTTGGTTAATCAATTCGTACTTTGTTGTTTCCCCTTTACCATTTGCATAGCCTGAAACGGCATCTGTCACTCCAGGCACGCGTGAGAAGTATTCCTCCACTCCCCAGAAACACCCCCCAGCTAGATAAATTTCGTGCAAGTCTGCATCTTTACTCACTTCTGTTTTTTTCACTGTTTTTCCTCCCTGGCTAACTGACGCTTTCTCAATTTGCGAGCTATCTGTCTGCCCTGCATTTCGCATCAATAGAAAATAGAAACCGCTTATGGCTAGGAAAAATACTCCTAGTAACAAGATGATTTTTAACTTATCATTCATAGGACACCTCCTAGGCTAATTCCTTCAAAGTTTGCAAAATCGCATCTTTTTCCATAAAACCTGGTTGCGTTTTGACCAATTTTCCCTCACCATCTATAAAGGCTTGAGTTGGGTAAGCACGGACGCCATAAGTTTCCAAAAGTTTTCCTGATGGGTCAACTAGGACTGGGAAATTTTTATAATCTAATCCCTTGTACCAATTCTTAAAGTCCGCTTCAGCTTGTTCTCCCTTGTGACCAGGAGACACCACTGTCAAGACCACATAATCATCACCAGCATCCTTAGCAATTTCATCCGTATCAGGAAGGCTAGCTAAGCAGATAGAACACCAAGAAGCCCAGAATTTGAGATAGACTTTCTTGCCCTTGTAATCAGACAAGCGGTAGGTCTTGCCATCTACTCCAGTTAGCTCAAAATCAGCCACCTCTTTCTCTTTAGCCGTGCTTGTTTTACTAGCTGTCTGCTCCATCTTCATCTCATCTTTCATTTGGTGTTCACTGGTCATGGACTTGCCTGAACAAGCCGTCAAACAAAGGAGCGAACCTGCTCCAAGAACACATGTTTGCCATTTTTTCATACTGATATTCCTTTCCATTTCATTCAAATAACTGACTTAAAATTGAAACATTTCCAAACAGAACCAAGAGTCCCATCACAATAATAAGGAAACCACCCACTTTTTTGAGGGTTCCAAGATAAGGATGGAGTTTTCGGAAATGTTTCAAAACATAGCTGGAGGCTAGGGCTAGAACCAAGAATGGTAGCGCCAAACCCAGCGTGTAAACCAACATGAGACCAGCTCCCTGCCAAGCACCTGAGCCACCTGAAGCCGCCAAGGCCAAAACAGAACCAAGAACCGGCCCTACACAAGGCGTCCAAGCAAAACTAAAAGTCAACCCCAGTAAAAATGCCTGACTATAGCCCTTACCCTTTTGCCCCTGTAATTGTAGTCTTATTTCCTTGTAGAGCCCCTTAAAATGCAATACCTCCATCTGGTGCAAGCCTAAGAGAATGATAACCGCACCCGTCACATATTGAAACCAAGATGCATAAAGCAAATCGCCTAAAAAACCAGCTCCATAGCCTAGTAAAATAAAGATAAAGGAAATCCCTGCTATAAAGGCCAGCGTTCTCAATAAACTAACAACTGAGATGGAAAATTTGCCACTAGAAACCTGAGCACCATCTTTATCATCTAGTAACACCCCTGCATAGACTGGTAACAAGGGTAAGATACAAGGAGAAAAGAAGGATAAAATCCCTGCTAAAAAGACACTTAAAAAGAAAATATGACCCATAAAGTTCCTCCTATTATTTTATTGATAGATTTATTATACTCCTTCCATTTTCGAAAAAACAGGGACAATGATAGGGAAAAATAGGAATTTAATCAGGTTATATAAAAAATATTGCAAAAAAAGCCAGACAAAGTCTGACTTCGATAGAAACAGAAAATAGAATTCAACATTCTTCCCTACTTATACCATAATAAATAAGATCCGCAAGATAGCCTTTTCTCTCTACACCATTGGTAATAGTCTTTAGATAGGACATTCCAGCCTTCTCCATGACACGACCTGAAGCTGGATTGAGACTAGCATATCGTGCTCTGACATCTTGAAAACCTGCTTGAGTAAAACAAAAGTCCAAGACAGCTTTCAAGGCCTCTGTCATCATACCATGACCCCAGTATTTCTTGCCTAACACATAACCAATTTCACAAGAAGAATTGTTCTCATCTATTGCAACGATGCTGATATCTCCTATCACCTGCTCCGGGTTTTCTTTGAGACAAATGGCCCATTTGTAATAGTTGGGATTTGTATAGGAGACAACCCAATTACGAATCGAATTTCGAGTCACCTCGACATCAGGATGAGGTTCCCAAGTGACGTAGGTTAGATTCTCAGCGGATGAAGCCCAATTCTGAAACATGGCTTCTGCATCACTTTCCACAAATCTTCGCAAGATTAAACGATCTGTCTGTAATATTTGTGTAGCAATAGATTTCATGACGCTATCTCACTTTCTGATAGATGATTCTCTGTCCAATCTCCATTAAAGCTTGTTTTACTTTTGAATCTCAAGGTAATAAGTTAAAAAGGTCCCCCGGACCTTCTCTCACTTTCTTATTTCAAGGTGAGAGGCTGAAAACCTCCACTGGAGGTTTTCACTCCCAAAAGTCATCAAATACGGTGATGGGTAGGTGGCGTTTGTGTTGGCCTTTATGCCACCAGTTTTCAATAGTCGCTTGAGCTTCTGGGCTGATTATTTTGCCTTCTAGGTAGTCGTCAATCTCTTCATAGGTGACTCCAAGTGCGACTTCATCAGCTAGGCCTGGTTTGTCTTCTTCTAGGTCTGCTGTTGGGATTTTTTCATAAAGGGCTGGGTCTGCGCCAAGTTCCTGCAAGAGTTGTTTTCCTTGACGTTTATTGAGGCGGTAAAGAGGGAGAATATCCGCACCACCGTCACCAAACTTGGTAAAGAAACCTGTGATATTTTCCGCAGCATGGTCTGTTCCAATGACCGCTCCGCTATGGGCACCAGCAAGGGCATATTGGGCAATCATACGGCAACGTGCCTTGATATTCCCCTTGTTGAAGTCTGAAACAGGGCTTCCTGTTGCTTCAACTGCTGCTGTCATGGCGTCAGCAGATTCCTTGATATTCACCACTAAACTGACATCTGGCTGGATAAATGCTAAGGCTTTTTGAGCATCTGCTTCATCGGCTTGTACTCCGTATGGCAGACGGACAGCGATAAATTTGTAGCTGTCATCTCCTGTCTCTGCTCGCAGTTCTTCCATAGCTAATTGGGCCAATCGACCTGCTAAGGTTGAGTCTTGTCCCCCAGAAATCCCTAGTACAAAGGTCTTTAGGAAGAGATGTTTTTTCAGGTATCTTTTTAAGAAATCAATCGAACGACGGATTTCTTCCTGGGCATCAATCACTGGTTTCACACCCAGTTCTTGGATAATCGTTTCTTGTAAACTCATTCTTCTTCTCCTTCACCGAGGGCTTCCTTGCGCATCTTATCAATCAAGTCCATCTTATCTTGCCATACATCACGCGCCAAATCTACTGGGTAGTGCTGCGGATTGAGCACACGCTTGTACTCATCCCAAAGCTTGTCAAATTCCTTACGAGCATAAGCCTGAATCTCAGTCAAGCTAGGTAGGTTGTAAATCAATTTTCCGTCTTTGAAAATATCCACCAAGAGAGGAACAGCATCAAAATTACGAACGGTCTTCTTGATGTAGGTATAGGTCGGATGGAACATCTTGATTTCAGTCATGTCGCTCACATCCACACCGTCATAAGTGATGTAGTCGCCTTCTGACTTGCCTTTTTCACGACTGGTAATGCGCCACACCTGCTTCTTACCTGGCGTAGACACTTTTTCCGCATTATTAGACAGCTTGATGGTATTACGCATCTGGTCATTTTCATCTTCAATGGCAACAATCTTATAAACTGCCCCAAGAGCTGGCTGGTCATAGGCTGTAATCAGCTTTGTACCCACACCCCAGACATCAATCTTAGCCTTTTGCATCTTGAGGTTGAGGATAGTATTCTCATCCAAATCATTTGAAGCATAAATCTTAGCCTCTGTAAATCCAGCCTCATCCAGTTGCTGACGGACTTTCTTGGAAATGTAGGCAATATCCCCAGAATCAATCCGCACACCCATAAAGTTAATCTGGTCACCCAGCTCACGCGCCACTTGAATGGCAGCTGGCACCCCAATGCGAAGGGTGTCATAGGTATCCACAAGAAAGACACAATTTTTGTGAGTCGCAGCATAAGCCTTGAAAGCCTCATAGTCATTGCCATAAACCTGTACCAAGGCATGGGCATGGGTTCCCAAGACAGGAATGTCAAAGAGTTTACCAGCACGCACGTTGCTAGTTCCATTGGCGCCACCAATCACCGCTGCGCGTGTTCCCCAGATAGCTGCATCCATTTCTTGCGCCCGACGTGTCCCAAACTCCATCAAGGGTTCATCTTCAATGACTGAACGAATACGAGCTGCCTTAGTCGCCACCAAGGTCTGGTAGTTGACGATGTTCAAAAGAGCCGTTTCGACCAATTGACATTGGGCTAGAGGGCCTTCCACCTGCACAATCGGTTCATTAGCAAAAACCAAGTCCCCTTCTTGGGCAGAACGAACGGTCAACTCCAACTTGAAATTGCGAAGGTAGTCCAAGAATGCCCCATGATAACCAAGCGACTCCAAATATGCAATATCACTATCTGAAAAACGCAAGTCTTCAAGATAGTTCACAATTCTTTCCAAACCAGCAAAAACCGCATATCCGTTCTTAAAAGGCTGTTGGCGGAAATAAACCTCAAAGACCGCCTTTTTATTGTGAATCCCTTGGTCAAAGTAAACCTGCATCATGTTAATCTGGTACAAGTCCGTGTGCAATGTCAAACTATCATCTGGATACATACTTTTCCTACTTCCTTAGCTAGAAACCCATGAAAATTTTCAAAAACTTTCATGTATTCCAATAAATTAGTACTATTATATCACATTTTAGCTGGATTGAGAAAAGAGTAACAAGCTATTCTCCACTCTCTAGTTCATCCATATCTTGTTCAAACTTTTTCTGCGCCCATTCACCATAGCTCTTCAGACCAAGATTGCCAATAAAGACCCAGGGAAGGTAAATAACATAAGTAATGAGCCAAGCAGAGAGGTATTTAACATTCAAAGGATTGTGCTGATAAATTTCTATGTTGAATTGATAATTCTGTAACATCAAAAGAGCCGTAATAGCCAAGGTTAGGAAAAAACAACCCAAAATCGTAAAATGAAAACGACTATAGTAGGTCACTCCCAGATAACGGGCACGATTGAAAAAGAAGAAAATTCCTACTATCAGAGTATAGACTAGAAAATTCGGATTAAAAAGAGATGGAGCCAACACTGCCACCAAATAGCTTAGAAGTACAAGTCCAATGAAGAGGGTAAAGGATTCTGCCCCAGCTTTATTGATTAGTTGTTCTTCTCTTTCGTCAAGTAATTGATAATGAATGAATTTATTTACCATCTTCTTCCTCCCAAAATAGTTGGTCTAGGGTTTTCCCTAGACATCTGCAAATGGACTGACAGAGCGAAAGACTGGGATTGTATTTTCCCGCCTCTATCAAACCAATAGTCTGGCGCGTCACCCCGACAGCCTCTGCCAGTTGACCTTGAGTTAAATCAAGCTCTACACGAGCTAATTTTAATTTTAAATTTTTAGCCACCTGCGTCCTCCTTCTATTTTTTAAAAAGTTGCGCTTCTTTTTAACAACATTATATCATATATCTAACTTTATGCAATATATAACTGTCATTTTGTAAAATTTTATTAACAAAAAACTCTCTACCACAAAAAGATAGAGAGTTTGGAGTTTAAATATAGGATTTCAAAATATCGACGACATCACTTCTTTTCTTAACCTGATAAGACTTGATTCCCAATTTCTCAGCTGCAATTGTATTGTCCTCCATATCATCTAGAAAGACACAATTTGTAGATTATAACCGCTACTTATCGATAGCTACTTATATCCATCAGTCCACCTCCATACTTATGTAAAGCCCCCTCTTTACTTTATGATTTTGTATTCTCCTCACAAATCTTTTTGGTAATAATATCTTTTCCCAATGTAGGGATAGTCTTGTAACCTAAAGACTTCCTTGTAGCCATACCTTTTATAAAAATCTGGCGCCTGGAACTGGTAAGTATTGACAAAAGCAAAACGACAGTTTCGATTCTTAGCTTCAGTTTCTACTTGCTGCAATAGTTTTGAACCGATTCCTTGCCCTCGCAATTCCTCTTTCACAAACAAATACTCGATTTCTAGCCAATTTCCGAAAGTCTCAGCTACCAAGCCCGCCATAAGATTGCCCATTTCATCTTCAACATAAAGATTCAGTGGCTCACTTTCAGCTTCTTCTCTTTTTGAACGATTATAAGCACGAATCAAATTCCCAATTTCTTGTGCTTTCTGGGATTCCTTATTTTCCAATCTAAAGTACATCTAAACCTCCTCAAACATTGTTACAGCTTGATTATAGTCTTATTTCAATAGACTGTCAAACTAGCAAAAACTCACCAACCTGAGTTGATGAGTCCTTAATCTATTTTCTAAATTTCCACTGGCTATAAATCCCGAAACCGATAATCCAGATAGCTGATCCAATTGCTCCGACAAATGTAGACTCTTGTAAAAAGAGGGTTACAAAGACAAAGGCAAAGAAGAGCATGGTTAAAGGATTTAAGAAACGATAGTGGGGCATGAGGTAGCCATCCACCATAAAGTCTGGTGACTTGCGGTATTTAAGGTGAGCCACCATAATCAAGATATAAATGGCAATATAAACACCTGATGATGATGCTGTAATCAAGGCAAAGGCATCGGAAACTCCTGGCAAGACATTAATAAAGGCTGCTAGGGCAATCAAGATTGCTGAGGCGATGATGGCATTTTGTGGCACATTGTGGCGAGAAAGAGTATCTGCCTTAATAGCCTTTAAGAATGGATTTGGCGAATCATGGGCAATCTGGTATAAATGACGACCTGTTGAGTAAAGGGTTGAGTTGAGAGCAGATGCTGCTGACGTCAAAACGACGAAGTTAATCAAGGCTGCTGCCCACTTGATACCTGCTAATTCAAATACTGTAACAAAAGGAGAATCAGCCGATGCAAGTTCACGCCAGGGAATGATAGCCATGATGGCTAAGAGGGCACCACCGTAGAAAAAGGCGATACGCAAAGGAATTTCCTTAACAGCTTTTGGCAAGACCTGACGTGGATTTTTAGTTTCAGAAGTCGTTACCCCGATAAACTCAATCATGAGGTAGGCAAAGAAGACCATCTGGAAAGCCATGACAAAGTTCACTCCACCATTTGGGAAGAGGGAGAAATTGTCAGCAATATTAGCCAAACTTGCTGCTCCATGAGGTGTCTTAAAGCCTGTCAAGACCATAAAGACTCCTGTAGCAATCATGGCTAAAATAGCCACAATCTTGACCATAGCAAACCAAAACTCAACTTCCCCAAAGAGCTTCACCGCAATCAGATTGACCAAGGCTAGAATGGTCAAAAATCCAATCTCAATCATCCAACTTGGCCAGCTAGGAAACCAAAACTGAACATAGTGAGAGATGGCTGTGATTTCCGCCATACCGATAAAGACAACGGATAGCCAGTAGGACCAAACCGAGAAATAACCCCAGCCCTTACCCAAATGGCGCGTGATAAAGTTGATAAAGGTATGTTGCTCAGGATCTTGATAGAGCATTTCCCCAACTGCTCTCATCATAAGGAACATGAAAGCTCCAGTAATCATATAAATCAGTACAATGGAAGGACCTGTTAGGCTGATAGAGCGACCTGCACCCAAAAAGAGTCCTGTTCCGATTGTTCCAGCAATGGCCATAACCTGCACGTGACGATTGGTCAGACCACGCTCCATCTTGTTTTTTTTCTTCTTTGAACTCATATAGTCTCCAATTCTTTTTAAACCTAAAAGGGAGCAAGTAGGGCGTTTCCCTCCTTCTACTCCCTTTAATCATTAGGCTGTTTTTTCAACCTTTAAGATTTTTACATCATAGCTACCCACAGGTGTTTCAACAGTTGCTGTATCACCTGTTTTCTTACCAATCAAGGCTTGTCCAATCGGACTTTCATTTGAAACCTTACCTGCAAAGGCATCCGCACCTGCTGAACCTACGATAATATAAACTTCTTCTTCGTCCTCACCAATTTCTTGGATAGTAACTGTTTTACCAATCGCTACTTCGTCTTGGGCAACTGAGTCGCTATTGACGATTTCAGCATAGCGGATTTTTGTTTCCAAGCTAGAGATTTGTCCTTCGACAAAGGCTTGTTCATCCTTAGCCGCTTCATACTCACTATTTTCAGAAAGGTCACCGTATGAACGAGCAATCTTAATGCGTTCTACCACTTCTGGGCGGCGGACCAATTTCAATTCTTCTAATTCTTTTTCAAGTTTTTCCTTTTCCTCAAGGGTCATAGGATATGTTTTTTCTGCCATTTTTCTCAACTTTCTTTCGATAGTATTGAATCTCTATCTGAGATTCTCATGTTTGTTGTCTTAGTTTGAACTACTATTTTGAGTAAGCTTGCTATTGACGTGTTCAGCTACATTGCGATCATGTTCTTCCTGATTAGCTGCGTAATAGACTTTTCCATCTGTAACATTGGCTACAAAGTAGAGGTTCTCACTCTTGGTTTGGTTGATACTTGCTTCAATCGCGTCCTGACTTGGACTATCCACTGGACCAGGCATCAAACCAGATTTTGTATAAACATTGTATGGTGAATTAATTGATGTATCAATTCCAGCATCGTCTGCTAGGCTAATATTTTGACCGAGTTTGCCTTGGGCATACAAGATTGCAATATTACTTTGAAGGGGCATACCAAGGTTCAAGCGATTGTAGAAAACACCTGCAATCAACTTACGGTCTTCAGTCTTAGCACCTTCTTTTTCTACGAGTGAAGCAATAGTTAGTAATTCATTGACTGTCAAGTTTTTAGACTTAATTGCACTATAGTGCGGAGTCAAGGTCTTATCCATAGCTGCCAACATCTCATCAATTAAGCTTTCAATAGTTGTGCTTTCTTTGATAGAGTATGTCGCTGGGAAAAGATAACCCTCCAAACGGTAACGAGCTCCACTTTCTTTTGTCGGTAAGCTTTCGAGTAGGTTTGGATATTTAGCAACTTCTTGACTGATAAAGTTGTCATCTTGAACTTTAGCCAAGAAAGCATCCGCAGTTAAAGGCTCTTTAAATTCACCTTTTAATTGACCTACAGCTTGGGCGATTTGCTCAATTGTATATCCCTCTGGAATAGTCAAATCTGCAAGTGACGGTTCTTGAGGTTCAGCTGTACCACCTTTTTGTAGTTCCTTGATGATATCCTCTGTACTCATGCTCTTTTGCAAATTGTAATATCCAGCCTTCAAATCTGAATAATTCTTATATTTTGCATAGAAAGCAAAAATCACTCCATGTTTAATCACACCAGAATGTTCAAGAGTTGATCCAATCTCTTGGACATTGGCTCCTTCTGGGATTTGAACCGTTACATATTCCTTAGAATTCACGTCCACAGGTAATAAAGATGATTGAACATACTGGTAACCGAAGTAACCACCTGCCGAAATCAAGGCAAGGAAAATCAATAGAGAAATGAAGAAGGCTTTCAAATGTGATTTTTTCTTCTTAACAGGTTTAACCGTCTCACGACGACTACGACGTGGAGTTTCAGACATCCCTTCTACAACTTTCTTTTCCACTACTGGTTTTGAAGCAGGAACTTCTCTTTTCATCTCTCTCTGACCTTCTGTCTTATAAGAAACAGCTACCCTCGTTGGGATTTCATTAAATTCCTTTTCTACTTTTCTAGGAATAACAGGTTCTGGTCTTGGTACACTCTCATCTACTGGTGAAGCAGGAACTTCTTGACTTGGATGACTAGGAACTGCTGGAGCATCTTGACTTGGGTGGGTAGGCACGGTAGGAGCTTTTCTCATAATCTCCTCTACAGCTGATAGAGAATCTTCCATTAGCTCTTCTATCGACTGGTCATTTTTAGAAGAAAGTTGGGGTTTTATTGAAGCTAAATTAACTTCCTCCTGATCTTCTTCAGATTTTTTGACACGTTCTAAATCACGTAAAATCTGCTCTTTAAAGCTTAATTTTTCGTCTTCTCTTGGCTTTTCACTCAAAAGTTTATCCTCCTCGTTGACAATCCATAATATTATATCTTAAAAACGAAAGAAAAGCAACCTAGCATGCTTTTCTAGCTTATTTTTTAGCTTCCCAGACCATATCATACCAGGTTTCTCCTGCAAAGGTTGACTGGGACAAGCCTTCGTTGACAAATCCATGCTTTTCATAGTAGGCAATGAGATAGTCATGACAGGTTAGGTTAATACCTTCTCTTTCGTGTTCAAGAGCCAGTCCTTTCAAGGCTGTTAGTAATTTCTGACCCAGTCCTATGCCCTGCGCCTCCTTGGTAATGGAAAGACAGGTTACAGAGATATAACCACCAGGCTCATGACTATAATCTTCTATCTCTTCTGTAAAAGACTGATCCCGCAAATGGCGGTGTGGTCCAACTGGACCTTCTATATACCCCATGATTCTGCCCTCTTTTTCTGCAACCAGAAACGAGGTCTGAATTTCTCGCAAATGTGCTTCAAAAACAGAGCGAGGAATGGCTTCTTCAGCAGAAAAATTTTCTAGTTCAATCTCAACAATACGATCTAAATCTTCTAATCTTGCTTTCCTGATTTTCATTGTGCCTCCAGATAAAAAGGATTAAACCAAATCATACTAAAACCTTGACTAGCTGCATAAAACGCAGTTGCTTCTTCTTCATCAATAAAACCATTCATTTCAAAATAGGAAAGTAGCTCATCAGGACTCTTCAAACGAATCCCTTTGTAATCCTGCTCAACAGCCACCTCTTTTAAAGCCGCAAGAAGAAGCGTTCCCAAGCCCTGTCTCTGATGATCAGTATCAATGACTAAAGAATGTACTTCTAGACATTGCGGATTGTGTGGGTAAGGACCACCTAGAACATAGCCCAGAAGCTGATTTTCATCCCTAGCTAGAAGAAAGGTATCCGCAGACTTACGGATACTTTCTTCTAAAATATGGGAAGTCAGCTGCTTTTCAGCTGGAAAAGATGAGGTCTGCAGTGCCTCTATCTCAACTAAATCCGACTTACTTGCCTGAATAATCTTAATTGGAATTTCCATGGGAAAATCCTATTGAACATTGCTTGTCAAGTTAGACAAGAGTCGCTCAAATGAGTATTCATAGGTTTGGATGTCTCCTGCACCCATAAAGACATAAACAGCATTATCATGGTCTAGGAGTGGCGAAACATTTTCAACAGTAATAACTTGGTGTTTTTTGTTGATTTTATTGGCTAGGTCTTCTACCTTAACATCGCCATGATCCACTTCACGAGCAGATCCATAAATTTGTGCTAGATAAACAGCATCCGCTTGGTTCAAAGCGTGGGCAAATTCGTCTAATAAGGCAATAGTTCTAGTAAAGGTATGAGGTTGGAAGACTGCTACGATTTCCTTGCTTGGGTATTTCTGACGAGCCGCATCCAAGGTCGCAATAATTTCTGTTGGATGGTGGGCAAAGTCATCAATAATCACTGTGTCATTAACAATTTTCTCAGTGAAACGACGCTTAACACCTGCAAATGTTTTCAAGTGTTCACGCACCAAGTTCAAATCAAATCCTGCTGTGTAAAGAAGACCAATAACGGCTGTCGCATTCATAATATTGTGACGACCAAAGGTTGGAATATGGAATTGACCCAACTCTTGTCCACGGAAATGAACTGTGAAGGTTGAACCAGTTGTTGAACGAAGAAGATCGCTAGCTACAAAGTCATTACCTTCTGCTTTAAAACCATAGTAATAAATTGGTGCATCAGACGTAATTTTACGCAACTCTGCATCTTCACCATAGACAAAAAGACCCTTGGTAATTTGTTTAGCATAGTCGTTAAAGGCATTGAAAACATCCTCTAGACTTGTGAAATAGTCTGGATGGTCAAAGTCAATATTGGTAATAATAGAGTATTCTGGATGGTAAGGCATGAAGTGACGCTCATATTCGTCAGATTCAAAGACAAAATATTTGGCATTGGCTGAACCACGCCCTGTCCCATCTCCGATTAAGAAGCTAGTATCTGTGATATGAGACAAGACATGAGACAACATACCTGTCGTTGAAGTTTTTCCATGCGCTCCAGCTACTCCCATGCTAACAAAGTCGCGCATAAAGCTACCTAGGAACTCATGGTAACGTTTGTAGCTGATGCCATTTTGGTCCGCATAAGCAATTTCGACGTTGTTATCTGGACGAAAGGCATTCCCAGCGATAATTTCCATATCACCGTCTAGATTCTTTTCATCAAAAGGCAGAATGGTAATTCCTGCCTGCTCTAGACCACGTTGAGTAAAGTAGTACTTTTCAACATCTGATCCCTGTACCTTATGTCCCATTTGGTGCAACATCAAGGCCAATGCACTCATCCCTGATCCCTTAATTCCGATAAAATGATATGTCTTTGACATGTTTCCTCCCCTATTCTGTAATTCTAGTCAGATTCAACTCTTGGGCAACCTGACGTTCTTGTTCTTTTTGTTGATTCTTTTTATTGTAGATTTGGCTCTTCTTCAGAAAATCATAGTTATTTTTCTTTGGAGCAGGTGCTGCTACCTCTTCATTCTTGGTAGAGATAGATTTCACTTCTTCCGCTAAGATGTAATGAGACTGGGTCAATTTTTGACTATATTTGACAAATTCACCAGGATTTTCCTTTTGGAAAGGCGCGGTAGGTTGATTGCCCTGCCTAACCAAACTTGGCTGAGAATGGCGTCTTGTAGGAGTAATATCCTTAGTCAGATAACTTGCCGAGCGTTTCTTTTTCAAATCTGCACGCGCTTCTTCACGCGCTACCTCCGCATAGCTCTTTCCTTCTTTTTTAACCCCTAACCCAGCCTTCTTAGGTTTCTCTACTTGCTTTTCAATCGGTTTGACTGGTGTTTCTTCAGCAATAGGAGCCCATTCTAAATAATTTTTATCTCGATACTCACCCTTGATATTACTGATCAGATCAGACTCATCATACAAGTTCATGACTGGCATTTCAGTCAACATGACCTCGTCATCTGACACCAATGGAAATCGTTCTTGTTTCATTTTCTATTTCCTTTCAACACTTCATTATAGCGTATTGTCTTGATTTTTCAAGTGCTGGCTTCAGAAATTCCCAAAATTTCTCTAATTTCTGCTAGGGTCAGACTGCCACGTGACTCTGTTCCATCCAATACTTGTGACACCAGATGTTTCTTTTGTTCTTGGAGTTCCTGAATTTTTTCTTCAATGGTTCCCCTGGTCACTAAGCGATAAACCTCAACCATTTCTTCCTGCCCCATCCGATGGGCACGGCCAATAGCTTGCGCTTCCACCGCAGGATTCCACCAAAGGTCAACCAAGATAACCGTATCAGCACCTGTCAGATTCAGACCGACACCACCAGCTTTGAGGGAAATCAGAAAGGCATCTCTTTCCCCTTGGTTAAAGGCCTTGGTCATGTCTTGTCTTTCCTTGGCTGGGGTTGAGCCCGTAATTTTAAAGGATGTCATACCCAAGTCTGGTAGTTCTTGTTCAATTTTTTCCAACATTCCCTTGAACTGCGAGAAAATCAAGACTCGGTGTCCACCGTCTGCCACCTGGACCAGCAGGTCTCGAAGACTATCCAGTTTGCCACTGGCTCCCTGATAATCTTCCATAAAGAGGGCAGGGGTGTCACAGATTTGGCGCAAGCGCATCAGACCAGACAAGATTTCCACACGACTTCGTTGGAATTCCTGGTCTGAAACTTGAACCAGACGGTCCCTCATCTGTTGCAACTGGGCTAAATAGATAGCCTTTTGCTGGTCTTCCAGTTCATTCTTATAAACTACTTCAATCAAATCTGGCAATTCAGTCAGAACTTCTTCTTTCTTACGTCGCATCACGAAAGGCTTGATAAACTGAGCCACTCGCTCTGCTGGCAATTTCATAAATTCTTTCTTGCTTGGCAAAAGTCCTGGCATGACTATCTGGAAAATAGACCACAACTCACCCAGATGGTTTTCAATAGGAGTCCCTGATAAGGCAAAAACTGACGGCACCACAAATTGTCTCAAGGTCTGGGCAATCTTAGTCTGGGCATTTTTCATGACCTGAGCCTCATCTAAGAAAAGGAAGTCAAAGGTCATGCCTTGATAAAGATTGCTATCTTGTCTAAAGGTAGCATAGCTCGTCACATAGATTTGATGGCTCTCGGCAAGAATCTCTTCACGACTAGCTTTCAAGCCATGAACAACAGCCACATCCAACTGCGGGGCAAATTTCTGAAACTCATCTGCCCAGTTGTAAATCAAACCTGACGGAGCGAGAATCAAAACCCGACTTTCTTTTGTCACTTGACTGGTCAAAAAAGCAATGGTCTGCAGGGTTTTCCCCAATCCCATATCATCAGCTAAAATCCCACCAAAACCATAATGATGGAGCATCTGCAGCCAGCCGATTCCCTTTTCCTGATAATCTCGCAAGTCAGCCTGAACCTGAGTTGCTTGTCTAGGAAAGTCCTCTGGATGCGTCAAATCCTGAGCCAGATTCTGGAATTCCTGTGAAAAAGAAACACGGTCTCGCCCTTCAAAAAGATGAGCTAAACTGTAGGCCAAGGATTTCCGAGCCTGCATGGCCCCATCTTTTAATTCAAACTGCCCCAATTCCTGTAAATTTTGGCGAATTTTCTTGGTTTCTTCATCAAAAAAGTAGACTTGATTGGAGGAATCAATGTAATAATCCTTGTTGGCAACCAAGGCCTGCATGGCTTGCTCAATTTCCTCCTGGGCAATATCTTGAAAATCAAACTGAATTTCCAAGAGACCTCCCTTGGAGGCAATCTGCACTTGAGGGCTTGCTAAACTATAAAGTTCTTCTAGCTTGTCTGATAGGTCAACATTCCCGAGTTTTTCAAAGACTGGAATGATTTCATGGAAGAAATGATAGACAGACTCCGCTTTTAAGGCCTGACGCCAAGATTGAAAATCTGCTTCAAAACCCGCTACCAAACAGGCTTGGAAAATTCTTTCTTCTACGTCAGAATCACTAGAAAATGGTAATTCTTCTAGTTCCTGTTTGCTAGATACCTTCCTGTCTCCATAATCAAACTGAATTTCTAAACGAATCCGATTGTCCTCTTCCCTATCAAAGTAAAAAGAGGACGCAAAGGATTTGATTTGTAGACGTTCTGGAGCTGAAACGGTGCCTATCTTGCTAAAAAGAGTTAAACAAGAAGCTAACTTATCTCGGTCACTGCTATCAAATTGCAGATATTTCTTTCCATGTTGATCCACAGACAGCGCTTTGATTTCCTTGAGAAGACGCATCTGCTGGTCTCTTAGAAAATAAACCTGTCCTTTATGAAACAACACAGATCCCTGATAAAAGACATTTACCCTTGGACTCTCACTGATTTCCATTTCAAAATAATCCGAATATTCTGTTACTGTAAAGGCAAAGAGATTGGCATCAGCATGCAAATCCTGAAAAAGCAGGGTCTGGTAGCTATCCACTTGGTGGTCAAATTGAAAATGGGGCAAGGTCATCAGTAAATTCACACCCTGCTCAAAAAAAGTCAGAGGAAAAAAGAGGTGCCGACCTTGGTTTTGGAAAAAGAGGTCTGGAACCAGTCCTTCCTCCACTAGTCCCCGCAAGAACATCAATAGTTCTTGGCTAGCCTCATCAAAGGTTTCCCAAGATAAGGATTCCTCATAGGTTTTCCCAATCATATAAGGCTTTCTCTGCTCGATAACTTTTAAAAAGAGTGGAATATCCCGAATGACATAGTATTTTTGACTATTAATTTGCCCGATTCTCAGGGTCCACAAGATATGATTGGTTCCTGCTTCCACCTGACCGACAGCCGACAACTCATAGGAGCGGTCTGATTTTGGACACAAGATTCGTTCTAAAAATTTGCCACCCAAGGTCACCTTGGTTTCAACAGCCTCTTTTTCTTCATGACCTTCTTCCAGCCCCTGCAAGATTCCCTGACCACGCTCATCATTTTTTAGAAAATGCTCTAGCGCTGCCAAATGAACACAGTAGCCCCTCTTTTGGAAAAAATCACAGGAACAAAAAACCAAATCATCCTCTAAACTATAGCGCAGTTCTTCTTCTGCAACACGAGCATAGAGCCGATTGTTCTTTTCCTTGATGATGTCAACCTTACCAGTTTTATAAAGGGCAACGCCTTCGATACGGACTTTCCCCGGAATCAATTTAGCCATATTCTTACCTGTACCTTATCCTTTTATTATACCATATTTTCACCTATGAAAATAGCCTTCCAAGAAGACTTTCTCCTAGAAGGCTGGATTTTTATAACGATTTTTAAAGTTTGGCAAAAGTATCCACAATCCGCTGACACACTTCTTGCAGCAGAGATTTAGGCATAGCTACATTGAGGCGGGCATGGAGACTTCCTTCCTCCCCAAAATCCAAACCACGGTTGAGGATAACCTTGGCTTCATTTCTCAAAAGCTCTTGCAATCTTTCATCAGTCAGGTCATAGGCTGAAAAATCAAGCCAAACCAAGTAGGTTCCTTGTGGTTTCATGACCTTGATTTTAGTCTCTTTTCCAAATAAATCCACCACATAATTGATGTGGTCTTCAAAGACTTGCTTGAGTTCCTCTAACCAATCTTTACCGTATCGATAGGCAGCTTCTGTCGCCAAATAACCCAAACCTGAAATTTCATGCTGATTATTAGCCAACTGGCGTTTCTGATAAGCCACTCTCAACTTAGGATTTTCAATGACGGCATAGGAATTTTTTGTCCCAGCGATGTTAAAGGTTTTAGTGGCACTGCTCAAGACGATAGCAAATTCTTTAAAGTCAGGGTTGATGGTATTGAAGGAATGATGCTTGTGACCAAAGAGGGCCAAATCTTGGTGAATCTCATCCGAAACCAAGAAAACACCGTGTTTCTGGCAGAGTTGGCCAATCTTTTCCAAGACTTCTTTTTCCCACACACGTCCACCAGGATTGTGAGGGTTGCAGAGAATGTAAAGTTTGACATCTTCTTCCACCAAATCCTTTTCAAGTTGATCAAAGTCAATCTCAAACAGACCATCCTTTTCCACCAAAGAATTAGTAATCAATCTGCGATTGTTCAGCTTGACACTGCGTGCAAAGGGTGGATAGACAGGTGTGTTAATCAAAACCGCCTCGCCTTCTTTTGTAAAGGCTTGAATAGCTGTTGAGATAGCTGGTACCACACCCTCGATAAAGACAAGAGCCTCTTTGTCAAAGTGGTAACCGTGTTGTGTGGCTTCCCACTTTTGAACTTCTTTAATTAACTCTTCACTGGCATAGGTATAGCCATAAACCAGTTGATCAGCGTAAGTCTGCACGGCTTGGCGGATTTCAGGCAAGACTACAAAGTCCATATCCGCTATCCAAGCTGGTAGGACTTCACTATCCGTTTCTGCTTCTTTCCATTTATAGGTATGGTGCCCTAAACGATTGGGCAGGCTTGTAAAATCATATTTTCCCATCTTTGTCTTATCCTTCCAAGGCTTGGCGCAAATCTGCAATTAAATCTCTAGCATCCTCAATCCCAATTGACAAACGCAAGAGGTCATCTGTCAAACCATAAGAATGGCGCACTTCTGCTGGAATATCAGCGTGAGTTTGAGTCGTTGGATAAGTAATAAGACTTTCTACCCCGCCCAAACTTTCCGCAAAAGAGAAGACCTTTAGGCTGTTCAAGATATGCGGAATGCGTGTTTCATCCGCTACCTTAAAGGAAATCATGCCCCCACGACCCGTATAGAGAACTTCCTTAACTGCTGGAGAATCCTTCAAAAATGCAACCACTTCTTGGGCATTGGCTGTTGAACGTTCCATACGAAGAGACAAGGTCTTGAGACCACGAATCAATTGATAACTATCAAATGGAGACAAGACTGCCCCTGTCGTATTGAGATTGTAGAAAAGCTTCTCGTATAGTTCTAAACTATTGGTCACAACCACTCCAGCCAAGACATCATTGTGCCCTGCTAGATACTTGGTTGCTGAATGGAGAACGATATCTGCTCCATCTTCAATCGGACGTTGGTAGATAGGGCTGTAGAAGGTATTGTCCACCACCACTTTGGCACCCTTAGCATGGGCCAATTTTGCTAGCTTTTCGATGTCAAATTCCAACATTAAAGGATTGGTTGGTGTTTCGATATAGAGAACATCCACGTCCTTCTCCAACTCGGCAATCAACTCTTCTTCTGTATTGGCATAGGTAAAATGGAAACGGCCTTCCTGCTCCACTTGATTAAACCAGCGGAAAGAACCTCCATAAAGGTCACGCACCGCCAAGACCTTACTTCCTACTGGAAAGACGCTAAAGGCCAGTACAATAGCTGACATTCCTGAGCTAGTAGCTAGGGCATAGTCTGCTGACTCAATAGCTGCCAAGACTTCCTCAGCCTTACTACGAGTTGGGTTTTTAGTGCGTGTATAGTCAAACCCAGTAGATCGACCAAACTCTGGATGCTGATAGGTCGTTGAAAAATGAAGCGGTGTCACCAATGCACCTGTCGCTTCATCTGACTTAATACCCGCCTGGGCCAAAATTGTGTTAATGTGTAATTCCTTGCTCATACAATTCCTCCAAATCTATAGTAACTATTGTACCACTTATTTTCATCAACTCATTTTCTTCTTTTCAAGAGCTAGTTATAGTTTCAAACTATATACTTATCAAGTAAAGCTAAAAAGAATCCAGAAAAGCTTCCAGATTCTTTTGTGAGGATGATAGCTAGGGTTTTATTTCGGCTGAAAGAAATCGTGTTGGGCTAAATAGTCATAATGGTCTTTATTAAATTGATACTGGCCCACACGCTGACTAATCTGACCGACATCCACGGAAAAAATATAGTCTTCATTTTGATAGTGCCAGTTCAGCCTAACTGTATTCAAGACTTTCTTATAAGTAAAATCTTTGACTTGATTCCATGGAATCTCTATGACTTGATTAGAACGATTTTCAATTACATCACTGATGTCCATCAAGTAGATACCCTTAGATGTGAATGCCAGAATCTTAGGATTCACACTCGACTGAACATAGTAACTACCTCCTATAATGAAAAAATCAATAAAAGATTTCAACCATGTCTTTTTCTTAAAGACCATCAGAAAATTCTTTTGTCCCTCGATATGACAAGTTGAGAGAAATGATGCAATCTGTTTTTCTGTTGCAAACTCCATAATAGCGCCCATGATATTACCTCCATAACTATTAGTAAATAGGCAAATAAGAACTCTTCACACAAAAGAAGAACTTATCAATTATTGCATTTTATCTTACTTTTATAGTAGATGGCATCCCTCCTATAAAATCAATTTAATCTATGTATGCTTCAACTAGCTATGAGAGCCCTTCCAAAATAGCTTCTCACAACTTTTATCATATTTATTATATCATAATTCTAATAAATAATCTAAAAGTGTAAGAACTTTTCTTCCAAATTTGTCGTCACTCTATAAAAAAACGACAGTTTCCTTCGAAACCATCGTTTTTCTTGAAAAATCCTTATTTGACATGTTTTGCCAATTCTTCTTGGGCTTTTTTATTAGAGTCTTCTTTTTCTTTCAACCATTTTTCTTTAGCTTTTTCAAATTCATCTTTTGTGACTGTCTTATCTTGTACTTTGAGGTATTTATAGGATTCGATACCTTTATTACCAGCTAATGAATATGGTTCTGAGAAAGGAACAGTTTTTCTCAATACTGGTGTTCCACCCTTAGAAACATTTGGAATTGCTAAAGCGCTATCTACCAACCAAGCTTGAATCTCAGCATATTTTTCATAGCGTTTTGCAAGATCTTGTTCCTTGTTAGCTTCTTCCAACATTTGAGTGTAGACATCCAGTCCAACAGCCTTGACCTTGTCATTGGCTTGACCTGGCTCTAAACCTAGATTTTGCATCAAACCACCAGAATTAACGTTAAAGACATCAAGGTAAGTTGAAGGATCTTGGTAATCAGGACCCCAACCACCGTTATATAGATCGTAATCTTTTTGAGCAGCAGTCTGAGCCAGATAGCTTGTACTATCATAGTCTTCAGTGGAGAGTTGTTGAATATCAATTACAACGTTATCTGCACCTAAGGCTGCTTCAATAGATTGTTTCATAGAATTTGCCTCTTGGACACCCTTTTTAGCAGCTTGGTCAACTGTCATGTCCAAGTGAATAGGGAATTGGACTCCTTTGGATTGGAGTTCTTTCTTAGCTTCAGCAAATTTAGCCTTGGCTTTTTCAGCATTGTAGTATGGATCTTGGGCATCCGCAAAGTTGATTCCTTGCCATTCTTTACCATAGTTGACCATCTTAGAGGCTACTACTTCACCAAAGTCTTTGCCATTGATACTTACGAAGTTTGGAGGAACGACTAGGTTACGCAAAATCTTAGTTGCACCATCCTCGCCTTGAGATTGAGCCCCGTAAGCTGTACGGTCATAGGCAAAGTTAATGGCTTGACGGAAGTTTTTATTCAGAACTGCTTCTTGAGTCGATTTCTTTTCAGCATCACTTGTCTTGGAAGTGAATTTATAAGACTTTCTATCTAGGTTAAAGTTTAAGAAGTAAGAAGTAGCATCTTGCAAGCTATAGATGATATTGTCCTTATTCTTTTCTTTAATTCCTTCAAAGCTTGAACTATTTGGATAAAGGCGAGCATAACTATAAGCTCCCTCGACAAAGTTACGAGCTAGTGCATCTTGGTCACTACCATCATAATAGGCCAATTTCACATCATCCACAAAGACATTTTTAGCATCCCAATAATTCGGATTTTTCTTGAATTCAATAACAGATTTTGAAACAAAGGATTTCATCAAGAAAGGTCCATTGTACAAAATACTAGATGGATCTACCTTCCCAAAATCATCCCCTTTTGATTTCAAGAAATCAGCATTGACTGGGAAGAGAATGGTTGAAGTTGTTTTTGAGTTCCAGTAAGATTCTGGTCGTGTCAAGGTATATTGAACCGTTTGGTCGTCAAGAGCCTTGACTCCGACAGTTGAAAAGTCGCTTGTTTTACCATTAATATAGTCATCCAAACCAGCAACGGACTCTTGCACTAAGTACAAGGCTTCGGATTTTTTATCTGCTGCATATTTCAAACCAGTTACAAAATCTTGGGCAGTTACAGGAGCATATTCATCTCCATCTGCAGTATACCATTTAGCATCTTTACGCAGTTTGTAGGTATAGGTCAAACCATCCTTGGATACACTCCAATCCTCTGCCAAGGATGGAATATAGTTTCCGTACTGGTCATTTTCCATGAGCCCATCTACCAAATTAACCACGATATCATTGGTTGTTGCACGGTTTTCCGCTAGATAGTTCAAACTTGATGGGTCACTTACGTAAACATAGTTATATGTTTTTGACGCCGTGCTAGAACTTCCACACGCGCTTAATAAAATACCTGCACTTAAAACGACACCTGCAAGTGCTGCATACTTGGCCTTAGACTTTTTCATCTCCAGAACCTCCTGATTTAAATATTTGTCTTATTATACAACTCGGATTTTAATTAGTCAATAGATTTTTTAAAAAAATTAAACCTTACATCTACAAACTATAGAAATTATTCTACAAAATAATAAAAAAGAGAATAATTTAAGCATTTCATGATAGAAATGTTCAAATTATCCCTTTTATTTATAAAAAAATTATTGAGAAATTCTTAATTTTGCTCGTAAGCGATCTGCTTGGGTTTTTCCAATCACCTTATCCAATAAACGGGTACGAAGACTCAAGAATCCGTAAACTCCTCCCCCCATGGCACCGACAAGAGCTACATATAGGAAACTCCACAAACGTCCACTCGGTTGGAAGACAAATCCCAGTATCCACTGGATAGCGCCTACACTGATGAACATAACAAGTGTCAACAAACTGATTAAAATGGTTCGCTTTAAAATCACCTTGCGCTTGACACCTGTTACCTTACAAATATCCCGATACATCAAGACATTAGGAATAATGAGACCGATTGTTGTAGAAATCAAAGGCCCGTAACTGTGGAAGAGAGCGATGGTTGGAAGTTGCAAGACCAGCTTTGCAATGGAACCATAGATAAAATAGAGAACTGCCTTACGATTTCGGAACATGGCTTGAAGCATGGGAGACAAGACCATGTACAAGCCTAAAATAGTAGACTGCAAAACTGCAAAGACAAACAAGCCCATGGCCAAACTATCTGGCTTGCCATAGAAGACTGTATATAGAGGTTCTCCTACCATGACCACTCCAACCGTTGCTGGTAGCAGGAATAAGAAAAGCATGGTAATGCTGTCCTGAACCAGACGAGAAGCTGCCTTCAAGTCCCCCTTGACATAGTTTTCAGTCAAAAGTGGCAAACCTACACTCCCAATCGAAACCCCAACAGAAATCAAAATCATAGTGATTTTATTAGGATTGGCTGAGAAATAAGAAAACATGACAACCAAGTCTTTATTACTATAGTTGGTAAACCAACTCATACTATTGATAAAGGTCATCTGATCCAAAATCTGGAAGAGCTGGATAGCAGACCCTGTCAGGATAAAAGGAATGGCTTCCTTAATGGTATCCATTAACAGGTGTTTGCTATCAATCTTATCTCGTGTTTCAAAGACTTTTTGAAGCATTCCTCCTTCATAGAGGAAATAAAGCAATACAGCAAAGCTAGCTACCATTCCCACAAAGGCAGCAAAGGTAGATTGGGTAACCGCTGCTAGGTAGTCTCCTGAACCGAGCTTCATAATGATAAAGGTTGCTAAAAGCATCCAGATAACACGAATAACCTGCTCAGCGATTTGACTCATGGCATAAGGCTTCAGGTTACTCATTCCTTGGAAGAAACCTCGGATAACACTCATAGATGGGAAAATCAAGACCGCCCAAGCCAAGCTCTGCATGATTGGGATCAGGTCTTTCCCTACACCCGACAAATCTGCTAGCCAAGGAGCAAAGACATACAAGACTAAAGCAAAAACCAGACCTAGTCCTGTCATAAAGCCTAAAAAGCTCCGAATCAGGGCAAAGCTATGCTCTTCTTCTCGCATGGTATTGTACTTAGCCACTTGCTTAGCCACCGCAACTGGAATCCCTGCTGTTGAAACCAGCAAGAACCAAGCATAGATATTGTAGCCCATAGTAAAGAGACCATTTGCTGTAGCCGCATAAGACCCCATCCAGATATACCAAGGGATAATATAAATAGCCCCGAGTAGGCGACTGATAAAGTTACTAGCCGTTAGCCAAGCAGTCCCCCGTAACATCTGGGCCTGCTGGTGATTGTTTTCGTGCGACATAGATTCCTCATTTGATTTTAATAACTAGGAAAAATTCCTCATCTTCCATTATAAACTTTTCCTTGTCACTTGTAAAATTCAGACTTGAAGTTTATAATATAAAGTATGATAAAGATTGAAACTGTATTAGATATTTTAAAGAAAGATGGTCTCTTCCGTGAGATTATTGACCAAGGTCATTACCACTATAACTACAGCACAGTTGTTTTTGATAGCATTAGTTACGACAGCCGAAAAGTAAAAAAAGACACTCTTTTTTTTGCAAAAGGTGCTGCCTTTAAAAAAGAATACCTTCTTTCTGCTATAACGCAAGGCTTAGCTTGGTATGTGGCTGAAAAGGACTACGAAGTCGGCATCCCTGTCATCATTGTGAACGATATAAAGAAAGCCATGAGTTTGATTGCCATGGAATTTTATGGCAATCCACAGGAAAAACTCAAACTCCTTGCCTTTACTGGTACTAAGGGTAAAACAACAGCAGCTTACTTTGCTTACAATATCCTATCTCAACGCTACCCAACCGCCCTCTTATCGACCATGAATACGACTTTGGATGGCAAGACTTTCTTTAAATCTTCCTTCTCAACACCTGAAAATATCGACCTCTTTGACATGATGGCTCAAGCTGTTAATAATGGAAGAACCCATCTCGTAATGGAAGTCTCTAGTCAAGCCTATCTAGTCCATCGAGTCTATGGTCTGACCTTTGATGTAGGAGTCTTTCTTAACATCACTCCAGATCATATCGGCCCGATTGAACACCCTAGCTTTGAAGACTACTTCTACCACAAGCGTCTCTTGATGGAAAATAGCCGAGCAGTCATCATTAACAGTGACATGGATCACTTCTCTGTCTTGAAAGAACAAGTGGCAGATCAAGACCATGATTTCTATGGTAGCCAATCTGATAACCAAATCGAGAATTCCAAAGCCTTTAGCTTTTCAGCTACAGGTAAACTCGCTGGAGATTATGATATCCAACTCATTGGCTACTTCAATCAAGAAAATGCCGTTGCTGCTGGACTTGCTTGCCTCCGTCTCGGAGCTAGTCTTGAGGACATCAAAAAAGGTATCGCTGCAACCCGCGTTCCTGGTCGTATGGAAGTCCTCACGCAGAAAAATGGAGCCAAGGTCTTCATCGACTATGCCCACAATGGTGACAGTCTGAAAAAACTCATCAATGTGGTTGAAACTCATCAAACTGGAAAAATTGCTCTGGTTCTGGGTTCGACAGGAAATAAAGGAGAAAGCCGTCGTAAGGACTTTGGCCTCCTCCTTAATCAACATCCTGAGATTCAAGTCTTTCTGACTGCTGATGACCCCAACTATGAGGACCCAATGGCCATTGCAGATGAAATTAGTAGCTACATCAATCATCCTGTTGAAAAAATTGCAGATCGCCAAGAAGCTATCAAGGCAGCGATGGCTATCACAAATCACGAATTAGATGCAGTTATAATTGCTGGTAAGGGAGCCGATTGCTACCAAATCGTTCAAGGCAAAAAAGAAGCCTATCTAGGAGATGCAGCCGTAGCAGAAAATTATTTATAAGGATCGTAAAAAAATCAAGGGAAACGAAACCCTTGATTTTTTTTATTTTTATTTAAAAGCGTTTTTCAAACCTTCAACGGCACCTTCTACAGCACCTTTAGCATCTTCAACTACTTCTTTTGCCTTAGCAACTGTCTTTTCTACAGCACCTTCTGCTTCAGTCTTACCATCTCCAGTAACTTTACCAAATCCTTCTTTGATAGCGCCTGTTGCTTGTTCCAATTTGTTTTCAAGTGACATATGATTGTCTCCTTTAATTTTATTCCGATATGTGTTACCGGTTACATATAGTTTATACCGAATACTAAGGAAAGTCAAACAATGTGCTCAGAAACAAGAAATCAGGCCAAGTAGAAAGTTAATCTTTCCTTATCCAAATCGATAGCCAACTCATACTTTCCATCTTCATTTTGGACAATATAACCTAGGACAACTAAACTGTCCACAAAGATATCACGGCGTTTCTGCATAAGCTGGTCTTTTTTGAGAAATTTCAACAAAAAAGTCGTCATATATTTGAGAGCATACTCAGGATTGACATCTCCCAAAATGTCATAGAGATCCTGCTGTTTTTCTGTCAAAGGATACTGATGTTTGACCTTGTAGAAATAATTGGAAAGAGTCATTTTTGATCTCGCAAAGTCTGTCTTTTCAACTAAAATAGCAGCATTGGTTTGATTGCGCAATTCCGTCCCAAAAGTCTGCTCCAACAAGGCTTGATAGACCGAACTAGCTTCGCTGACAAAAATCTCTTGATCCAGTTCAAGACTATCTAGTGATTCAAGCATGGGAAGATTAAGGTAATAACGCTTATTTTCCCGACGAATCAAGCCTGCCTTTATATACTCTTCCATGAGTTTATCAACTGCCACATCTGGAAATTGAGCCTTAATTTCCCGTAAAATCACATCATCATGCTGGTCCAGATAGCGGATCAATTCTCCAAAAAATGGCTGTCTCGTCAAACGAGATGGATTAAAAATCTGAATCATGAAGATTCCTTTCTTTACATTCTAACAGAGGCGATGCTGCCAACTGACTAGGATTGGTCCCAGCTTGGTTTAGAGGGACAGGCAAACCTAGTTCTCTGTAATATTCCCTCCAAAAATCACTAATCTCCTGCTCCCCATCTCCAAATTTCATAGGCATGGTTTCAAAAATCGGTAGGATTTCTGCCATATACTGGGAACAGTAAAAACCTTCTCCATCTGGATAGAAAGAAGCATTGTAAGGAGCTCCCAGATGTTTACAAGCTTTTTCCTTCACAGACTGGATATCCATTTCTGGGTAAACATAGAGGTCGTACAAGTAATTGGGCTCAAAGAAGGATGCAGGTTCCTGACAGACTACACCAGCCTGTCCACTAGCGTGGTAAATCATCCCATCCAAATAAATGGCAACATGGTTATAGTTACCTGTGGAAGTCTGGATGGCCTGTCCCATATCTGACTCATCTCTCACAAAAATCAAATCGCCATTTACTAACATGCTTCACTCCTAGAAAAAAAGGAGCCGAAACTCCTTTCGATATAATTCAAACTAAACTTTCCTATTTTGAACTGACAACCAAAATCTTAAGCATTAAAGCTTTCAGTCAATTGAGGTACCACTTGTTTCTTACGTGAAACAGCACCAGCAAGGAAGGCATGATTGTTTTCAAGTTTGAAGTTGAAGGCTGCTTCAACCTTGTCCATGTTAGCACCAAGAGCCAAGATTTCTGAGTTTGAGTTGACGATATCTGTAATCATCAAGACAAAGTCAGAGTAACCGTTTGCTGCGTTAGCAGCTTGCATTGCAGCTTCAATTTCTGCTTGACGTTCCAAAACTTCAGCGATGTCAACTGTATTTACTTGAGCAACACGGACATTATTTCCGTTCAATTCAAAAGTTTTAGCATCGATGTCAATCAATTCTTCGGCAGATTTGCTAGCCAAGTTTGTACCAGCTTTCAACATAGCCAAACCATACTCTTCCAAGTTTACACCAGCTAATCCAGCCAATTCAGGAGCAATAACTGTATCTGTTGGGTGTGTTGTTGGTGATTTCAAAAGAAGGGTATCTGAAATCAAACCTGAAAGCATCAAACCTGCAATCTCTTTAGGTACAGCTACACCATGTTCTTTGAACATACGATAAACGATTGAAGACGCTGAACCAACTGGTTCCAAACGCATGTAAAGTGGGCTTGCAGTTTCAAAGTTAGCCACACGGTGGTGGTCTACAACACCATAAACTTCTACTTCAGCGATATCTGATACAGATTGTTGGAATTCATTGTGGTCAGTCAGGATAACTTGCTCTGCTCCTTCTGCTTTAGCAGAAGTGATAACACGCGGTGCTTCCACACCAAAATAGTTCAAGACAAAGGCTGTTTCTTCATTTGGAGTTCCAAGGGCAACAGCTTCCGTATCCAAACCATAAGCTTCTTTTGCAAGGTAGGCAAAGGCTACAGATGACCCGATGGCATCTGAGTCTGGATTTTGGTGACCAAATACTAGAATCTTAGACATGATAATACCTCATTTTGTTTATTCTCTTTATTGTAGCATTTTTTTCGCTTTTTGACAAAAGCAAGAGGAGTCAAAGGGCTCCTCACGATTCTTCAAAATAACTGATACTCTTCGAAAATCTCTTCAAACCACGTCAGCTTCGCCTTGCCGTAGGTATGGGTACTGACTTCGTCAGTTCTATCCACAACCTCAAAACAGTGCTTTGAGCTGACTTCGTCAGTCTTATCTACAACCTCAAAGCAGTGCTTTGAGCAACCTACGGCTAGCTTCCTAGTTTACTCTTTGATTTTCATTGAGTATGAGTAAATTTCTATCTTGATTTTCAGATAAAAATCTTTCCTTCTGTGGCCTCTTCTTACGCTTGAGAAGGGCTTCTGCCGACATAGCTTCTTCCTTACTGGCAAAACCTTGAGCATAGATAAGTTTGACTGGCAAGCGTGCTCGCGTATATTTGGCTCCCTTCCCACTATTGTGGACAGCGAGGCGTTTTCTCACGTCAGTCGTATAACCCGTATAGTAGGAACCATCACGACACTCCAGCACATACATATAAGCCTTATAATCCATAATAAATCTCTTCGAGTTCAGGTGTATATGAACCATCATCATTGTGCACAATGAGAGGTGGTAAGACCTTAAAACCACTTGTCGAGCCATCCTTAATAGCTTCAATCAAGAGCATATTGGCTTCCTTTTCCTTTTTTGGATAGACAAATTGCAGACGCTTAGGGGCTAGATTATGCCGTTGTAACGTATCCAATATATCTAAAAGTCGATCAGGACGATGAACCATGGCCAAACGCCCATTAGACTTGAGAATACTTTGGGCACTACGACAGATTTCCTCTAAATTGGTTGTGATTTCGTGGCGCGCCAAAAGGTAATGCTCGCTCTCATTTAAGTTTGAATGAGGATCCACCTTGAAATAGGGTGGATTACACAAAATCATATCCACCTTACTTCCCTGGATGTAAGCAGGCATATTTTTCAAATCATCACAGATGACCTCCATCTGCTCTTCCAAACCATTCAAACGGACAGAGCGTTCAGCCATATCCGCCAAACGCTCCTGAATCTCAATAGCCAAAATCTGTGCCTGAGTCCGAGTGCTAGCAAATAGCCCCACTGCTCCATTTCCAGCACAGAAATCCACAATCAATCCCTTCTTAGGGAAACGTGGAAAGCGTGACAAGAGAACACTATCCACCGAATAGCTAAAAACCTCTCTATTTTGAATGATTTTGATATCTGTCGAAAAGAGCTGGTTAATGCGCTCCCCTGATTTTAATAATTGTTCTTCTTCCATGGTCTTATTATAGCAAATTTATATTAACATTACAAAAGATAGAGATTTCTAACTAGTGCTTCTGCTTCTTCAAATGTTGAAGGGCTTCCTTAGTCCAAATTGGCATCATTCGTTTGAGAGGAGCAAAGCCGTAGTTAAAACGGTCGCTTGAAAAGCGTCGCCGTCTCGGAAACTGGTGCTTTTCTTCCTCCAAAGTGCGGATAGAAAGGCTGGCTTTCCCTGTAAATTCATCTAAATCCACTACCTGAACCTGAACCTCTTCATCGACTTTCAAGGCTTCTTGGATATTTTCAATAAACCCTGTCCGAATCTCTGAAATGTGAATCAGCCCCGTATCACCCGTCTCTAGCTCAACAAAGGCACCGTAGGGCTGAATCCCTGTAATACGCCCCTTTAGCTTATCACCGATTTTCATCTTAGTCCTCGATTTCAATTGTTTCAATCACAACATCTTCAACTGGCTTGTCCATGGCCCCTGTCTCAACAGCAGCAATAGCATCCAAGACAGCGTAAGAAACTTCATCAGCTAGCTGACCAAATACAGTGTGACGGCGGTCTAAGTGAGGAGTTCCTCCTTGCTCTGCATAGATTTCCGCAATCGGTTCTGGCCAACCACCACGAGCGATTTCTTTCTTAGAATAAGGCAGGTGTTGGTTTTGCACGATAAAGAACTGGCTGCCGTTGGTATTTGGACCAGCATTAGCCATGGAAAGGGCACCACGGATATTGTAAAGTTCTTCTGAGAATTCATCCTCAAATGATTCGCCGTAGATGGACTCGCCACCCATACCAGTACCAGTTGGATCTCCACCTTGGATCATAAAATCCTTGATAATACGGTGGAAAATAACACCATCATAGTAACCATCTTTTGAAAGAGCTACAAAGTTAGCCACTGTTTTAGGAGCATGTTCAGGGAAGAGCTTGATACGCAAGTCTCCGTGATTGGTCTTAATAGTAGCGATAGGACCTTCTACTGTTTCAATGTTTACTTGTGGGAAATGCAATTCTTTTTCTACCATACCAAATCCTTCTAAGGCATCAAAAATACCATCTTCTTCTAGTGTTTTTGTAATATAATCAGCTTTTTCTTTGATTTCATCATGAGAAATTCCCATTGCTACACTGATTCCAGCATAATCAAAGAGTTCCAAGTCATTGAGCCCATCTCCAAAGACCATGACGTTCTCTGGTTTCAAGCCAAGATGTTCCACAACCTTTTCCACACCCCTTGCTTTAGAACCTGAAATCGGCACAATATCAGAAGAATGTTGATGCCAACGAACCATGCGAAGTTTATCAGCGAGACTGCCAGGCAAGTGCAAGTCATCTCCCTTATCTTCAAAAGTCCACATCTGATAGATGTCTTCTTTCTCATGGAAATCTGGATCTACATCTAAGTCGGGGTAAATTGGATTGATAGCTTCACTCATCATATCGGTGCGAGTCGACAACTTGGCATCATGACTCCCAACCAAACCATACTCAATTCCTTCTTGCTTAGCCCAAGAGATATACTCCTCAACATCTGACTTCTCGATCTGATGTTGATAAATGACCTGACCTTTTTTATCTTCGATATAAGCCCCATTCAAAGTTACAAAAAAGTCAGGCTTGAGTTCACGAATCTCTGGCACGACACCAAAAATCCCCCGTCCAGAAGCAATACCTGTCAAAATTCCTTTCTCACGTAATTGCTTAAAAACAGTTGGGATTGAAGCTGGAATAAAACCTGTCTTGGAATTTCTCAATGTATCATCAATATCAAAAAAGACAATCTTAATCTTTTTTGCCTTGTATCTTAATTTGGCATCCATCTCACTACCTCTTTCAATCTAACTCTTTCCATTATACCATAAAGTAGCTAAATCCCCTATTTTCAAAAAGCTTCCAGTTTTTATTGTAATTCCTTGGATGAGAATAAAATAATTGTTTATGGAAAAGTCCAGCCAAATTCAACTCGACTTCTCATTCCAGAACTAGTGAAAAAAAGACCCGTTGGGGTCTGAAAAAGAGGTCCGCTGGATCCAACTCGCTCTTTCATTTCAAGGCTCGTGAAAAAAAGACCCAACCGGGTCTTTTCTTTAATCTTCGTTTACGAAAGGCATCAAAGCCATTACGCGAGCGCGTTTGATAGCTGTTGTTACTTTACGTTGGTTTTTAGCTGAAGTTCCTGTTACACGACGAGGAAGGATTTTCCCACGTTCTGAAACGAAACGGCTAAGAAGCTCAGTATCTTTGTAATCAACATATTCAATTTTGTTTGCTGCGATGTAATCAACTTTTTTACGGCGTTTGAATCCGCCACGACGTTGTTGAGCCATGTTTTTTCTCCTTTATAATTTTAGTTGTCCATTAGAATGGTAAATCATCATCTGAAATATCCAATGGATTTGTTGCTCCAAATGGATTTTCATCACGTGAAAAGTCTGGTACTGAATTTGTAGGTGCTGAATAGCTTGCAGTTGGTGCAGAGTAAGCTCCACCTGTATGACTCTCACGCACACTACGGCTTTCCAACATTTGGAAATTCTCAGCCACGACCTCTGTCACGTAGACACGTTGTCCTTGCTGGTTATCGTAACTACGAGTCTGGATACGACCTGTCACCCCGATAAGCGAGCCTTTTTTAGCCCAGTTAGCAAGGTTTTCAGCCTGTTGGCGCCACATAACGACATTGATAAAATCAGCCTCACGTTCGCCATTTTGACTCTTAAATGTACGGTTTACTGCAAGAGTAAAAGTCGCAACTGCTACATTTGATGGGGTATAACGCAACTCAGCATCACGTGTCATACGCCCTACAAGTACAACATTGTTAATCATAGTTTACCTTCTTACGCGTCAGTCTTGACGATCATGTGACGAAGAATGTCAGCGTTGATTTTTGAAAGACGGTCAAACTCTTTAAGAGCTGCATCGTCGTTTGCTTCAACGTTAACGATGTGGTAAAGTCCTTCACGGAAATCTTGGATTTCGTATGCAAGACGACGTTTTTCCCAAGTTTTTGATTCAACAACAGTTGCACCGTTGTCAGTCAAAATAGAGTCAAAACGTGCTACCAAAGCGTTTTTAGCTTCTTCTTCAATGTTTGGACGAATGATATAAAGAATTTCGTATTTAGCCATTGATATGTTCCTCCTTTTGGTCTAATGACCCCAAGACTTTGCAAGGGGTAAGTGAGGTTCGCTCACAATAAACTATTATACTAGAAAACAATTTTTTACGCAAGTAAAAACTCTGAAATACGAAAAAACGCCACATGGGCGTTTTCCTGTTCTTACGGTTTAATACGGTGTAACATACGTGGGAATGGAATAGCTTCACGGATGTGTTTTGTTCCTGCTGCGAATGTTACCATACGTTCGATACCGATACCAAATCCTCCATGTGGTACCGTACCATATTTACGAAGGTCAAGATAGAATTCATACTCTGTACGATCCATGCCAAGTTCATCCATCTTAGCAACAAGGGCATCGTAGTCTTCCTCACGCATCGAACCACCGATGATTTCTCCATATCCTTCTGGGGCAAGCAAGTCTGCACAAAGCACGCGCTCTGGATTCCCAGGAACTGGTTTCATGTAGAAGGCCTTGATGGCTGCTGGATAGTTCATAACAAATGTTGGTACACCAAAGTGGTTTGAAATCCACGTTTCGTGTGGTGAACCAAAGTCGTCTCCATGCTCAAGATGTTCGTAGTCAGCGTCTTCATCATTCTCATGATCTTGCAAGAGATCAATAGCTTGATCGTAAGTGATACGTTTGAAGGGCTCTGAAATGTAGCGTTTCAAGAGCTCTGTATCACGTTCCAATGTTTCCAAGGCTTGAGGCGCACGGTCAAGAACACCTTGAAGAAGAGCTTTTACATAGGCTTCTTGCAAGTCAAGTGACTCATCGTGTGTCAAGTATGAGTACTCTGCGTCCATCATCCAGAACTCAGTCAAGTGACGGCGCGTTTTTGATTTTTCAGCACGGAATACTGGACCAAAGTCAAAGACACGACCAAGGGCCATAGCACCTGCTTCCAAGTAAAGCTGACCTGATTGGCTCAAGTAGGCTGGTGTTCCGAAATAGTCAGTTTCAAAGAGTTCTGTTGAATCTTCCGCAGCATTTCCTGACAAAATTGGGCTATCAAATTTCATGAAGCCGTTCTTGTCAAAGAACTCATAAGTTGCATAGATGATAGCGTTACGGATTTGCATCACAGCCACTTGCTTACGAGAGCGTAGCCACAAGTGACGGTTGTCCATCAAGAAGTCTGTTCCGTGTTCTTTTGGTGTGATTGGGTAGTCTTGAGATTCACCGATCACTTCGATGTCTGTAATATCCAACTCATAGCCAAACTTAGAACGTTCATCTTCTTTGACAATACCTGTCACATAGACAGACGTTTCTTGGCTCAAGCGTTTGATAACATCAAACTTCTCAAGTCCCACTTCTTCACCAAATTTTTCTACAAAGTTTGGTTTAAAAGCCACACCTTGGAAGAAGGCTGTTCCATCACGCAATTGCAAGAAGGCGATTTTCCCTTTTCCTGATTTGTTGGCAACCCAAGCGCCAATCGTCACTTCTTGACCAACATAGTCTTTTACATCAATAATCGTTACACGTTTTGTCATTATTTTTCCTTTTCTTTTATTTTTCCATAAATGCTTTCAAGCGTTTAACTGCTTCTTTAAGCGTGTCTAGGTCTGTCGCATAGCTGAGGCGCACATTTTCTGGCGCTCCGAATCCTGCTCCTGTTACCAAGGCTACTTCAGCTTCTTCTAAGATAGCGGTTGTAAATTCTGTCACATCCGTATAGCCTTTCATCTCCATGGCCTTTTTGACATTTGGGAAGAGATAGAAGGCTCCTTGCGGTTTGACCACTTCAAATCCAGGCACCTCAGCAAGTAGGGGATAGATGGTATTGAGTCGTTCCTCAAAGGCCTGACGCATGCTTTCTACAGTATCTTGCTCACCTGATAGAGCCTCAACTGCTGCATACTGGGCTACTGCTGACGGATTAGAGGTTGTTTGACCTGCAATCTTGGACATGGCAGCGATAATATCTGCTTCTCCGACGGCATAGCCAATACGCCAACCAGTCATAGCATAAGTTTTAGACACACCATTGATAACCACTGTTTGCTTGCGAATCGCTTCCGATAGGCTAGAAATCGGTGTGAACTCATGACCATTATAGACCAAGCGCCCATAGATATCATCTGCTAGGATGAGAATATCCTTTTCTACAACCCAGTTTCCGATTGCCAAGAGTTCCTCACGGGTGTAAATCATACCTGTCGGATTGGATGGTGAATTCAGCACCAAAACCTTTGTCTTGTCTGTGCGAGCTGCTTCTAACTGCTCTACAGTTACCTTAAAGTGATTGTCTTCCTTAGCAGGAACAAAAACTGGAATACCCTCTGCCATCTTGACCTGGTCTCCATAGCTGACCCAGTAGGGTGTTGGGATGATAACTTCATCACCTGGATTGACCACAGCCATAAAGAAGGTATAGAGAGAATACTTGGCTCCCGCAGCGACTGTCACTTGATTTGGCGCTACAGAATAGCCGTAAAAGCGCTCAAAATAGGTATTGACCGCCTCCTTGAGTTCTGGCAGACCTGAGGTTACTGTATAAAAAGAAGCACGCCCATCTTGAATTGATGCAATGGCGGCATCTTGGATATTTTTTGGAGTGGTGAAATCTGGCTCACCCAAGGTTAGAGAGAGGATATCTCTTCCCTCAGCCTTCAGTGCTTTGGCACGAGCTCCAGCAGCCAAGGTCACACTTTCTTCCATTTCTAAAACACGGTTGGATAGTTTCATAGGCCCTCCTTATTGACCAATGCTCCTGTTTCAAAATCTACTAGATAAAAATCAGATCCTGACTTAACTTCCCAAATTGGCTTATCTTGATAACGGCCAAAGGTAATCTTGTCAATCTCGCCAGCTCCTTTTTCCTTAGAAACAGCTTCTGCTTTTTCTTGTGAAACACCCTGATTTAGCTGATAAACGTAAATCTTATGGTCATCTTTTCCAATCAGGACAGCAAGTGATTCTTGTTTTTTATTACGACCAAGAACGCTGTAATAGGATTCTAAGCCATTGTATAAGTCAACCTGATCAGTCTGCTCTAATCCTGCATACTGCTGAGCTAATTTTTCTCCTTCACTTTTAGCTGTTTGATAGGGTTTCATACTCAGAAACACTAGATACAGAAAGGAAGCACTGATAACCACAAACAAAATCGTCATCCCTAGACCATACTGCCACAGTAGATTATTTTTTACTTTTTTTTGTCTTTTTTTCACTCGTCTATTTTACCATCTATTGGGCTTTATTACAAGTGAATGCAAGAACAATCACATTTTATTTCTCCCTTCAAAGTAAACAGATTTTTCTTAGTTAAAACCGAGCAAAAAAAGTAAAGACACAAGCGAAATCAACGTATTAAAAAACTTGAGCTTTGGCACTCAAGTTTTCAAAAATTCTTTTAATCTATGGAATTATTTTATCATCTATTCTTTTAGCCATTTTTCCTAAAAAGACAGGCAGTAGAAGGCTAATCAAGACTAAAAAGAATCCTAGATAAAGAAATGTTATCACAAAGCCTAAATGGTCAATCAACCATCCTGTCAGTGGGAAGAACACAATCATACTTAGGCTAAACATCATAGAGTAGACACTCAGCATGGTTGCCCTTACTTCACTTGGGAGGCGCTCTTGCAAATCATTGTCAAAAATCGGCTGAAAAAGAGCATATAGAGCATTACTAATCAAATAAATCAAAATATAGATTAGAGGTGTTCCAAAGTAGGACAGCAGGTAGGTAACTCCAATCAGCAGGACGAGAATAGGGAAAATCTTCAAGGCGGCATATCTCTTTCCAATCTTACTCGCTAGATAGACTGCAAGGATATTCAGGAGACTACCAAGTAGCATAACTGCTGAAATTTGCCAACTACTTAAATCTGGTAACTGATTTTGATAGTAAAAATAAAACATGCACATGAGTGTTCCGACAATCTGAGACAAAACCATCCAATTGAAGAGCATGGGATTTCGCTCCAACTCTTCCTTAACAGTCCAAATAATCTGTTTCATGGTCACACTATCAGCTTTTTCTAGCTTGACACTGGGTTCTTTCAGCATCCAAATCAAGACAAGAACTATGATAGAAGTGGCAATCATGATATAGTAGGTCAGGTGCAATTGACCATGGACAAAAAATCCCGCCAACACTGTCCCCAAAGACCGAGTTCCTTCTGCTACTCCTGACATGAAACTTGAAATGGATAGATAACGCTCCTTTAGTCCAGCCTCTACAGCCGAGTCATAGACCATTGCTGCGCTTGTTCCTGAATCAAAATTATAAGACAAGGCACTTATCGCCATTGCTAGTGCATAAATCCAAAAATTTCCCTGCCCAGCCAACATAAGAATAGAAGACACAATCCCTGCTATACGACTTAAATAAAGGTTGGTCTTATAGGAATAACGATCAGCCAACATTCCAGATGGAATTTCACAGAGAAGACTGGTAGTATGAAAAATACTCTCCAGAAGTCCAATCTGCCAAAGAGACATGCCGTTTTGACTGAGAAAGAGAATCCAAAAACTGGTAATCCCTAGAAATGCAAAAAACTCAACTCCAGCCATCAGGCCAATATTTTTCCGATAATTTCTTATTAACATCTTTTCTCCTTAACAAGTGTATTATTATTTCTTTTGTCCGTCACTTGTTAATCTTTGCCTTACATGATCTCCACCCCTTTTAGAAGCATTCTTCAATGCCATTATTGTTCCTTTAATGATTTATGAAATAATACCGGAAAATAGCTGTTCTGCGGTTTTTATTGCTAGTTTTCTTGTTTATTTTAGCACTTATGTCATCATATTACAAGAGAATATAGGAATACTCATCTAAAATCAAATACATTCCAGTCGCAAGTAACTAAAGTTTCTACAATTTTATAATTTTAAAATAAACTCTGAGCAGATTTCTTGCAAGTCCTTTTCTTTTGTTGTAATATACATTATAACAACGAGGGGCTTCTCGGAAATTTAAGAAAAAGGAGACACATCATGTCTAAAAAAGTATTATTTATCGTCGGATCACTACGCCAAGGTTCTTTCAACCACCAAATGGCTCTTGAAGCTGAGAAAACACTTGCTGGTAAAGCGGAAGTTAGCTACCTTGATTATTCAGCCCTTCCTCTCTTTAGCCAAGATTTGGAAGTTCCAACTCATCCAGCTGTAGCGGCTGCTCGTGAAGCAGTTCTGGCTGCAGATGCCATCTGGATTTTCTCTCCAGTCTACAACTTCTCTATCCCTGGTACAGTGAAAAACTTGCTTGACTGGCTATCTCGCGCCCTTGACTTGTCTGATACACGTGGCGCTTCTGCCCTTCAAGACAAGTTTGTCACCGTATCATCTGTAGCCAATGCAGGTCACGATCAACTTTTCTCTATCTATAAAGACCTCTTGCCATTTATCCGTACACAAGTCGTTGGTGATTTCACTGCTGCACGTGTTAACGACTCTGCTTGGGCAGACGGAAAATTGGTTCTCGAAGAAACAGTTCTAAACTCACTTGAAAAACAAGCTCAAGACTTGGTCGCAGCAATTCAGTAAAAAATAGAGAATTTTAAGAAGTCTAAATCAATTATCGCCACCTAATAGGGTGGCTTTTTTAGACTCAATCAAGATTTTCAGACAAACATCAGCCATCCAAAAAAAACCTTGAGCGTTACCACTCAAGGTTTTTAGCAGTCTTTTCCATTATAGGAAAATCATTCTAAGAATATTCTTTCATTCGATATCTATCACTTATCATCTTCTTTCGAGAAATTAGTGACTGCTTTTGGCTGATTAATCTTCTTTTCTTCGTCCTACATATAGACTCAATAGAATACCGCTACCTAGAAGAACAGAGATATAATCAGATTGGCTTCCAGTTTCTGGTAATTTGTCCCCATGATTTTCTTTAACTGTAGTTGATACTACTGGGTTAGAAGTTAATGGTGTTACCGGTTGAACTGGTACATTTGGATTTGATTGTGTTGGAACTTCAGGAATATTTGAAGTTGGTTTGTCATTTACTTCTGGCATACCAGGTACTCCGTCATTAAATTCTGGAATTTCTTGTACTGGAGGTGTTGGCATCCCTGGAACTTCTGGATTAGAAAGTTCATTGACTTCTGGCATTCCCGGCACACCACCGTTGAATTCTGGCAATTCATGAACTTCTGGCATTCCTGGCACACTACCGTTGAATTCTGGCAATTCGTAAACTGGTGGTTCTGGCATTGCAAACGTTGGTCCTTCTAGCACATTAGGTGTTGGAGGAACTGGTTTGTCATTTGATGGTGTTACTGGTTTGTCTTGGCATCCACATTTACCATCTTTGCCGTCTTTACCGTCTTTGCCATCACGTCCATCGCGACCATCTTTACCGTCTTTAACAACTGTTTTTGTCACAGTTCCGTCAGAATTGATGATTGTGATTGTATGACTACCATTTCCATTATCTTCAACAGAAACTTTTGGTGATTTACCATCTTTACCGTCTTTAATCACCATTTCTGTCTTACTTCCATCTGGATTAGTAATTATAACAACGTGAGTTCCGTCGTTATTATTTTTAACAGTTACAGTTGGTGAAACGCCATCTTTACCGTCTTTACCATCTTTGATAATAGATTTGTACTCACGACCATCAGAATCTACGATTGTTAATGTGTGAGTTCCGTCTCCGTTATCAACGATGTTCGCTTTTGGTGATTTACCATCAAAGATTGTAGTTGTCGTTTCTTTACCATCAGTTCCTGTCACCTTAATAGTGTGTGAACCATTGTTGTTATCAATAACTTCAAGTTTTGGTTCTTTACCATCACGAACTGTAGTTGTTGTAGTTGTACCGTCTGAGTTCACAACTGTGATAGTGTGAGTGCCATCTCCGTTATCCACAACCTTAGCAGTTGGTGATTTACCGTCACGAACTGTGGTTTCAGTTGTCACACCTTCTGGATTTGTAATAACGATTGTATGACTTCCGTCTCCATTATCACGAACTGATGCGGTTGGAGTACGTCCGTCAACACCGTCACGTCCATTTTTCACAACAAATTCATTCTTAGTTCCATCTGGGTTAGTAATTGTTACTGTGTGACTTCCGTCTGGATTTTCTCTTGTTGTAGCTGAAGCAGCTTTACCATCTTTACCATCTTTGATAATAGCATTTGTAATATTACCTTCTCCATCTGTCACTTTAACAGTGTGAGTTCCATCGTTATTATCTGTTACTTCAACTTTTGGAGTCTTGCCGTCTTTACCGTTTTTAACAACTGTTTCTTTAGAAGTTCCATCTGGATTTGTTACAGTAATTGTATGGCTTCCATCTGGATTTTCTGTTGTTGTGATAGTAGCTGTTTTACCATCCTTACCATCTTTAACTTTAGTAGTTGATTCAGAGCCATCTCCATTTCGAACGGTAATAGAGTGTGTTCCATCTCCATTATCTGTCATTGTGACAACTGGTGATTTACCATCTGCTCCATTATCACCTTTTTCACCTTTTAGTCCATCAAGAACTGTCGCAAGTGGTTTTGTAGAATCCAATGGTTGACCTGGATGTTCTGGATCTTCCGCAAAAATTTTAGTTTCATTACCTTCTTTTTTAGCAATTAGAGATTTTCCATCTTTACCATTTTTTACATTTACGGTAACAGGATCTTTTCCTGGTGTTGTAATTGTAATGTCTGTACTATGTCCATCTGCACCTGGTTTAGCTGTAACTTCTGGTGTGTCTCCTTTTGCTCCTTGTGGTCCTCTTATATTGCCAGTCTTATTCCATGCTCCGTTTTGTTTTTTATAGACATTTCCTGTTGAGCTATCAATATAAGTATCTCCATTTTTTCCATCTTTTGGAGTTGGTGCAATATTTCCACTTAAAAGTTCAGATCCATTACGTCCGTCTCTACCACTAGCACCATTTTCTCCATTAACTCCGTTCAATACATCACGTTCACTGATTAACTCATCTACTCCCGGATCGTAATGATTATTTCCATTATTATCAAAATAAACTGTAACATGAGTACCATCTGCGTTATCAGAAGATGTTGCTCTAGAATTAGGATGTCCTGATACTTCATCCGGGTTATTTCCTACACTTCTTCTAGCTCTTCTAAAGGAATCTTCTCCATTAATATATGGTTGTAAATCAATTTTAGGAGTTCGTCCATTGTTACCATTATGTCCATCTAGACCATCTCTTACAGTAAACGATACCGGATCTTTTTCTGGAGTCGTAAATGTAATGATTGTACTATGTCCATCTGCTCCACGTTGAGTTGTAACTGTAGGTGTTTGTCCATTTTGACCATTCGCTCCAGTTTCACCTTTAGCTCCATCATGAACAAATACTGTAGTCGGTTGTGAACCATCGTGATTATCAACAGTAATCTCTACTCCCTTATGATCAACTTCTTCCTTACGAGCAGCAGTTACAGTTGGTGATTTTCCGTCTACCCCATCTCTAATTACTGCAAGAGGTCTGTCAGGAGTTAATGGTTGACCCGGATGAGCTGGATCTTCTTGATAAACCTTTGTTTCTTTACCTTCTTTAACAGTGAGCAATGACTTACCATCACGTCCGTCAGCACCTTTAGCTCCATCTTTAATCATTTCTGATCCTAGAAGTTCATCAGTTCCCACAGTATATTTTCCATCGCCATTCTCATCAGTGTAGAATGTAACGATTGTATGAGATGGGTTACCATTTTGTCCCTCAACACGTAGTAGATCAACTTTTGGAGTTTTCCCATTTAGACCATTTTCGCCATTTTTAACATTTACTGTTACCGGAGTTTTTCCTGGAACAGTGAATGTAATGTCAGAACTATGTCCATCTTTTCCTGGTGTTACAGTTACTTCAGGAGTTTTTCCATCTTCACCTTTCGGTCCTTGTGGTCCGACTTCACCGTTCTCACCCTTGTCACCTTTAGAACCTTTGATGTTGCCTGCTTGTTCCCAAGTATTGTTCTTCTTGACGAAGACATCTCCTGTGGCAGTATTAACGAAGCTGTCTCCATCTTTTCCGTCTCTTGGTGTTGGATCTACTGTTCCGTTTAATACTTCTTTACCATCACGTCCTGCTTGACCTGCTGCTCCGTCTTTGACAATTGATGTTTGAATGAGCGTATCTGTGCCTTCTGTATAGTTTCCATCGCCATCTTTGTCAATGTAGAAGGTTAGAGTAGTTTGTTTTTTAGCTTCATCACGTTCTGCTTTAACTTTTGGTGTTTGTCCATTTTCTCCATTTTTAACGATTGTTGTAAGAGCTGGACGTCCTTCTGGTTGTGTAACTGTAATCGTATGACTACCATCATGATTGTCTGTAACACTTACTTCTGGTGTGAAGCCGTCTCGACCATTTTCGCCCTTGTCACCCTTAGGACCTTTGATGTTGCCTGCTTGTTCCCAAGTATTGTTCTTCTTAACGAAGACATCTCCTGTGGCAGTATTAACGAAGCTGTCTCCATCTTTGCCGTCTCTTGGTTGTGGATCTACTTTTCCGTTTAATACTTCTTTACCATCACGTCCTGCTTGACCTGCTGCTCCATCTTGGCCGTCTTTGACAATTGATGTTTGAACGAGCGTATCTGTGCCTTCTGTATAGTTTCCATCACCATCTTTGTCAATGTAGAAGGTTAGAGTAGTTTGTTTCTTGGCTTCATCACGTTCTGCTTTGACTTTTGGTGTTTGGCCGTCTACTCCGTTTTTAACGATTGTTGTAAGGGCTGGGCGACCTTCTGGTTGCGTAATGGTAATCGTATGACTACCATCATGGTTGTCTGTCACTGTTACTTCTGGTGTGAAGCCATCACGACCGTTTTCCCCCTTGTCACCTTTAGGACCTTTGATGTTTCCCAAGTATTGTTCTTCTTAACGAAGACATCTCCTGTGGCAGTATTAACGAAGCTGTCTCCATCTTTGCCGTCTCTTGGTTGTGGATCTACTTTGCCATTTAGAACTTCTTTACCATCACGTCCTGCTTGTCCAGCTGCTCCGTCTTGTCCATCTTTGACAATTGATGTTTGAACGAGCGTATCTGTGCCTTCTGTATAGTTTCCATCGCCATCTTTATCGATGTAGAAGGTTAGAGTGGTTTGTTTCTTGGCTTCATCACGTTCTGCCTTAACTTTCGGTGTTTGGCCATTTTCCCCGTTTTTAACGGTTGTTGTAAGGGCTGGGCGACCTTCTGGTTGCGTGATGGTGATGGTATGTGTGCCATCATGGTTGTCTGTCACTGTTACTTCTGGTGTGAAGCCGTCTCGACCATTTTCTCCCTTATCACCTTTTGGACCTTTAATATTGCCTGCTGGTTCCCAGGCATTATTCTTCTTAACGAAGACATCTCCTGTGACAGTATTAACGAAGCTATCGCCATCTTTTCCGTCTCTTGGTGTTGGATCTACTGTTCCGTTTAATACTTCTTTACCATCACGTCCTGCTTGACCTGCTGCTCCATCTTGGCCATCTTTCACAATAGAGGTTTGAACGAGCGTATCTGTGCCTTCTGTATAGTTTCCATCGCCATCTTTATCGATGTAGAAGGTTAGAGTAGTTTGTTTTTTAGCTTCATCACGAACAGCTTTGACTTTTGGTGTTTGGCCGTCTACTCCGTTTTTAACGATTGTTGTGACAGCTGGGCGACCTTCTGGTTGCGTGATAGTAATGGTGTGTGTGCCATCATGGTTGTCTGTCACTGTTACTTCTGGTGTGAAGCCATCACGACCATTTTCTCCCTTGTCACCTTTTGGACCTTTGATGTTGCCTGCTTGTTCCCAAGTATTGTTCTTCTTAACGAAGACATCTCCTGTAGCAGTATTAACGAAGCTGTCTCCATCTTTTCCGTCTCTTGGTGTTGGATCTACTTTGCCATTTAGAACTTCTTTACCATCACGTCCTGCTTGTCCAGCTGCTCCGTCTTGTCCATCTTTGACAATTGATGTTTGAACGAGCGTATCTGTGCCTTCTGTATAGTTTCCATCGCCATCTTTGTCAATGTAGAAGGTTAGAGTAGTTTGTTTCTTGGCTTCATCACGTTCTGCCTTAACTTTCGGTGTTTGGCCATTTTCACCGTTTTTAACGGTTGTTGTAAGGGCTGGGCGACCTTCTGGTTGCGTGATGGTGATGGTATGTGTGCCATCATGGTTGTCTATCACTGTTACTTCTGGTGTGAAGCCATCACGACCATTTTCTCCCTTGTCACCTTTTGGACCTGGTAATCCTTGAGGTCCTCTGATGTTGCCAATTTGGTTCCAGTTTCTGCCTTCTTTTTTGTAAACATCTCCTGTAGTAGCATCGATATAAGTATCACCATCTTTACCATCATTTGCTGTTGGTGCTTTAGGTCCACTTAATAATTCAGCACCATTACGACCATCTGTACCAGAAGCTCCATCTGCACCATTACGTCCATTTGTACCATTCAAGATATCACTTGTACCAATTAATTCATCCACACCTGGATCGTATTTACCGTTACCATTGTTATCATAGTATGCTGTAATACGAGTACCCTCTACTGGTTGTGGTGCTGTAGATGGGGCGTCTGCTAATGCTCTTCTTACTCTTCCGCTTCTTTGATTATTCAGTCTTACTGCTGCTTCTGCTAAGGCATTTAAGTCAATAGTTGGTGTACGTCCATCTTTTCCGTCTTTTACATTAACAGTTACAGGTTCTTCACCAGGAATAGTAAATGTAATATCAGTACTACGGCCGTCTGCTCCACGAGCAGTTGTGATTTTTGGAGTTTTTCCGTCACGCCCCGCTGCTCCTGTTTCACCACGGTCTCCACGTTCACCTTTGACACCATCTGCAATAACGACTTCTTTTAATTTCTTATCAGAAGCATCTAATTCGTTGTTTCCATTTTTATCGTAATAAAAGATAACAGTTGTTGTCTTATCTGCTTCATTTCTTTGAGTAGCAACTAATGGACTCTCTCCATCGAGACCATCTCTTACAATAGTATTTGTAACATTACCTCTACCGTCGTTAATAATAATAGTGTGAGTACCGTCATCTTTATTATCTTTAACGGTTACGGTTGGAGTTACACCGTCACGACCTGCCTGACCTTGGGCTCCTGTTAGACCGCGTTCGCCTTGGTCCCCTTTTTCACCTTTGGCACCTTGGGCTCCAGTGAGACCACGTTCGCCTCGGTCCCCTTTTTCACCTTTAGCACCTTGGGCTCCAGTGAGACCACGTTCGCCTCGGTCACCTTTCTCACCTTTGGCACCATCTGTAATAACAACTTCTTTTAGTTTTGTATCGCCTGCATCGAATTCGTTGTTGTCATTTTGGTCATAATAGAAGATAACAGTTGTTGTTTTATCAGCTTCATTTCGTTGAGTCGCAACTAATGGACTTGCGCCATCGAAACCATCTCTTACAACAGTACTTGTAACATTACCTCTACCGTCGTTAATCGTGATAGTATGAGTGCCGTCATCTTTATTATCTTTAACGGTTACAGTTGGAGTTACACCGTCACGACCTGCCTGACCTTGGGCTCCGGTTAGACCGTGTTCACCTCGGTCTCCTTTTTCACCTTTGGCACCTTGGGCTCCAGTTAGACCGCGTTCGCCTCGGTCTCCTTTTTCACCTTTAGCACCTTGAGCTCCAGTCAGACCACGTTCGCCTCGGTCTCCTTTTTCACCTTTAGTACCTTGGGCTCCAGTTAAACCGCGTTCGCCTCGGTCTCCTTTTTCACCTTTAGCACCTTGGGCTCCAGTCAGACCACGTTCGCCTCGGTCTCCTTTTTCACCTTTAGTACCTTGGGCTCCATCTTTAATAGCAATTTTTTGAACAAGTTCGTCTACACCCTCAGTATAAACACCGTTGCCATCGTTATCAAGATAGAAAGTAAGATTATTTGTATCACCGACTTTATTTTGATCAACACGTGGTTTTACTGTATCGATTAGCTCTTTAGCAACACCAATTTGCAGAATACGTGGCTTAGCTTCTTTAGTGACACTATTACTAATTGGCAATCCTAGAATTGTTTCGTTACCAAATCGATGGACTTTATAGGTAATTTGACGTTGTCCTTTTTCACCTTCTCTGACTAATCTAGTTTGGCCTTCTGGCAACTTACTTGTTGGAAGATAGACAGTTTGGAAATCAATGTCTTCTGTAACAGACTTGTTACTAGAACCACCATTTGGATTGGCATCCAAGTATAGTGGGTTTGCTCTATAATAATAGTTAGAGTTACTGTATGGATCATTGCTAGTAGCGGCTCCGCCACCACCTTGGTCCACGTTAAAAGTAACAGGTTTCAAACGGACAGACAAATCACCATTTGGATTGTTGATTGGCAAACTGAATCTGATTGTCTGTTGCATACTTGTTTCAGTAGCAGAGGTCATAGTATATCCTGAGTGAGATACGAAGTTAGCACCCTGGCTAATAGGTTTTGATTGCTCTCTTAATCTTGGAGTGATAATAGTTGCATTTGAAGGATTGCCAAATCCATCCCCTTTATCTAAAATAAAGTTATTATTAACAAATTCACCTGGACCAGAATATTGAATTGTGAAATTCAATCTATTACCTTGACGTACTGTTGTTACATCGTAATGAATTGAATGACCACCACGTGCGTTCCCATAGCCGCGGAAACTATAACTACGACCAGCTTGACTAATATCTGCAAATGCAACTGTATTTCCAGAACCTGAGACAATTGGGTTGGCTGGATTGCTAGCTGCTCTAAAACCACTATGCCCCTTCTCCAAGTCTTCCTTACGAATAGCTGGATTTTGGCGAGCATCAGAAAGGCTCAAACCTGGTTTCAAAATTTCATTAGTTGTTTTTGGAGCTGAAAACGCTTCAACTATAGCAGCTCTGCTAGTTGGCAAAACAGCGCTATCAAGAACTGAACGATCAGTCGTTGTTGCAGCTGGTTTAGCTTCTTCTTTGGCTTCTACTGCGTCAGCTTTCTTCGCTACAGGAATTTCTGATACAGTTCCTTTATCGGAGTTAGAACGGAGTTCCAGTCCAATGACAGATGATTGAATAGATGACTCTGCTGCTGATAATTCAGCTTCAGTTGCATCTGCTTTACCAAGCAAACTTTGACCAGCTTGGATACTTGCTTTCAAGTTGGCAGCACTAGCTTCTGTATATAATTTTGCTTCTAATTTTTTTGCACGCGAAAGAGCCGTTAACAATTTTGATTTATCAATCGCACTTTGATGAGAAACTTCCTCTTTTTCCACTTTAGGCTCTTCAACCTTTTCTACAGTTGCCTTAACAGCTTCAGATTTAGCTGGAGTCACCTCTACTGGATGAACAACAGTTGGAGCTGCGTAGGTAGTTTCTTTCTTAGCTGTAGAAACTTCTGCTGGTTTAGTAGTTTCTGCTATCTTATCAACAGAAACACTGTTAGTAACTTCTGCATAATGTTCATTTGCTTGTACTGTTTGTGCCTTGGCTCCTGCTCCTAGGACTAAGGCTGTCCCGAGCAAGACACTAGCCGCACCAAAGTGATACTTACGAATGGAGAAACGTTGTTGCATTTTATACCAATCAAATGATTTTCTCTGTGCCTGTTTCATATTCTTTACCTCAATATAATTTTATACTATACAATTTACATCTATTTTTTATATAATTCAATATAATTTTACAAATTAATATATAGTATTTTTTCCCTCAAGATTCATTTAAATTGTTCTAATCAAAGTGAATTTACTGACAAAAAAATGATTCTCATATTTTGGTACAAATGGTACAGAAAAATAATATAGAGGTAAAAATGTAATCGCAAAATCAATACAAGTATTCCATTAACATTTAATTGCCCTCCTATATTCGATTCATAAATATTGTTTTAAGATCAAATCGGATTATTATCCACCTTAACAATATTAATATTAGCATTTTTATTATAGACTATGATATAATGAGCTTAGGAGGATAGAACCCTATGAGATCTCTATTATCTACAAAAGAACAACGACAATTGCGACTACTTGAAATACTCATTCAGAAACGAGATTGGATACGTCTAAACGAGTTAGCACAAACTTTAGAATGCACCGAGCGTATCCTGAAAAATGACTTAAACGAACTACGAACAGCATTCCCAACCTTCAAAATTCAATCTTCTATCAATGGCATTATGCTAAATCTAGATACAGCAGCAAGTATAGAAGATATATATATTTATTTCCTCAGTCATTCCCAATCTTTTCAGTTATTAGAATATATGTTTTTTAACGAAGGATTGCCTATTTACCGAACTGTAGAAAAACTGCATTCTAGTAATGCCAATCTTTATCGCTTAGGAAATCGAATCACCACCATTCTCTCGAAACAATTCCAAATTGAACTGTCTTTTACTCCAACATCCCTGAATGGAAATGAAATCGATATTCGCTATTTTTATGCCCAATACTTTTCAGAGCGGTACTATTTTCTAGACTGGCCTTTCCCAGATATTTCTGAAGAAGTCATAACAGAGTTCGCTGACTACTTCTATAAATCCACAAATTACCCAATGCGATTTGCAATCTATAGAATGTATAAGCTGATGCTCGCAATTAGTATTCATCGAGTAAAAAATGGACATTTCATTGATTTACCGAATCATTTTTACCAAGACTACTATCCTGTTTTAATGAATTTACCAGATTTTGAGGACAAGCTTGCATACTTCTCTCAACAATTTGGACTGGAAATGACTCCAGATATTGTGGCCCAAATTTTCATTTCCTTTCTTCAAAATGATATTTTTCTAGATCCACAGCAATTCTTTGATTCTCTAAATAAAAATGATGAATCTCGCTATTCTTATCAGTTATTAAGCCAAATTTTGGAACGATTATCTAAAGCATTTAATATTAAATTTGCTAATCATGATGAACTTATTTGGCACCTGCACAATACAGCTTATTTTGAAAGACAGGAAACCTTTTCAACACCACTCTTATTTGAGCAAAAGGGAATGACACTAGAAAAGTTCAAAGTCTATTTCCCAGACTTTATGGAAAGTGCAAGACAAGAACTGACTCAATATCGGCAAGCAATCGAGCAACATGATTATCCTGAACAATTAGAGCACTTGATTTACACCCTCTTCACCCATGCAGAAAATATCACTACTCAATTATTAGCCAATAGACCACCTATCAAGGTTTTGATTATCAGTAACTTTGACCATGCCCTATCCCTCACCTTGATGGATATGCTTTCCTATTACTGTAATAATCGCTTTACCTTCGATATTTGGGACCAATTGGAAACAAGTCCTGAGATTTTAAATCAGACAGATTATGACATCATCGTGTCTAATTTCTATATTCCAGGAATTACCAAGAAATTTATTTGTCGAAATCATCTGTCAATCATGGATTTGGTCAATTATCTTAATACTTTATCAAATGAGATTCATATATCCAATACTTTATAAGCTAGAAAAAAGTCAGCATGATTCTGCTGACTTTTTCTCTTATCTGATTTCTATACTTCCTTTACAAAAACCAATTCCTGTTTCTGTGACAAATCTTCTCGGTAGTTAAATCCTGGAAAGCTTAAGCGACGAGCTTCCTCCACCGTCTGTACTTGATTTTCGATCAGGGCTGTCAGGAAGGCACCACGCGCTTTCTTGGAGATAGTTGAGTGAATCTTCAGCTGACCACCCTTGTCCTCCATGAATTTGAAGGTCACCATCTTTTCTCTGATTTCCTTAGAAAATACAGTCTCAAACTCTGACGACAAGAGGGAGAAAATTAGGTCTTCACCATTCATAGCCTCATCGTAGGCTACCTTCCAATGACTCTTCAAAGTCTTACCAGCGACCTTTAATTTCATCAAAAAGTCCAAACGGTGAGGTGCCATAGGTGACAAGGCTGGAACAACTCCGTACAAAGCCGAAGTAATAAAGACATGATTTTCAAGATAGGCTTGCTCTACCTCGGTCAATTTGTCTCGCTTGATGTGGCGGTACATAAGCCCATCAAATAGATTCAAGGCTGGGTAGTGTTGAGCAGTTTGCCTTTTCAAAGCTTGGATATGTTGAAATTCTTCCGCCGCCTTTTCAGCTGATACCTTGTAAAAACTCTCCAATTGACTAGCAGAATAGAGGGCCAAGGCATCCAGCACGGCCTGACTTTCTGGTTTTAAAGGAGCAGCTTCGATACTCGGCAAGTCTGTGTTCATTTCTTTTGCTGTTGGGATTAAAATTTTCATATTACATATTAATAGTGTAGCATATTTTTCAGCCACTACCAAGAAATTCATCTGAAAAGAGACTGGGGAAAAGTCTTAAACCTCAGAAAAAACGCATAATATCAGGTGTTGAAAACCTTAATACGATGCGCTTTATCATGCAAGGATCTACTATATTTCTCCTCAAATTGAGGTTCTATATCATAGTAGCTCTCCTCATCCACCGATTCAATTTTTAATCCTCGATCAATTTATAAAAATCAGAATGCTTTAGAGATAAAGTCTAATCTTCTTTACGTTTTGTAGCCAATAGTGCTGCTGACAAGGCCAAGCTAACACCTGCTAAGAAGATTGCTATACCAGATTCTCTCTCACCAGTTTCTGGCAAGCTATTTTGATCTTCTTTGACTGCTGAAGCCTTTCTTTCTGCAGTCTGGTTATTAGCTATGTTCTGTACTGGATTCTCTGTTTTCTCACGAACTGGTACTTCCTGATTTCCTACTGTTACTGGATCACCTTTATCCTCTGGAAGTTTACTATCTTGAGACACTCCTGTATTTACCCCGTCTTTAAAGTCAGGCTTCTCAGCGATTGGTGCTACCTGATTATCTACAGTTGATTGTTTCCCTGTGTATTCTGAAATGTCGTTAACTGCTCCTTCAACAAAGTTAGTACCTCCCTTGAATTCAGGGACTTCATTGACTAGCGCAGGCTCCTCGCCCTTGCTATTTGAAATAGATGCTTTCACTCCTACCTCGATAATGCGGTCTTGAGCCTTTCTTTGTTCAGTATGAACAATAGTTCTAGTAGTTCCCACAACTTGAATATAGTCAACTTTTTCTCCATCTTGTCCTTCAGAAACAACACGACGTTGGCCTTGAGCAAGTTCAGGATTTTCACGAATAACTTCTTTAAATGGAAGCGGAGTCTTTTCAATTTCCAAGCTTAGAGTTTCTGCTACTAAGTTCTTAACGCCTTCTGTTGGTGTTGTTTGGAAGACTGACTTAAAGTATAAACGATACTCTTTCATAAGATTTCCATCTTTAGAAACAAGACGAACGAGTGTTGGAAGATTGGTATTTCCTGGATCCACAACTGTAACTACTCCATGTCCACTAGTTGTTGCAGTGACTTTTGGTTTTGAACCCATTGTTGTTAGAGTATAATCTGTCACATTTGGATCAAAGTTTTCCAATGCTTTTCCAGCAACTGAAATAGTCACTGAAGGAGTTTCTTCATCTCTTACTTTAGCAGGAGAGTAAGCACTAAACTCTACTACTGCTAGACCATTAGTTGTAGATTTACGAGTCAAACGTGCTCGAATAGCTGTTGTCTGAATCGGATCAAATGTAAATTCAATCGACTTACCAGCCACGATTTCTCCAGAAGCTTTGTAAGGAATTGGTGCCCAATTTTCTGCCTTGTTGAATGGATGGTCGGCATTTTCTTCATAACGAGAAATCGTACTTGGTTCTGTAAAGGCAGGACCAATATATCTTTCTAGAACCATTTTCTCTGGGGCATCTGTTCCACTATCTTTAAAGAATTGAATGGCTACTTTTCCAATAGATTGGGAGGCAATTTTGCCGCCCTTCTTAAAGAGTAGTCCGACAGAAGTTTCTTGATTTTTCGGAGTCCGAGACCAGTTTGTCCAACGTCCGTCCTCAATGTATTTTCCATCATTGATGTAGAAAATTCTATCATGTGAATTTACTTGTACATCATTCGTTGTCGAAGCAAAGGCTTTAGAATCCGTTTCATTGTTGCTTGGATTTTCTGACAGAACTTGGTTACCTTTAGCTACAACTGTTACTTGCATTTTGGTGCTTAAATCTGTACCTATTACATGACCAGTTACTTCAAAACTTCCCTCCTGTTCTGTCGCATGTTCAGGAATGGCATCCCATTGAACTGCAAGGTTAGCCTTAACCCAGCCAGCTTGTGAAGGATAATAGACTGTCACTTCAGCAGGCAATTGAAGTTGATCACCAACATTCAAGATTTTAGCACCATTTTCTGCAGCAAGAGGTTGACTAGTTTCTCTCTCATCATTACGGAAGATTCGATATTCTTTCAATACCGTACCATCTTCTGCTTTCAAGATGAAACGCGTTGCGCCTTTTGGACTTGTTGCAGGCACAACTGTTACCAAACCATTATTGCTAGCTGTTGCAGTGATTTCTTTGCTAGATTGAGGAATATAGTAATCAGTCTTAGATGGATTAAAGTGTTCAAGATCCTTACCATCTACTTGGATAGAAATCTCTGAACTTGTAGAGCTTAAGACCTTGTTTCCAAGGACAGTTAGCTCTGTCAAACCAACACCAGCTGTTCCATCTGCTTTCTTCATGCGTATACGAACAGCATAGGTTTCTACCTTATCAAATGTAAAGTGATTTGTTTGAATTGCAGATAGCTGACTTGGAGCATGTAAGTTTTCAACTACTTTCCAATTGTCAGGATTATTAAATGGATGATTGCTATCTCGTTGAGCATTATTGACATCATTTGGAAGATCTGGAACTTCCTGACCTACATAGTATTCGATAACGTATTCTTTTGGAAGACCAATTGTTCTATCGCTATAAAAATCAACCGACAAATTGTTGACAAAACGTTTCGTCAAGTCTCCTGAATTACCAAACAAGATAGAAGCCCAGTCATTATCAGTATTTGTTCTCCAAGTAGTCCATCTATTTTTAGCGCCTGTTGTCGTTCTTGACACAGTCAGGTCGTTCAAGGCATTAGCTGAATCATCTCCTCCTGTATTTGATACAATGGCAGCTGGCAATTGGGAGCCTGTCCATTGTTTAGAGATATTATTTCCAGCAACAACTTGACTAGACACTCGAACATGAGCTTTAGTGGTAAGATTACTATCAACTAAACGACCATTGATTTCATGGACTCCTTCAGTTTGACTAAAGTTGGTTGGAACCTGATCCCAAACCACATCTTTGTAGATAGTTGTTCCATTAGAATGGTAAGCACGAACATTAGCTGGCAATTGAACCGACTCACCCTTAGGTACTGTAAGGCTGATTTCCTCTGCAACTTGCAAGCCTTCAACCGTCACCGTTGCTTGAGCCTCAATATCTGTACCTTCTACATGTCCTTTAATGGTAAAGCTATGATAGTGCCCCAATTCTTTTTCAGCTACTTTGTCCCAAGTTACAGCTACCTTACGAGGCAAACCCTTATCAAATTCTGCTCCAACTTGACTAGGTAAATTAGGTTGCTGATTGATATCGGTAGAGATAGAAACTGGACGAAGTTTGACAATTTTCTTCTCTACTTTATTTTCTTTAATCACCAATTCAGTTGCGACAGATTGCGTTCTTTCTGTTTGATTGTCAATACGAGGAGTTAGAGTAACACGACCCTTAGTATAGAGTAACAAGTTCTGTCCATTTACCTCAAGATGACCACCATCAGCTGACTTGGCTTCTAAGTGGACATCTGACGCTGAAAATTCCGTCTGTGAACCGTCCTCATAATGCCCAATTACATGATAAGGGAGAACTTGGTCTTCTGTTGCCTTCTCTTTTCCTTCAACGTTTACTTCCAAGCGGGTCAAGGCAGGTGCTTCCTTCACGAATTGAATCAAGTAAGTTTGAACTAAATCGCCCTTTTGGTCACTCAAGAAGACAGAAGCCTGATATCCATTATCAGCAGAAGCTTGCTGAACTGTTACCTGATAGCCTGTAGTCTGTGCTCCAACACTTGGAATTGTTCCAGTGTAAGGAAGAGATACACGATAATAAGTCTTGCCAGACTCGAAGTTCTCAAGAGCTTTATCCCCAACAGTAAGTCCTGTAATGCTACTTGTTGTTTCCTTGCTGCTTGCGATAAAGGTTGCAGTCACTTCACGGTCGTCATCTACCAATTTACCAGTAGCCTCCGTACGTCCCCCTTCCTTGGTCAAAGCAGCAGGATCTTTCAAGGTCCAAGAAACAACCTCTGTATCAATTAAGCTACCATCTGTCAGAACAGCTGTGACCGTTTTATCCAAATCAGCCGCATTTGTACCAACCGGTACTGTAGCAACTTTTGGCAACCATTTATCTAAGGCAACCACTTTTACAAGTGCCTCAGCTTGGGTTTCCAAACCTTCCACTCGTCCAAATACTTTCTTTTCACCTGCACTTGTAAGTAAGTCAGACGGCACTTCCCAAGTGACAGTTTTTTCCTCAACACTGCCATCGCTATAAATAGCTGTTACTGTTTGAGGCAATTCAGGATTTGTAGTCACGTCAGTTGTTGCTTTTACAGGAGCAAAGGCTACAAAGTGACGGTTTTCTTTCTTACCAGACACAGTTGCGACTGTTGCGCTATCAGATGTCAAGCCAGCAGAATCTGCATAAAGAGTAAATTTACCTTCTTTTTCTGTTGATTTTACAATGACAACCCCTTTACCATTGAAAGCACGTCTTTGCCATGTTCCATCTGCTTGAGCTTTGTAGCGCTCACGACTAGCTTGTTCCCCATTATCTACACCAACGATTTGTCCCTGACCATGCAGATTGAAATGAACAAGATTATTCGCTGTTGGTACAACATTTCCGTCGCTATCAACAATTTCGTAATGGATGTAAGATAAATCTTTACCATCTGCAGTGATAACATGCTCTTCTTTAGTTAGACGAACTCTTGCTGGTTCCCCTGCAGTTGTCACACTATCACGCGTAATTTCGTTGCCATTTTCATCTCGAGCAATCGCAGTCAGTGTGCCTGGTTGGTATTTTACAAGCCACTCAAGATACAGTTCACTTGGTTTAGCTCCCTCATGATATGGACGTCCATCTTCTGTCCTTTTCTTAGTAAATTCCTTTTTCCCAAGCGACTGACCGTTTAAGAATAATTCAACATTTGCTGCATTTGAGAAGGTACGAACTGGAACCTTTCCATCGACCAGCATCTTGCGATCCTTAAGGGTCTCTTCAGTCCAGTTCCAATGCGGTAAAATTCGGACAGTTGGTTTTTCTTTATCACTATACCACTCACTACGGTAAAGGTAGAAATCATTCTTGGGCAAACCAGCTGTATCGATGATACCAAAGTAAGAACTTTTTACAGGTGTATTATCTCGGTTATGCCATGGAGTTGGTTCACCGATATAGTCAATTCCTGTCCAGATAAATTGACCAGCATAACCAGCATGATTACGGTCAAAAGTCCATGACTCAGTAGCTGTTCTTCCCCATCCAACACGGTCATTACCATAGTCAGATTGTTCATAGTGACGATTTGGACGGTTATCGTGTCCAAGGATTTGAGCAGGATTGTAATAAGAATCACGCGTTCTAGTAGCTGAAGAAGTTTCAGAACCATAGATGAGCCAGTCTGGATGAGCTCTACGAACAGCTTCATAATTGCGCTCTCCATAATTCATACCCACAGCATCCATGATTTCTGCAACTTTTAAGAAATCACCTGTTGCTGCACGACTAAATTTATTCTCACCCATGGTAACATAACGCTCGGTATCAATCGCTTTAATAACATCCTTCAAACGTTTAGCAGTTTCAATAGAACGAGGACTACCATTTGCTTCCTCTACCTCATTTCCAAGAGACCACATCACAATAGACGGATTGTTCTTATCACGCTCTACCATTGTTCTGAGATCAAAATCAGACCATTTCTCTCCCTTCTTAGCTTCTGGATGAGTTGCATCTTGATCAAAGAAGCGTCCATAGTCGTAAGTCTTCTTGCCACCATACCAGGTATCAAAAGCCTCCTCTTGAACCAAAAGTCCTAGACTCGCCGCAGCATCTAGCAATTGAGGACTCGCTGGGTTGTGGGTTGTACGAATGGAGTTCACTCCCATATCTTTCAGAAGTTTTAATTTACGATAAGTAGCCTTATAGTTCTCTTCTGCACCCAAAGCTCCGTTATCATGGTGAATACTTACCCCATGGAATTTCATTCTCTCACCATTGAGAGAAAATCCTTCCTTAGCTGTCCAGTTGAAATAACGGTAACCAAATGTATCTTCTGTTACATCAACTAATTGGCCTTCTTTATAGACTTTTGTTTTAAGAACATAAAGTTGAGGATGGTAACTTTTCGTTGTCCAAAGAGTTGGCTGATTGACCAAGATATTCTGATTAAAATGTGCTGTTTCATTTTCTGCCAAACTCTTAGTTGCAGAACGAACTAATTCTGAAACAGGCTTACCCTCCTTGGTGAAAATTTGTTGCTCCACAAAGACATTAGCAGCCTTTTTATCTGTATTTTTAATCTTACTTTGAACTTGTGTTTCAACATTGCTATCTTTTTGTTCAGCTAATTTTGGCGTTGTAATGTGATTCCCATTTTCCGCAACATGGACTTTATCACGATAACTAAGGGTTACATCACGATAAATCCCACTTCCTGAATACCAACGACTACTTGGTTGCTTATTGGTCACTTGAACAGTAATGGAATTTTCACTACCATCCTTGTTTAAAAATTCTGTGATATCATATGAAAAATGATTGTAACCACTTGGATAATGGCCTACAAATTTACCATTTACATAAACCTTAGAATCCATGTAAACACCATCAAAATTGATACGAACATCCTTGTTCTTGTCTTTTTCATCTAATGTGAAAGTCTTACGATACCAAGCTGTTCCACCATTTAACTGTCCACCTTCGTTACGAGCAGGAGACTTGTGGTCGAAATCAAAATAAATACTCCAATCGTGTGGAAGATTCAATTTAGACCAATCATGAACATCCACATCTTTTTTTGAAAAATCGCCTTGAGCATTTAGTTTAAAGTACCAATCTTTATTGAAGTCTTGTTTTCTATCTAATAATAGCTGCTTCTCTTTTTCAACATCCGCTTCACTTAAGTCTTTAGAAAGCGCTTGCGTTTTTTCAGACGAAGTTTTGAGATCTGCAGTCGATTTTACCTGATCCTTTTCTGAAATTTTCTTAGTATCCTCTTTTACATCTGTTTCATCTGCTGTAGACTTCGGACCATCTTTCACAGTCTTTGGATTTGTCTCTTCAGCTTCGTTTTCTTCTCCTACCTTATTTGGAGTTTCAACTTTAGGACTAACCAATTCATGTTTACCTTCATTAACAGGTTTAGCAGACTCTGTATCCTTACTTTCATTGTTTTCTGTTGTCTCAACTTTTGGTTTTACGAACTCACGTCCACCATTCCCATCAGCCTTTGCTATAGCAGCTGCCACATCATCAGGAAGCTTATCTAAAGGTTGGGCTTGATGAATCGTTATTCCTTCTGTTTGAGTATTGGATGCAGACAAGTCCTCAGCTTGTACAGCTGACAAGCCAAATATACTAGCCCCAATCATCACAGATGCCGCACCTATAGCAAATTTACGAATGCTATAATGGCAACGTTTATCGAAAAGTCTTTTCTTCATTAAAATCCTCTTTTCTTTCCCTCGATGCTAAGTAAGCGTTTACTTTTTAGAAAAATAACCTCCTTCTGGGTACACAACTAAGCATCAAGTTTGTTTTTTGTATATATTAAATATATCAAAATGAGCAAGAAATTGCAATCTTTTTTGTGAGTTTAATATAACAAAAAAGAGGGAGTAAGTATCCTATAACGAGAATCTTAACAATTGGTAAAGAATCTAGTCCTAACACTCTTCTAAAATCTCTTCAAACCGCATCAGCTTCCATCTGCAACCTTAAAACAGTATTTTGAGCAACCTGCGACTAGCTTTCTAGTTTGCTCTTTGATTTTCATTGGGTATAAACTATCAACTATTCAAAAACCACACAGTGTTTCTTTCAGCTTGATGATTCTCAAGACCGAAATCACTGTGTGGTTTTATTGTGACATTAATGTTTATCTAGGATTATTGAATAACTCTTTTTCGAATTCTTAATTCTTTTTCCCTTTTTTGACAAAAGCGGCAGAGAGAACTAATCCAAGACCACCTAACAAGGCTAAAGCAGCTGATTCTTTTCCACCTGTTGCTGGAAGTTGATCTTTAACTTTAGAAATCGATGATTGTGGTTGTTCTTGTTTTTGGGCTTGATCCGTTTTCACTGATACACTTGCAAATTCATCGGACTCTTCAACAGTAGTTTCAACATTACTATTGCCATTGCTCATCTTATCTCCATCAACTTTATCAACCGAATCTTCCAAGTTTTCCTCTGTTGGAGTTGCTTGATGGCTTGCTGTTCCTTTATATTCTGGTACTTCATGAACAGCGGCTTCGACACCATTTACTCCACCGATAAATTCTGGGACTTCTACTACTGGTGATGGTAGCTTGCTTGGGTCTCCCATAGATTCAGTATACTCTGGAACTTCATGGGTAGCTGCCTCAACTGCGTTTACTCCACCAGTAAATTCTGGGACTTCTACTACTGAAGCTGGTTCATCGCCCTTACTTGTATTTGGATCTGGTTTGGCTGGTTCTTCTGGAAGTTCTTGGTGGAATGTCGTCATTTCGTAGAACTCTGGTTTACCTCCTTCCCAAACAAGTTTCACATCCAATAATGGAGATTTATCTCTGACAGTAAATGTTTGGAAGCTTGAGGTAATCTCACCTATTTCTGACCAAGAATCTCTTTTATCTGATTTAAGAGTTCGAGCCAATACTCGAGCCTTCACTCCTTGCGGAAGACTTGAAACAAGTCGGATATGGTTCACATCTGTCGGTTCTGACAAGTGGTAGACCAGCTCACCTTGTTCTTTCTCAGCCTTATAGCTAGTCAATACCTTACCATCTACAAGGTTGGTATAGAGATTACCTTGGCTTTCACCACTGTTTCCTTGAACAGTTGGGTCATTAATTGGTTTCACGAATTCGCCATCATTGATAACCAACTCAGTGAAGCCTACAAAACGAGCATCATAGTTAGCTGTAAATAGAACACGGAGATAATTGGCTTTAACTGGACTTGCATGTTCACCCTCGATGTAGCGGTTTCCTGGCATCTTAGAATCATGTGTCCAACCATCTGTCAAGGAATCATCACGTGTCTCATTAGTAACACCGTCACCAACTGTCACAAGATCTGTCCAAGTCTTGCCATCTTGACTGACTTGAATCTTACCATCACGCAGATAATTTTGAGTTCCATCTTGAATATAAGCTCTAATTTTCTTAATGTCACGTTCGCTACCAAGTTTCAAGGTGATATGACCGTCTTTACGAGCATAGTCTGAGAATTCTACAAAGTTATTATAAACTCCATCGAACAATTGATCCAAGTTCTTAATCTTACGAACATCATTGCTACCATATGTTGGATGGATTCCCATTGATGTCGAATCAAGTGTGGTTGGTTGAACTTCTTTTGTCTGAACAAGTAGAGAGGTTGCTGTCACTGCTTGTTCTTGGTCAGTCTTGTTGACCAAACGAACATAACGTACCAAGGACTTATCTGTCACTTGATCAGCTGGATACCATTCTTGGGCATTTGGAGAGTATTCCAAATTGAGGGATGGATTTTCTGTACCAACTGCTTGAATAAGCTCAGCTTGGTGAAGACGATCAAGTTTCATACCCAAGTAACTATGAGCTGGAAGCTTGCTTCCGCTCGGAATTTGCATATTATAACGACCTAGGCTGTCATAAACTGGAGTTGACTTCAAGTTTTCAACGTTTGTATCAGTCAATTGGCTATTGCCTGCACGTGTTTCAACCGAAAAGTCAGCTATACGCCACCATAGGTTGGTATTCTTAGTGTTGCGAATACGGACATAGCGAGCTGAAATTGGAGTTTCGATTTCTTTGGTTTGTTCACCAGTCAAGCGATCCAATTCTTGCCATGAGTTACCATCTGCAGAATATTCAAGAACACCTTCTGCTAATTTATCTCCTGAACCTTGATGGAGACGAACCTTAGTCACAGGTTTGACTTCGCCTAAGTCTAGTTGTACCCAACTATTTACTGGAGTTGTATCAGTTCGATCAGCATTCGCAAGCATGGCTTCAGTATTGTCACGACCGTCTGTAATCTGACCAACTGTCGTATTGTACTTGTACATAAGATTTGGACTAATCGTCACAGTAGCTGCCTGTTTAGCACGAGTAACTTCCACAGGGCGGTTAACAGCAATTTCTCTTACAGCAAACCAAGTATTATCACGATCTGAAGTCGCAATCATTCGAACAGCCTTGGCACGAATATTGAGTTTTTCATATTTAATAAGAGATTCATTTCCAGTGTAGCTTGGTTCTGAAAGTGTTACCCACTCATCATTTTCATTGAGATACTCAACCTTAGCATTGTTAAAGGTATCACGAGGATTTGCTTGAGTTCCCATTGCAAAGGTCAAGTTTTGGAGTGGAACAGCTTTGTTAAATTTCAAGCCAATGTAATCACCAGTCTTGATACTGTTTGGCGATTTGATTAATGCATGAGTTCCCAAATCTCCATCAGTTACCTCAGCCAGTCCGCCTTCTACACCTGTACGGTTTGTGATAAAGGTACTGATAACTTGGTCTGGATGCAAGGCTTTTTGAACTTCTGTTGCCAAGATTTCACGCAGTCCAAGCAAGAATGGACGGATATGTTGAACACCTAACTCAGCTTTTTCATCATGGTCTACATAGTGGAAGGTATAAGTTTGTGATTGTTCGTAGAGTTTCAAGCCCTTATAGTAACTATCCCAAAGTTTTGCAGAGTCATTTGTAGCAATAGCTTCTGTACCATCAAGGAGAGCACTCAAGGCATCCATTTGGTCAATGGTATTGTCCAACCAATAATGGATTTGAGCACGCATCTTTTCATCACCAGATGCTTTATAAAGTTGAGCTGCAGCTTTTAGTTTAGCAAATTCCGCACGCAATCCTTCACGCTCTGCGCTGACATCTTGACCTGCTTTCAACTTAGACATAAATGTTGCCAATTTCGGAGCAAGTTCAACAGACTCTTCCAATTTCACAACACGACCATCCATGTTTTGGTTGATCATATGTTTACCAAGCTCACGGAAGGCAATAGATGCTTCACTATCTGTAAACTTACCGTTTTCAACAAAGTTGAAGGCTATATCGTTGACTTTCTTGGCTTCTTCTTCTGACTTCCATTGTTTCCATGCATATTGGGCTTCAGAGAAGAGGGCAATCTTAGAAGGCTCAGATTGTTGCATTGGGTTCAACATGATACCTGAAAGAAGACTAGGATCAACATTTGGATGAAGGAATTTCTCACCACCACCTAAGATTAAGTGTTGTTTAGAGTTATCTGTAACAGGCCAATTGACCCATAGAGAAACTGGACGATAGGTCTTACCACCTGCAGTCAGGTTGTTCTTAAGGTTAGAGAGGAAGCTTTCGGATACTTCACCCCAGATCTTACCACCAGTAAGGGTCATAGAGGTTGAAGTTGGAAGATTTTCATTGAGTGCTTTCAACTCATCTTCACGGCCATTACCCCAATATTGACCTGGGACAAAGATCATTTCCTTACGAAGGCCACCATAAGTTGCTTGTTTTTCAGTCAACCAGTCTGTCATGTCCTTCATCAAGCGGTTGTAGCTATTGTAGCCACCAACTGGACTTGGGGCATCATCGGCCAAAATACCGAACTCACGAACACCGACATCCATCAATTGAGTGAATTTAGCTTTAATAGTTTCAAGGTCTTTTTGGTAGTCAGCATCGTTGCCAAAACGGATACGGTTATTCATGAATGGATGGATGGTCCACACATAACGAGTCTTGTTTTGGTTTCCGACACGCGCCAATTCACGGATTTCAGCTAATTTTTCTTCTGGATAGAGTTCACGCCATTTCTTGTTGTGGTATGGATCATCTTTTGGTGCAAAGAAGTATTGAGTCAACTTCAAGTCACCACCATAACGCATCAATTCTGCACGATCAGCATTACTCCAAGGATTTCCATAGTAACCTTCGATAAAGCCACGGTTCTTAATTTCAGCGTAGTCTTCCACTGTTACATTACGTAAGACTGGTGCTGCGCTCTCATTAAGCATGTGTTTGAGAGTTGTCAAACCGTAGAAGACAGCATCTGTATCCTTACCAACTATAGAGATTGTATTGTTCTTGATGGACAAAGCATAAGCATCAATTTTATCAAAGAGTCCTTTAGAAAGATTTGGCATCTCTTTTTCAGCCTGTGACTCTTGACCATGAACACCAAGATAGATATTGGTAGCACCAGCCACTGCTGTTTGACTGCTTGTGTATGAGATTTGATGAGCTTGTAGAACACTCTTCAAGCGGTTGCGAGTATAGATATCCAAATTTTCCCCCATAACAAGATTGACTTGTTTATGAAGTTTCGTTACACCGTCATTATAAGTTACTTTTTGTGGTGTTGGGAAGACTTTGTACTCTTTCTTAAGGTAATCTTGACTTTGGGCTGCTGCAGCAACTGCTTCATCACTTGTTGGCTTGCTAGCTACAAAACTATCAGTAAGTTCAGTTGTACCGTCACCCATCTCCTCAACTTTAGGTGTTTTTGGAGTAGCTGGCTCTTCTGCCTTGTTAGTAGAAACTGGTTTCAGAAGTTGAATTTCTGCAGCACTACCAAATCCTGCAACACCTGATAAAACTTTAAATTCTACCTTATCCGTTTCAACTGCATCAAAGTTCACTGTTTTCTCTTTAGCATTGTTTTCCCAAGTTCCTGAAGCAACTTTAACCATTTGACCATCTTTTTGAGCATAGATTTCATAAGATGTCACGACACCATTACCACCACCTGGACGTGGAAGATAAGTCAAACCATTGACTTTTTCTGCTTCTTTCAAGGTCATGGAAAGAGTGTACGGAGCAGTATCACCAGTCCATTTAGTATGCCAGAATGTGTTTGGATCATTGTCAAAGGCTTTTTCAACAACTCCTTCAGTCGCTGTTCCTGGAGTTTCTTGACTAGTTGCAGAAACTGTGAAATGATTTGTTGGGATCAAACGAGGATTTACAAATGGTTTATCTGACAACTCTGCACTATGTAAAATTCCTTTGAACCCACCGATGCTTTCAAGAGGTAGAACCAAGCTATTGTGGGCAAAGCGAGGGTGAGATGGATTTGCGATACGTTCAATCTTCTCACCATCCACATAGAATTCCGTTGATTGTGGTTTGGTCACAATAGAGATTTGATAACGTTTGTTCTTTTCAAGTTTTTTCTTGAATTGGATATGGAACTGTTCAAATTGATAAGCAAGATAGCCGTCTTTATCAGCTAGATAGATACGGTTATCTCCACTTGTTGAGAAGGTTTGTTCACCGTCTCCAGTGACAGTTACATCAAACTTCAAGACATGACTTGGACCAACGTCACCTGCCAGGCCTTCGATACTGCTATCTTTCTCAAAAGCCAATCCTTGCTCGCTTGTCTTCACCTTCTTACTTGCATAGCTCTTCACTGTATCAGGATTGATGGTAAACAAGTCACTTTGACCAATCTCTCTGTCAGGATTTGACTGTGGCGCATAAGGGCTCGTTGGTAGGGTACGTTCTGCAAAGGTCGCAGCCGCACGGTCAGATCCCCAAGTGCGCTCTGCAGTTGTTTGCATGCTCTTAAAGAAGCGTTTAAAGATATCATAAGATGTCAAACCTGTCTCATGAAGATCAATATTATCATTCCAAACTGCGTGACCACCTCCAATGATGTTTGGATTAGAAGCTTCTAGTAGTGGACCATGACCAGTTCTGAAATCGTTTGGTGTCCAGCCATTATATTGAGTTTCATAGTTAGCATAATCACCATAAGCTGTTTGACGATTATCCCCATTCGGAACGCTATATGTTGGGATATCTGTGATATTAATAATCTTAGCTCCCTGAGCAATAGCTTCTTTTGGTTGCTGCCAGCTAATACTCCAGATATCAACTTCTACATCTTTCCAATCAACCGCTGTTTTACCTCGTTTCGCGCTGAGTGAACCCCAAATACGAGGTGTATAGCCTTTCCCTTTAATGTATTTAATAAGGTCATTGACATAACGACGATAACTTTCTCTACTTCCGTAGTATTCATCCGTTCCGATATGAACAGTAGATACCCCATGAAGTGGTGCATCTGGACCATCAAGAAGTTTGTCATAAACTGATTTGACAAAAGCTAGCGTTTCATCGTATTTATTATCTAGGTCAAGCATGGCTACGCGCTCTACGTTATGTTTACCTCTGTAATCGCTCAGACTACCTTGATACATGAGGTCTGGACGAACTTTGACAAATGACAGAGCATGACCTGGCGTGTCAATTTCTGGAACTAGATTGATATGCAAGGCCTTAGCAAGTTTAATCAGATTTTGCATTTCTTCCTTGGTGTAATGCTCATCTGATGTTAATTTTTGACCATTCTTACCGACAATATCTGTCTCTACACGGAAACCTGTCTTAGCATGTTCTAGAACGTACTTAAGCTCTTCTTCTTGTGTTAGGTTCTTACCTGCCAAGTGTTCCTTTAGGAAGATATAGTTATCGTTGAGGTGCAACTGCAAGTCGTTCATCTTGTAGTAAGCCATGTTGAGCATGATGTCTACAAGGGTATCATAAGGAATAAATTTACGACCTGTATCTAGCATAAAGCCACGGTGACTAAAGCTTGGGAAATCACGAATTTCTCCATTTTGGAGATTGCTTTCCCCCATTTGAAGAAGAGTACGAGTAGCATAGAAGGCCCCTGTGTTCGTTGCAGCTTCGATGGTAATGACACCATCTTGGATAGTGAGGCCATAGCCTTCCTTACCATAACCCTTATTTTCAACTTTTTTAAATTCAATTCGTTTTTGAGCCTGCTTGTCACCTGTCGCAAGTTCCAATCCACGGCTTGCAAGGTCTGACTGGTAGAAGGTTGCAGCCTGATCAAAGCCTGAATCTCCTGTCGCAAGAACTGTATCCGAAGTGATAGAAGATTGACCTTCTTTTCCATACCATTGTTGAACAGCTGGTGCTACTTTTGGTTTAACACCCACACCTTCATCCTGATGTAACCCCTTGATGACTACTTCAAATTCTTTAGTAAAGGTATGTGAATCTTTGATTTGCTCTACCATAACCTTAACGCGTTGATTAGTCAGAGGCTTATAAATGTGATTTTGAAGGTCAATCACACCTTGTTTGTTGCTACCGATAAGACTGACTTTTCCTGGTAGAGTTGGCAAGACAAGAGACTGTCCATCTTTAGCTACAGTCAATTCTGTAACCTGACGGATATCCGTTACCTTACTTGTATCAGGAATATTCGAATAAGCTCGAATTTCTTGAATACCAACGTTTCTCCAGCCCATTGTGCCCGCTTGATAGTCATTGATTTCTAACTTGAGATATTTAGCTTGAATACTATTAGCTAAGTCAACTTTCTCATCTAAAACAGGTTCTCCAGTCTTGGTATGAGCTAGCTTCCATTGTTTTTCTCCACTAGCATTTACATCATCTTGACCTGCATAGTAGAGGCTCCAAGATTTGATATTTGGATCATTTTGACCATTGCGAACGCGACGATCCCAATCAATTTCCACATGTCTAATTAATGTTGTTTTTGGCAGCGTTAATTCAAAGGTTGGCTTTTCAATATTTTGATTAGTTGCCCAGCGAGTATCCGGATTACCGTCCACTGCCTTGTCAGCTGTATACGGAGTGCCAGTTTCATAGTTATTAGCTTGGGCTGTAGCACCTTCTAAATGGTTACGGTCTTCCCTATCCTCAATCTGCTTTTCAACTGGTTTGAGTGTAGGTGTAGCTGGTTCTACAGGTTTAGAATCTGCTTTTGGTGTTTCAGATGGCTTCAGAGTCTCAGCTGGTTTGGGAGCTGTTGGAGTTGTTGCTGGACTTGTTTCTTCAGTTGTTGAAGGACTTGTTCCTGCAGTATTTTCATGATTTTCTTCATGTCCTGCATCTGCCGTTGCTTCTGATTCAGCTTTCTTTAAAACAGCTGCTAAATCGTCTGGCAACTTATCTAGGGGCTGAGCTTGTGTGATTGTTCCTTCTTTCTCAGGAGTTCCACCTGTCTCTGCAGCTTGCACTACATTTGCACCAAAGATACTGGCACCGATCATTACAGAGGCTGCACCAATTGCAAATTTTCGAATACTATAGTGACAGCGTCTTTCAAAAAAATGTCTATCCATTTTTCTCCTATTCCTTTCATCCACTTATTAGAGTAAGCGGTCTCATTTCCCATTTAAAAATGGAGAGAACCTAGAGGTTCTCTCCAACTAAGTTATTTCTGTCTGAATTCTAGTTCCTTTAAACTCTAAAATCCAGTCTTCTTTAATTTTCTTTACGTTTTGTTGCAAGGACAGCAGCAGATAAGGCAAGACTGACGCCAGCTAGGAAGATAGCTGTATCAGATTGGCTTTCTCCTGTTTCTGGCAATCTCTTCTGCTCTTCTGTTGAAACTGAAGTTTTAGATTCTGCAAATTTTCCTTGGCCCAATTGACTAATCTGATACTCAGGTTTTTCAACAGTTGGTGCTGCTTGATCGCCTGCCGTAGCCAATAGTCCTGTGTAGGCTGGCTTTTCGTTTACCAAAGCTTCTACTGCATTAGCGCCACCTTTGTATTCTGGAACTTCATTGATAGCTGCTTCTACTGCATTCGCACCGCCTTTGTATTCTGGAACTTCATTAACAACTGCTTCTTCACCTGCTGTTCCAACTGGGCCATTATACTCAGGTACCTCAAGAATTGGTGCTGCTTCCTCACCCGCTGTTCCAAGCGGGCCTTTATACTCAGGCACTTCAAGAATCGGTGCCACCTCTTCACCTTTGCTACTTGTAGGAGCATCTGGTTTAGCAGTCTGATCTTGTAGTTGGTTGAGATATTCTGCAAAGTAGGCAACCATTCTTTCAGTCAAGAGATGGTTATCCGTAGCATATTTCATGCTAGCTACTACACTTGCTACCTCCTCTTGATTTTCTTTGCTGGTCAATTTTTGAGCTTTCGCTAAAGCTGTTTCATAACCTGACAAATCAAGAGCTGTTTCTGCAACCTGTGGACGACTAAAGATTAACTCAGCAGCAGCTTGATATTTATCACCACCGTCTCCATAAGTCTTAGTACTTGTCAAAACAATTTTCTTAGCCTTGATTGTCTTACCAAAATCAATATCTTTTGGTTTATTGTTATCTGGCCAATCAGTTGCAGTGAAAGTATGTTCTTTACCAGACTCATCTGTCACAACCAGTTTCACATCACGCAAGTTACCATTTGATCCTGATCCACGTGGCACATAACGGAATCCAGTGATTTCTGTCGCTTCTTTCAAGACCATAGTTGCAGGTTTGCCAACATCTCCACCATTCCAAGACGTATGCCATAGACTTGATAAGTTACCATCAAAGGCATTTGCTAAATCTTCTCCCGCTTGCGCTGGAGCATTTAGACTTTCAAAGTCTTCTGCTACCAAGGCTGTTTTCTTTTGTACCAAGGCATTCTTCAGAGCATCAATCTTAGAAATTTCAGCACGCGCTTCTTCTACACTAATGTCATCATCTGCTTGACTGAGGTTAAAGACAGCTTCCTTCAAGGCATCCATAGATTTCTTAGTATAGTTAGTCATAGCAACTGTTGGCAAGTAATTCTTCAGAGCATTTTCTGTCAACATCTTACCAGTTAACGTGATTTCCTCGATTTGAAGTTTATCCATAATGAAGTCATTGTAACCACGGAAGTTAGCATTTCCACCAGAATCTCCACGAGTATTGCTTGCGTTACCAGTTGAGTAGATACCTACCCAAGTATCGCCTGTTTCTGCACCTGTTACGAGGAAGGTTACCTTCTTAGCTTTCTTAGAATCTGTCCAAGTATTTGGCAATTCATGCATTTCCAAATTGCTTGCTTGATTACCGCGACGACCTGACTGGAATTCTCCCTTACCGACTACAAAGGCATAGGTATTGTCAGAGCCCGCTTCGTATTCAAAGGTTACACGATAAGTCTTACCAGCTTCAAAACGGAAGTTTTGAGGAATTGTTTGGTAAACCAAGTTACGACGGCTAACTAGCCCATTTGTCTTCAATGACCAATTTCCTTCGATGACATCATCGACTTTCTTACCATTCCAATCACGTTGTGTATATGGATCATGTTTTTCAGATAAGTGAGTACGATTATCCTCAACTCCTTCGATACCACCAATTACAAATGGGAAAATGCCTTGAGCAACATTTTCAAAGTCTTGTTTAAATGTTCCTTTAGCTGTATCATGATTATCTCCGTACATACTTGAATTGTTTTCAAAGGTACGAATTTCATCAAAGTAAGTTGCTTCATCACCAGCTTCACGACTCAAAGTAAGAGTGACATTTGATACATCTGAACCTGTTGTAAAGAAGGCATACATGTTTTGGAAGTAACTTGTATCGTCAACTGTAGCATTGTCACGACGAGTATTATGGGCATAGGCCTTGACATAGTTAAGAGCTAGTGACTTATTGGTATAGCTAGTCACTTCTTTTTCACCAGTATTCACTGTGATACTTGCTTTAGCATTACTACGGTTATCAACACCGACATAAACAGCATACTTAGTATTTGGTTTCAAGCCAGTCAGTTTCTGAGTAAGGCTGACTGTGCTCTTATTGCCTTGGATACGAAGCATTTCATTTGCGCCTTGTGATTTGACAATTTCTGCCTTAGAAGCATCACCAGAAATAGTCCAGTGTTTTAAAGTTCCACTGTTAAATCCTTGGTCATAGATATGCATACCTTCACTCCATGACATTTCAGGATTGGTTTGTTTTGAACGGTAGAGAACATATGGTTGATTTGCAGTAAGATTAAGGGTAATCTTACCATCTTTCACAGCTACTTCCTGTTCTTCAGTCTTACCTTGGTCAGTTAGTTTATAAAGGTAAACCTTGTTCTTTGCCCAATCGTTTGGAAGTGTCCAAGTTGTTGCACCAGCTTGCGTATTGAAGTAGTACATTTTTTCCTTATCAGCAGGAAGTTTTTTACCATTTGCATCCCAGTTCCAAGGAGTCAAGTAAGCTGAACCATCTTGGATGACACGTCCATTGAGAGTCACTGTACGTTCACGGTATTGCGGGCTATTGACATCATTTGACTTACGAGTCACAACAACTTTGTTATTATCAGCATCTACCAATTCCACTCGCATTTCTGGAGTCCATTTATAGGTGCTACCGTTATCAGACATAGTGACTGGTGTACCATTTTCCCACTTGCTTACAGTGAAGTGTTGGAAGTACTTGGTCATGACATCATGAGCAAACAAGTTGGTTACATAGCCATTGTAGTCACTTCTTCCTTGCCAACCTTCAAAGTCTTTCATGCTGTAACCACCTAGAAGTGGATAGTTAGCTGCTCCACCGTAACTTCTGTAATCCCCAACCCAAGAATCTTTTTGGTGGTTGCGGATAAAGCGCGTGATAGCACTGTTGATACCTTTATTAGTGTAGCCACCATAGGTCAAGTCAGCTGCCCAGTGTTGGAAGGTAGAGTCGTATTCACCACCATGACCCCACTCGATCGCAAAGCGCCAGCCTTGTTTGTTAATTTCTTTAGCAAGAACGTGGGTAGCCCAGGCACCATTATCACCTGATTGCCCATTGCCCCAAACGTCCACATAGATAAAGTCAAGACCTTCACCAAGTTTGTTTTTCAATTCTTCCCAGCGAGCTAAGCGACCATGCGCCAAGTCATAAGCAGCATCAATGTTAATACCTTGATCTAGCCAGTTCCAACCATAGCTGTAGCTGCCATCTGAATTCTTACGAAGAATATTTTCGTTAAAGTATTTAGACTCAGGATAAGTTTCAGAAGCGTTAACATGGATACCTAGATGAGCTCCATATTTCTTCGCTTTCTCAATCAAAGCCTTGAAGTCTTCGACACCACCAATACGTTTACCAATATCAGCATAGTTCAAGTGGCCTGAGTCATGACCTTCACTACCATACCCTTTAAGGAGAACACCTTGTCCAAGACCATCTGTATGGAGATTGATTTTCTTGATACCATCTAAGGTCATAAGGAATGGGTTTTGTGCTTGAGAACCAAAGTTCATCGCGATACGATATGCTGTGATATCCTTAACCTTTTCCCAACCTTGAGGGTTGTTCATGATACTACGATAAGCAATGGCACCATCTTGCCAGTCCACTTTCTTATCCGCATTAGCATCTTCAGTGATCACAACCTTGGCACTTGGAAGTTCCTTCGTATATTCTGGGAAGACAATGCCCTTATAAGCTTTTTCCCATTGCCATTCAGAGCTTTGAATTCCCACATAGTTTGTATTTCCAACAGTTTGTTTGAATGCTGTCAAACGAGTCCAGTCATTCGAACCACCACCGTAGCTGTTTTGAGAGTTGCTCCAAACACCTGCAGCAAGCTTATCTGTAGAAACAAAACCATACATGTAACCCTTAGCCAAATCTTTCATTGGATTGGTTACAGCAATATGATCATCTCCACTGATATGAGTGTTGTTTGACATGGTTGCCCCATCAAACTTAGCCCCAGCTTGGTCGCTTGAAACCGACACAAGTGAGTTCCCTAAGAAATTGATAGAGGAGAGAAGTTTTCTTTCATCATCAATCTTCTGACCTGGAGTAACTTGGTTGTGGTTGACAATCTTGGTTACATCAAAGTGCAATTGATTGTCCACTACTTGCAAACGAACAGTCATATCCGCATTGATGAAATTCTTCTCATCACGAAGCTTCATCAAGTACTCTGCAGTAGTATCATTGATCTTCTTATAGGTGACTTCAGGTGTAATTTCGTGATTGTTTACCAATATTTTCTTAAGTTGTTGAACCTGTCCTGTCAAAGTATGACCATTCAAAGTATATTCCTTGACACGTGGAAAGGCTTGGTCAATCACTGCTTTTAGGGCCTTAGACTGGATGGTATCATAAGTCACTTTACTATCATCTACCACCGCACCAGTTTCTTTTTCAGCAGTAGCTTCAGTAGCTTGAACTCCGTCTTGATTGTCAGTCTTAATATTTACAACTGTCTTTTCAGCACCATATGTACCAGCTTTAAGTAAGATTTTCTTTTCATTTTTAAGATTTTCATTAACAGCAGCTGGCAAAGTAACCGTATCAAAAAGTTTTACATCATTATTTGTTGCATTCAGCTGACCATCTGATTTTAAGCTAATAGTCAGATGATTCACTGAGCCATTTACTGGAGCTGCAACACGACCACCCTGATACCATGTGCTATTACCTGGTGTCTTGTATTCCCAGAACCAACCTGATTTATCATATCCAACAAAGACATTATTGTTTGTATCTTTAAATTTCAAGAAAACACCAAAACGTGATTTGCCTGTTTCAGATTCTTCTTTGAAAGTGAGATCTACATTCGCATTCCCATTCGCATCCACAGTCAATCCTTGTTTTTCAAACAAGGCTGGTTTGCTGGCATTGTCATTTTGATCTGTTGAAGACAACTTATTGTATCGAACACCATTTTCCTCACGAATGGCTACAGTCCCTTGTTGTTCTTTTCTTGCTACAGTTTGCCATTCAGGAGTAACTTCCGTTGGTGTCTCTGGCTTAGCTGTCGCTGGTTTTTCTTCTTTCGGCTTATCTTCTTTTGGTTTTTCTTCAATTGGTTTTTCAGTTTCCTCTAAATTCGCTGGTTTTGAACTAGAGATTCCCTTAATATGATCTTGAATCCATTTTAATTGAGCTGGAGAGAAAAGGATACCTCCACTACGGACTCCAACCACACCATTTTGATGAACCCCAATCAATTTACCATCCGTATCAAAGATACCGCCACCGCTAGCACCTGGTTGTCCACCTTGATAGCCAACTCCTTGAACACCTTCACCATAAGATTCAGCAAAATCCACAGCAGTGTTAATAACTGGCGCCAACTTACCAGCAGGATAGCCAAACATATTGACTTTATCCCCAACTTTCTTAACAACCGGCTTTTCAGTAACTTCTACAGGAGCATTTTCAAGAACTGTACGCAATCTTACAAGAGCCAAATCGTTCTTATAACCCTTTAGATAGCCATCCCGATCCCAGTGAATCACATCTTTTTTACTAAATTTTACATCATCTAAACCAGGGTAGGATATACTAAAAATATCACCATCCCCTTTATCATTATCCACAACCTTACGAATATTTCCATCTTGTTGATCCTTGATAAAGTTGTGAGAAACAGTCAAAACAAGATCCTTACCAATGACAATACCACTACCTTCTCCTGATGGAGTCTTAATCTTAACAGTAGCGCCATAGTTCAATTCTCCATTTTTTGTTTTGGCAACATCTTCAGGAACTAGACTACCAGTATCTTGCGCTAATTGGTCTTTATTTACCTCTTTACCATTATCAGTAGCTTTTTCAACTTTGCCTTCCAATTCTTTCGGCAACTTGTCAGTAGTTTCTTTGTTTTTCTTTTCAAGAGCTAATAACTCTTCTTCAGTTTTTGGTCCATCTGTTGTTTCAGCAGAACCTGGATTTGCTACTACAGCTTCCTTATCGAACTCTCGTCCATTATCGCTCGCTTTTTTATCCAAATCAGCCAGTTCACTTGGCAAATTATCTGTTGAGCCAACTGTTGGTGTGTTAGCCATTACTGGAGCAGTAGCAAAAAAACTAGCCCCAATCATAACTGAAGCAGCACCTAGTGCAAATTTACGAATACTGTATGTGCAGCGTTTTTCAAAAAATCGTTTATCCATTAACCCCTAATTCCTTTCATCGACTTTCGTAAGCGTTTACATTTCTTGTTCGAAAAAATACTCCTTTCTGTCTAAAAAGTGTAACACTTACATCATTAAATAAAAAATAATTACACTTTTAATATAACAAACAATAAGGAATAAAGCAATAGAAAAGATAGGAAATGACTAATTTTTTATTTCAAGGTAACTTCTCAAAGTAACTTCCACTTGCCCAACCGAAGTGGAAATTAGTCTAAAACGGATTTTTATGGTGGAATTAAGTGTGAGACGTTTGAGTTAGAAATGAGGTTCACTATGACAAAACATAAACACCTTACACTTTCAGACCGTAATGATATCCAA
>NZ_WIJP01000012.1 GCF_009496155.1 Streptococcus mitis
CTGCTGACTTAGTCAAGTCTGACGCTGGGATAACTGCTGTCTTACCTTCTGGGGTTGTGACTGTCGCATTGCCTTTGTCATCTACAACTACTGTTGCATCTGGATTTACAGCTTTAACCTTATCTTCAATCGCTTTCTTCTCAGCATCTGTCAACTTGTCTGGGTTAGCAACTACAGTTTTGTCCGCTGGTTTAACGATGTCGTTGCCTGCGTTTGGTTTAGCTGCATCTGCTGCTGACTTAGTCAAGTCTGACGCTGGAATTACTGCTGTCTTACCTTCTAGGGTTGTGACTGTCGTATTTCCTTTATCGTCTACTACTACAGTTGAACCTGGGTTGACTGCTTTAACCTTATCTTCGATGGCTTTCTTCTCTTCTGGAGTTAACGCATCTGGATTTGCTACTACTGTCTTATCAGCTGGTTTAACGATGTCATTGCCTGCGTTTGGTTTCTTAGTATCTTCAACAGTACGTACTAATTCTTCTACAGGAATCACTTGTGTTTGTCCATCTGGAGTTGATACTTTAGCATTTCCTTTTTCATCTACTGTTACTACAGAATTTGGATTTACTGCTTCTACAGCTGCTTTAATTTTCTCCTTCTCAGCATCTGTTAATTTAGCTGGATCTGCTACAACCACTTTATCCGCTGGTTTAACTACATCATTTCCTGCTTTTGGTTCATTTGCTGTATCAGAAGTTTTCACAACTTGTTCAGGAGTGATGATTTCCTGATGACCATCTGGAGTTGTAACAGTAATATTTCCATCTGCATCTTGAGTAATTTCTTTAGCATCTGGATTTACTTTCTTAACAGCTTCTAAGACCTTAGCTTTTTCATCATCTGTTAAAGCACTTGGATCATTTACAAGAACTTTATCAGCCGGAATATTCACTTCACCTACAGCTTTAATAGCCGCTTTATCTGATTCTTCAATTCCATTGACAGCTTCTGCTGTTTTCGCTGCATCTACAGATTTTTTAGCTTGTTCTGCAATCTTGTCTACTTGAGCTTTAAGTTCTTCTTTAGCTTTAGGAGTCAAGTCGTCACGTGCATCAATTGCTTCTTTTTTAGCTTGTGCTTCTTCATCAATTGCTTTACGAGCGTTTGGTTTATCTTCTACAACAGGGACAGATTTTTCGATTTCTTTTTCAGCTTCGTCTTGAAGTTGCTTAACTGCTGCATCTGTTCCAGCTTTATCGATTTCTTTCTTGGCTTCTTCTGCTAGAGTTTTAGCTGCATCTGCTGCAACTTTCTTCTCATCATCTGTAGCATCTGGAGTGTTTTCAATTGCTTTCAATTGCTCAGCTAATTTATCATCGATTGCTTTCTTAGCTGCTGGTTTCGTTACTGCTTCTGGATTTACAGCTGCAACCTCATCTACACCTGTTTTCTTAGCTGTATCTACTGCTTTTTGAGCTTCAGCTGCTTTTTCTGGTGTATCTGCATTGTCTGGTTGTTCATTAATTGCATCTGTTGCTGATTTAGCCTTATCTTGAGCATCCTTCTTAGCCGCGTCTTTTTCTTCTTGCGTTAAATCAGTACGAGCATCGATTTCTGCTTCTTTCTTAGCTAATTCGTCTGCTACTGCTTTCTTAGCCGCTTCTTTCGCTACTGGATTCACTTTCGCAACTTCATCTAATCCAGCTGTTTTCGCTGTATCTACTGCTGCATCTGTTGTTGCTGCATCGATTGTTTCTTTAGCTTTCTTAGCTTCTTCTGTTGCTTTATCTTTAGCTACTTTTTTCTCTGCATCTGTTAAGTCTGTACGGGCATCAATAGCATTATTTTTAGCTGTTAACGCATCGTCGATTGCTTGTTTAGCTTCCGTTTTCTTAACTGCTGCTGGATTTACGGCTGTAACTTCATCTACACCTGTTTTCTTAGCTGCATCCACTGCATCTTGTGCTGTTTTCGCTGCTTCTGGTGTATCCGCTGCATCAGGTTGTTTAGCAATTTCAGCTAATTGTGCGTCAGCTTTATCTTTTGCTTCTTTCTTAGCTGCTGTTTTTTCTTCGTCAGTTAAGTCTGTACGAGCATCGATTTCTTTATTTTTAGCTGTTAATGCATCTGCAATTGCTGTTTTCGCTGCTTCTTTCGCTACTGGAGTTACGTTTGCAACTGCTGTAGTTCCATCTGTTTTAGCTTTATCAACTTCTGCGTCTGTTGTTGCTTTATCAACTGCATCTTTAGCTGCATCTGCTTTTGCTTTTGCAATTTCTTTCGCTTTAGTTTTTTCTTCTGGAGTTAAATCCGTACGAGCATCGATTTCGTTGTTTTTAGCTGTTAATGCATCATCGATTGCTTTCTTAGCTGCTGGTTTCTTAGTCGCTACTGGATCTACAGCTTTAACATCTGCTACACCTTTATCTTTAGCTGCATCTACTGCTTTTTGAGCTGCTGTAGCTTTATCTGCTGAATCAGTAATAGCTGGTTGTGCATCAATTGCATCTGTTGCTTCTTTAGCTTTTGCTTTAGCTTCAGCTTTTGCTGCTGCTTTTTCTTCTGTTGTTAAGTCAGTACGAGCGTCAATTTGCTCTTCTTTCTTAGTCAACTCATCTGCTACCGCTTTTTTAGCTGCTTCTTTAGCTACTGGGTTTACAGATGTTACATCTGCTACACCTTTATCTTCAGCATCATTAACGATTTTTTGTGCTACCACTGCTGCGTCTGCAGTATCCGCATTATCAGGTTGAGCGTTAATCTTAGCTAATTCAGCATCTGCTAATTTTTGAGCTTCATCTTTAGCAGCTTTTTTCTCAGCATCTGATAAATCTGTACGTTTGTCGATTTCAGAATTTTTAGCCGTTAAAGCATTCGCAATTGCTTCTTTAGCATTTTCTTTCGCTACTGGGTTTACTTTTGCAATTTCTCCAGTACCAGCTGTTTTAGCTTGATCTACTGCATCGTTTGTTGTTGCAGCATCAATAGCTTTAGTTGCTTCTGCTGCTGCCGTATTATTTTTCGCGATAGCTGCATCTTTTTCTGCTTGTGTTAGATTTTGGATTGCTTTAATCGCATCTTCTTTAGCTTTACGAGCTGCTTCAACATCTGCTTTTGCTGCGTCTTTCTTAGCTACTACTGGGTTATCTGCTGCAATTGCACTTGTTCCTGCGTTTTTAGCCGTATCAAGAGCTGTTTTTGTAGTAGCATCATTAATTGCTGTTAATGCTTTTTCTTTATCAGCATTTACTTTAGCAACTGCTGCTGCTTTTTCTTCATCAGTAGCGTTTGGAGTAGCGTTAATTGCTGCAATTTTCTCATTTGCTGCTGTGTTTACTGCATCGATAGCAGGTTGTTTATCTAATTTAGTGAAGTCTGTTAATGGTCTTACATCTTTAGAACCATCTTTATATGTTACTACTAAGTTGTTACCATCTTTTGTAATTGTATCAATCTTAGAATCTTTGTCGGTTACTTCTTGTCCACGTTTAGCTTCTAAGTTTTTATCTTCATTTGTTTTAGAAAACTCAATCTTAATCTTTTCTTTAATTGCATTAAACTCATCATCAGTTACAGCCGTTGGATCAGCTACTGCTACTTTATCAGATTCATCCAAGTCTTTAATATCATATTTTGCTGTTTGAGCTTTTAATTTAATAGTAAACGCACCTGGATCTGTAGCATAAGTATTTCCTTTAGCTGTATTTTCAATAAATGCCCCATCTGTATCAGTTGCTGTTGCATAACGAGTTACAATTGTAAGTTCTTGAGCTGGTTCTTTAGGGAATTTACTCTCAGCAATTCCAGAGTTATCTTTTGAAATGTTACCTTTAATTTTTACAATAGCTGGATTTTCTGCTGTTGCTGGTGTTTCTGTAGAAATTTTTTCAACTGTTGTATTGTACTCATTATCTAAAACATCAGGATTGGATGCATCTTTAGCTGGTGAATCCTGATTCCCACCACGTTTAATTGTCGCAGATGCTATTTTCCCTGAATCATCTGTAAATTTAACAGGAATTTCAAAATCTTCGTTCGCATATACGTAAACGTCTTTTTTACCGTCTACTGAGTATGGAATCTCCACTGTTGGAGCAACATTCGTACGTGCAAAGTCAGTTAATGGTAATGTATCTGTAGATCCATCGTTATACGTTACCACCATATTATTAGCTACTTTTTCAACAGATTTAATCTTGTCGGCTTTATCGTCAACATTTTGACCTTGTTTCGCAACTAAGTTAGCATCTGTATTCGTTTTAGAATAGTGAAGTTTGATGTTTGCATTGTTTGCACCAACTATTTTTGCGAACTCTTCAGCTGTTACATTATTAGCATCAACTACTGGGAACTTAGCAGATTCTTCTGCTGGAGTTGTAACATCATATTTTTGAGTTTGTGGCTTAAGCATGACACGGAAGGCATGGTCGTTAGCGGCATCCTTTCCAGAACCAGCGAATTTTGTTCCTTCGACATCTGTAACTGTCACATAACGCCAACCTAAAGGCAGCCCCTGTGGAGTTTCTCCTTTTGTTGCTGCGTCTAGTCTATCTTGTGATAAATTATCTACTGCCTTCGGAGTACCTGAGTATCTGATAACCGCTGGTGTCGCATCCGATGCTGGTGTTTCAGTTTTAAACTCGTTTGCTGTATATCCATACTGAGTATTGATTTTATCAGTCTCACCGTCTACAGGTTTGAAAGCATTGCTTCCCCATTGTTCCAGTGTGGCTTTTGAAACCTTATCCGAATCATCTTTGATTTTAATATCAAACGAGTTCTCTTCTGCACCATAGACATAGATTTCTCGTTTAGCTTCATCTGAGTATGGAATCTCTACGACTGGATCGACGTTTGTACGTGCCACATTTGAAAGTGGAGTTTCATCTGTCGAATCGTCAGTATATGTTACTACTACTTTTTTGCTTGTAGTATCAACATCAATACTTTTTACTATTGAGCTTTGATTGTCTACAAGTTGTCCTTTTTTAGATTCTAATCTTGCATCTGTACTTGTTTTAGAATGTTCAATTTTAATCTGAGCTTTAATTTTAGCAATATCTGCTTCAGTTAAGCTATCAATATTTGAAACGGCAATCTTATCAGCATTTGATTCTGGCAATTTGATGCTATATTTGTATGTTTGAGATTTAAGGACAATCTTAAAGTATCCATCTGCATTTACACCACTTCCAGAAGCAGACATTGTCGATCCATCTTTTGCTGTTACACGAAGGTAACGATCCCCCATTGCAAAGTTTTGAGCTTCAGTTTTATTATAGGCAGGTTTACTCATGATAAGTTCATTCGGTTGCCCTGTCATTCTTACTGTTAATGGGGTATCTGTTTCTGTAGTGATCTTTTCGAAGTTATATCCATATCCATCTGTTACAGTTGTGTCATTTACAGTTGTGAACTTTTGACTTGATGCTTGTGTTGTTTCTACGTATGTGACTTTGTTTGTTGATGAATTGATTTTAAATTCTACATTAGCCTCTTCTTTGTTATAAACGTAGATTTCTTTTGTAGTATCATTTGAAAACTCTGTAGTGTAAGTAATATTACCTACAGTTTTTGAAGTTTCAGCACGGAAAGCATTGTTTTTGTCTAATGCTTGTCCATTACGTTCGTCTTTTGAACCTGAGTTTTCGATTGAGTTAGATTCTGATTTAGGTTCAGTATTTTCTGCTGTTTTACCTACAGTTGGTTGTCCGTTAGTTGTGTCTACTACTGGAGTCTCTTGTTTCTCTACAGGTTTGTTTCTTAATCTAGCGTTAGCTGTAGTGACAAGTTTGCTGTAAGCTTGTTTTAGTTCAGCTTGAGTAGTTGCATTCGCTAATGTAGCTTTTGCAGCTTCTAAGTCAGCTTTTAATACTGCAACACTTTCTTCTGTTTTGTTATCGTAAGAACCGTTAGAAAGTTTTGTCTCAATTTCTGAAATGTAGCTTTCAAGTTGGGTCTTGTCCAAAGTTGGAGTTGTTGCTTCTACAGATGTCTCTTGTTTGCTTAGTTCATTAGCTGATACAGCTCCATTCCCCAAGAACATGAAAAGAGCAGCGACCGCTACACTAGCCGCCCCAAAACTATATTTACGGATCGAGTAACGCGTGACCTTTTCACGGTGCAGACGTTCAACACGACTCATAGATGGTTTGTTTTCCATTATTTTCTTTTCTCCTTTTATAAGGTTAATTGATTTGATTTCCACATGACACCTGCACACAGAAATCTACAATTTGTATTTTATCTTATTTTCAATATATATGCAAATGATTTGATTTTAAATTTTCGCAAAAAAAAAAAAAGCGTTTTGGGAAAGTAAGGAATTTTCAGAAAAATCAAATCGGTATATTTTCTCGTTTTTATAAATAAATAATTCACATGTTTTTATAATAAATTTGCTTTTGTTTTAATTCCATCCATAAAGATAGCGCATTCATATAGGGTTAGTAGAGAAATAAATAAGTTTGAAGGGTCAAATAAATTATTTTTACGCTACATAAGAAAAAATTATTCGTAAAACATATGAACCAAAAATAAAACATGCTACCTCACTTCGGTAACATGTCATCACTTTCTACTTACAACAACGCCTCAAACTCAGCGATGGCCATGCCTAACTGCTGATTGGCAACTTCAGATGTCAGAAGACCTTGGCGAACGAGATTTACTAACATAGTGAAACTTCCTTCAACTTTCCCACGCTCCAGTCCCTGTTCAATACCACGTTCTAATCCCTTTTCTTCAGCTTGTTCCAAGGCATAGTCCTGAGCGAGTAAGGCTTGTTCTTCACGCATACGTAGTTGGCTAAACATCTTCCTGTCCTCCTCGGACCAGCTCTTATAGTCCAGCAGTTGGTCTGCCTGACTGATGGCTCGCTCAGGTTGTTGGGTAAAGGGCTTATTCCCAAAAAACTCCAACCATGGTTTGCGAACCTTGTCCTTGCTGGTTTCTCTGTATTTTTTTAATTCCAAGAATGCCATCTTGACTAGTATTGGTGATGGTCTTACAACAACGCCTCAAACTCAGCTACGGTCATGCCCAATTGTTGGCTGGCAACCTCTGCGGTTAAAAGACGTTGACGAACCAGATTTAGTAGCATAGACAAACTACCTTCAATTTTCCCACGTTCTAGTCCCTGTTCAATGCCCTCTTCGCGACCACGTTCTAAGCCTTTTTCTTCAGCTTGCTCCAAAGCATAGTCATGAGCCAATAGCGCTTGTTCTTCACGCATACGTAGTTGACTAAACATCTTTCTGTCCTCCTCGGACCAGCTCTTATAGTCCAGCAGTTGGTCTGCCTGACTGATGGCTCGCTCGGGTTCTTGGGTAAAGGGTTTATTCCCAAAAAAACTCCAACCACGGTTTACGAACCGCATCTTTGCTGGTTTCTCTGTATTTTTTTAGTTCCAAGAACGCCATCTTGACTAGTATTGGTGATGGTCTTACAACAACGCTTCAAACTCAGCTACGGTCATGCCCAATTGTTGGCTGGCAACTTCAGATGTCAGAAGACCTTGGCGAACGAGATTTAGTAGCATAGACAAACTACCTTCAACTTTTCCACGTTCAAGACCACGCTCTAATCCTCTTTCTTCAGCTTGTTCCAAGGCATAGTCCTGTGCTAACAAGGCTTGTTCTTCACGCATACGTAGTTGACTAAACATCTTCCTGTCCTCCTCGGACCAGCTCTTATAGTCCAGCAGTTGGTCTGCCTGACTGATGGCTCGCTCGGGTTCTTGGGTAAAGGGTTTATTCCCAAAAAACTCCAACCATGGCTTGCGAACCTCGTCTTTGCTGGTTTCTCTGTATTTTTTTAATTCCAAGAACGCCATCTTGACTAGATGGTTCTCTCGTCCATTGTTTGTAAGTGTTAAAACCTCACCTGTAGTGTCCTCGCGCATACTAAAGCTATGAAAAGCCAAATCATCTTGGAAGTAATTGCTGTCCACAATAGCGATTGCGTATACTGGAGCAATATGTTTGTAACTCTGGTGAGTATTTCCCTCTCGTTGGCGAATTTTTTCAAGATTTTGATTGACCTGACTGCACAAATAAGCCCACAGGCGATTAATGAAAAAATTCTGATGATGCACCTGAATCTCAATGATAACTTGAGTGCCATTATCTAGTTCAGCTAAAACATCTATACTGGTATAGAAATCCTGAGCCGAGTACGGCAGGGAAGGCAAGACATGAATATTGCTTCCCTCCAAAATAGTTACATTTTTAGCTGATAAGTCCAGCATATCGCGAATAAATTGACAAGTGATTTCTGGATTACTGAAAATTTTCTTAGCAACCAAGTCATTAGTTGGGCTGATGCCTGGATGACGTACAGTCATACTTTTCCTCCTTTTATTATACCACAGTTTTAAATCTAAGCTCACTAGATTCACTGCTACTATCTATTTATTCGGAAAGGAAATGAATTGTGAAGATATTTTATCTCGTTTCAACTAAAATATGAGCTTGATCAACCAGTTGTCCATTAACAGTCAGATTCAGATAGAAATCGAGGGTCTTATCAGCAACAAAATACAGGGTTGGTAGGCACAAATCTTTTCTGCTTTCCCCTACTTGGAATTGAAGGACTTGAATCTCGTCCTGATAGACGACACCATGAACACCTGTCCCTGGTTGAATCGAAATCTTAGCTTCCAAAGGGGTACTACTTTCGCTACGTTCAATCCTAAAATGAAGAGTCTCTCCCTTTGTCACAGCTAGACTTTTTTCTGCAAATGCTAGTCCCTGAACAGCTACTTTTTGTGATAAGCTCGGAGTGTTATAGAGGGCAATCTTGGTCAATACAGGCATAGATTGTGCCTCTGTAATGATCACGCGCACCTTCTGTGCCTCTACTAGTGGACCTCGCAAGAGGCGCTTTTGACCAACTGTAAAGCCCATGCCAAATTCTTGCCAGACGCCATCCACCTCTACTTGCAGATAAAAAGCAGCGATTCGTTGCCCTAGCTTCAAATCTTCTCTTAACTCAATGACATCAAAAGTTTTCGGTGACCCTAAGTCAAGTTCTAACTGGATGGGCAAATCTGCATCGCTTGCCCAAGAACTAGTCTCAAGACCATCTGTTAAATGGTGACAAGCAAAGTCTGCGGAAAGAGCAGGACCAGATACCTCAGCTCCCAGAGCCAAATCTTCTTTATAGAGCTCATTACGATAAGCTTCAAATTCATAAAGTCGTTCAACATCCTTTGTATCAAAGAGACCATCTTGATTCGGCGGAATATTAAGCAGGAGTGGAGTTCCTCTCCCAACCGAGTGAAAGTAGATTTCTACCAATTCCTCGAGAGACTTAGGATCCTGGTCCTCGTGGTAAAACCAGCCTGGCCGGATGGAGACATCTGCCTCACCGATTGAAAAAAACGTGCCTGAGGGATCTCCGTGCTGAAGATAGTCTAACTCTGCTTCTGTTCCTAGTTTGTCAGGATTCACCTTTTGCCATAGAGGGGGTCACCTGCATATCCTCGTTCATTACCAATCCAGCGAATACTGGTGCCTTCTGTTGAAAAAATCAAGCAATCGCCCTGCAGGTCACGAATGGTTTCAAACCATTTTTCAAATTCATAATTGACCTTTTGAGCGCCCTCTCCTCTAGCACCATCCATCCAGACCTCAGCAAATTTCCCTGCATTGCCATAGGCAGGATTTGATAAAATCTCCTTCAGCTGGGCCAGATAATAGGCATTATAGTCCGCTTCTCGCTCCACATGGTAGAGAGGACTGTGGGCATCCCAAGGTGACAGGTAGACTCCCATATCCATATCAAACTCAGTAGCAGCTTGGGATACTTCAAGGAGCAAGTCCCCCTCTCCACTCCTCCAAGGACTGGCCTTAACCGAATAATCTGTATGAGCTGTCGGATAGAGGACAAAGCCATCGTGGTGCTTGACCACCAAAATCAACTTTTTGAAGCCCGTTTCCTTGAGTACACGCACCCACTCACGCGCATCTAGCTTTATTGGATTGAAGCGTTCAGGATTTTCCTGACCTGTCCCCCATTCCTGATTATAAAAGGTATTGGGGCCAAAATGGATAAAGGCTGCTAGTTCATACTCTAAATACGCTAGCTGGGCCTGACTAGGCAAGGGTCCATGTGGTTTTATTTCTCTTACCATACTACTTCCTATCTACATTTTTCTTTACTTTTTTGGCATGTACTTGCAATTCTGTTAACGCTAGTGGATTTACCAAGTTTTCAAATCGAAGACGAAGGGCATAGGTCTCCACCTTGTCAAATTCAAAACGAAACTCTTCATCCTTGTCACTTGACACTTTTCTAATAGCTGATACAGGTCGCCAATTCTCCTCTTGTTTGAGCAGAGAATCCTTATCCAAATGATTCGGAGTCCGAGGCAAACTAGGCTCATTCCCTACATAATAATCAATAAAAGTCGGATCCATCGCCACGTATTCTTGATTCTCAACATAATACAAGATCAGGTTATCCACAAATCGCGGTTTTAAAATCCCTGCATCTCCAAAAAGAATGCCCACACTGGCTTGCTCTGACTTGACAATCCAGGTATTGGCTATCGATTTTTTCCGAGCAATGACCTTGTCATTGAGGTAGGAGGCTGGGTGATTCGGCTCTGAGTGGGAAGCAAAGACCAGAGGCAGGTTAGATCCTGTCCACTGATTGGAAATAACTTCCCCGTCTACACTGGCATCTGTCACATGGATGGTGACTGTTGCTGGTAACTTACATCCCGCTACTTGTCCTGTAAGTACACATTCTCCTACCTGAGCATAGACTTGGGGTTCGAGTTCATCCCAAGTCACCTTGGCCGTATCTCGTCTACCATCTGATAAGACTAGCTTAACTCGGTCTGGTAAGTGTGGGGCTTCCTTGACAAGCGTCCAAACCCTTTCAGGCTCAATAGCACAAATCCCTTGGATACAAACCTGAGCAGAAGCCTTTAAATCCAGACCCTCTAGCTGACCAGATACCGTAAACTCATGAAATCTTGCCAAATCTTCTTCGGATATTGCCTCCCAAACAACCTTGACTCGTTTTGCACTACCGAACTCATAGTCCACCAAGACCGAAGATGGAAGCTGTGGATAAGTACCCTTATCTGTATACGCGCGAAGTGGTCGTACAAAAACTGCCTGCCCTAGTGAGGTATTCTCTGCAACCTGCAAATGAGTTTGATAGATCTTCCCTTGATAAAAGGCGCGAATAGACAAGTCGCCTGCAGACAAGCAATGAAGCACTCCCTGCTTAATAATGGCGTGGGCACTACCACTCGTCTTCCAAATCACTTCACTATTCCCCACCTTGTTCACAGGGTTATCCACAGTTTGTGGATAAAGTCCAATAGCTGGGGAATCCCCTTCTTGCAAACCTGCCTGATCGTCCACTCGAATCTCAAACAAGCGCTGATTTTTCACTGGCTGGCAATCCAAAGCCTCTCCCACTAAGAAATCAAAACTTGCTGGCTCTAGCCCTCTGGCACTAGCTTTTACTCTTACTAAACCTGCCTGCTCCAAGCTCTGAACCAAAAGGACACCTCTTCCATGAAAGGCTTTCCGCTTAAACCGACCATTTTTCTGAGCCTGATAACGTTCACGACTGGCCTGCCTACCGTTATCCACACCCACAATGCGAGCTGGTGCTTCAATTTCAAAATGAAGCTGATTGGAAGCATTTGGCACCCAATTTCCATCCTTGTCCAATACATCAAAATAGAGATAGAGGAGGTCTTGCCCATCTGGCTCCAGTTGTGTTTTCTCGGCATGTAACCCGATTTTGGCTGCCTTACCTGCAGTCACCGCCCTATCTTCTGCCACAATCTGACCTTGACGGTCATAGGCCACAGCATGCAATTCTCCTGATTGATAAGCCAAACGCCATTCGAGATAGAGTTGGTCAGCTCCTTCTCCCTCTTGGTATTTTCGACCGTCTGAAGTCCATTTTTCCTGAAAGGTTTTCAGACCTTGGGATTTTCCATTGAGAAATAGCTCTACCGAACCAGCATTTGAATACACTCGAACAGGGATATCCCCATACTTATCCACAACTTGTTGATAACTCTTGTGGATTTCCCAATTCCAATGGGCCAGGATATGAACCATGGGATGCTGATTACCATCCAACCACTGACTTTGGTAGAGATAATAGTCATTTTTGGGAATTCCTGCCGTGTCCACTATCCCAAAATAGGAACTCTTTACAGGCGTGTCATTTTGATTGTGCCAAGGAGTCGGCTCTCCGATATAGTCCACTCCTGTCCAAATAAACTGACCTGCGTAGTCTAGCCGATCTCTATCTGCTATCCAAGAAGCCGTCGCTGTCTTCCCCCAAGGAACCCGATCATTGCCATAGTCTGACTGTTCAAAATTCCGAACGCGGCGATTATCCCCAACCCATTCCTTATCTGGTCGAAAATAGCTATCACGCGTTCGGGTAGCCGATGAGGTTTCAGACCCGTAAAGTCGCCACTTGAGATGTCTTTTGCGAATCGCGTCAATATTATCTTCCGAGTAATTTAAGCCCACTACATCCAGCAAATTGGCTATCTTTTCATGACCTCCAGAACCATCGCCAAAGCGGAATTGATCCATTCCCATGGTCACAAAACGGCTATCATCAACCTCCTTGACCCTTCCCAGCAAGCGTTTGATAGTCTTCAATGAATGAGCATCGCCATTTGCTTCGCTGATTTCATTTCCCAAGGACCACATAAAAATCGCTGGATTGTTCTTACCACGTTCAATCATGGTGCGCAAATCATAATCTGACCAGAAATCGCCTGCTTTCGCTTCTGGATGAGTCGCTTCTTTCTCAAAAAAGCGACCATAGTCATATTCTTTCTTGCCTCCATACCAGGTATCAAAGGCTTCTTCTTGGATGAGTAGCCCCATTTTGGCAGCCACATCCAGCAAAATACTACTAGCTGGATTATGGGTGACTCGAATCGCATTGACGCCCATTTCCTTCATCTGGCGCAATCGTCTCTCAGCAGCTGACCTGTTTTCCACAGCTCCCAGCGCTCCATAGTCATGGTGCAGACAAACCCCATGAATCTTCAACCAGCGACCATTTAGAAAGAAGCCCTTATCCGCTTGCCAATCCATATAGCGGTAACCAAAGGTTTCCTCTTCTTCATCAACCAAAATGTCATTTTTGTAAAGGCGAGTCTTCAATTGGTGAAGGTGAGGATGTTCAATATCCCAAAGCAAAGGTTGGAAAATTGATATGGCTTGTTGGAAAGAATATTTGTCCCCAGCTTCAATCACTACAGAGTCTGTTGCCTGCCAGTCTGAAACCTGTTGTCCATCATACCAGATGCTCTGTACTAAATACACCGACACGGACTGAGATCCATCATTTGAAACCTTGCTTTCAAGCTGAGTCTCCACCCATCCATCTCTTTGTTCCTCGAGCTTGGGACTTGCTATCTTAATCCCATACAAATCCAGATGCACCAGATCTGTAATCAACAATTTTACTTCTCGGTAAATACCGCTACCAGAGTACCAACGACTGCTAGGTTGCTGATTTTCCACAAAAACTGCAAGCTGGTTGGCTGTCCCATCATTTCTTAGATAAGGCGTGATATCATAAGAAAATGGTGTATAGCCATTGGGATAATAGCCCAGCGCTTGTCCATTGATATAGACTTGGGAATTCATGTAAAGCCCGTCAAAGAGCAAACGCACCGATACAAGACTGGCATCTTCTTCCAAGTAAAACTGCGTCCGGTACCAAGCCTGCCCCCCGTTTAACTGACCACCCTCATTTTGCGCTGGCGAATACTGGTCAAAATCATTGTAAATACTCCAGTCATGTGGCACTTGAATAGCCTGCCAATTTTCCCTCTGAAAATCCGACTCCAAGGCCTCTTCCTTCCCCACCTCTTGGCTAAAAAACCAGTGATTTCGTAAAACTTCTTCTCTTCTCATACAAGCATTCCTCTTTAAACGACTCTAATGATTTGACTATAGCACAAAACAAAAGCGCTTTCAATAGTTCATCCATCACTCCCTAAATACTCAGAAAAGATTCTATAATTTGTGGAAAAGTCTGAAAATCATTCCATATTCAAGCAAACTGTAATTTTCAAGAAATAAGGTCGAACCTTACAAGAGCGCAAAAAACACCCCTCTGAATGTTCATTCCAGAGAGATGTCCCTTTTGTCTTAGCTATTGTAAATCGACTGTCTAAAGTCATCTGAATCTTTGAGATAAGCTTTATAAATCGCTTTTTTCAGTTTTTGAACTGGTGTTTCGATAAAGCTATAGGTGTGAGCAGTTGTTTTGCCTGCCTTAATCTGTTTCAACTCCTCTTGGACAGCTTTCTGCATCAATTCACTTAACTTCTGACTTGTCAGACTTATTTCCTGATCTTCATATTGGATTGTCAAAGGTTTCAATTGATTGAGCCTATCCACTCTTTCCTTGATCTGTGCTTTTTTGAACTCAGCATAGCTCTTACCATTCAAAATGTTATTGAAAATGTAAGTATCAGATAAAGGCTTGTTCTCAGACTCTGCTGCTTGCTTATATTGATTTGAAACATAAGGAACAAATCCTTCATAATAACCCAAAGCAGCCATCAATTCAAAGGCTTGTTTTCTAAAGGTGATATCCCCACTCATACCTTTATCATTTTCACTAACTCCAAAAATTGTATCAAACATATCAACAGTATAGTAACCATTTGCTGCAATTTTACCTTTATCTGAAAAACCAGCAATGATATAACGATTAACCATGATATGATTGTCAATCAAACTATCAATATCTGTCAATTTTTTGGCATCTTCTAAGGTCAGAGCTTGAATCTCCTCACTCTTATGAGTCGGTTTAACTGCTGGATTACGGTAATCTACCCAAGTTCTAGAACCTGTTGAAGTGATTGGCATTATTTTTTTGAAATAACTCATCTTGTCTTCTGCAGATAAGTTTCTACTTGCCTCTGCTTCTAGGTAATCTAGAGTATAAAGAACATCAAAACTTCCCTTCATGTAAGATTGCAAATCTTCTGCCGTTTTAAATCGATCAGGTGTTTTATTGTAAAATCCATTCTTATCACTCTCATCATATACAAAATTGAGATTGAAATAAGTATCTTTTTCTGGATTATAGGAGTTTTCAAAAATACCACGCGCATAAAACTCTGCTCCTGTACCATCTCGACGACTGTGATTATTAAACAAGACCGTTCTATCCAGTAAGTGCGTCATTTCATGAGAATAAGTAGCTGAACCTCTATCATCCAGAACCCTATCTATAAAGTAACGGACACCTAATCCGTTAGCCTCAGCTCCCACCTTACTTACTGGAGAATAGTAATTCATAGGAGTCATAAATTGGTCGACTCCCTTATCAACTCCACTACCAGAAGCTGGTGACCAAGTGCTATCAATCTGGGCATTTTGATTGCTTGTATATTTCTTCATCGTATCAATAATCAAGCGATTTGTCAGCAACTTATCACGATTTTCTGGTTTTGTTATACGATAAAGAGTATCAACATAGTTGGCTTGTTGTACAGCCGCTTTTTCAATTAAAGACTTGACTCTAGCAAGCTCAGCCTGATACTTAGTTGGATTAGACTGGGCAAGAGAAGTATCTATATAGGAACCAATATTACCGTAAGTAATCGTCGCCATATTACTAATCACGTAAACATGTGGTTCTTTCACATTCAAAAGTCCCAAAATAGCAGCCATATTGGCCTCTTGTTTACGAGAATCCTTTTCCCCAGCGGTCAACTTGCTATATAGCCCGACATGCGCTGAAGGATTTTCCTTAGATGGTTTTTCAACAATCATAGCTTGGCTAGATTTTTTAAGCCAAGTATCCGCATCATCTGACGTAAAGAGTTGGCGATTGCTGTCTAAAAATTCCTTCAAACTATCCTTACCTGTAATAGTAGATAAATACTTTGTAAATGTTTGAGGACTATTGGTCAATTTCATCTCTTCATAAGACATGGATCCTAATTTCTTCAAACTATCCAAGGCTGTCATTGTCTTATTACCAAATGAGCTTGGATTAAAGGCCAAAATATCACGAATATTCGTGTCCCCAAATTGAATATTATAAAAACGATTGATATAAGACAGTCCCAACAAGATCTGCTCTTTATATTGCTCAAGCTCTTGTTTGACCTTGCTGCGATTTTCAGGGGTATCTCCTATAATCCCCAAAGTATGAGAGGCAATCTTTTTGAAACTTGACTCAGCTTGCATCTTCGTCTGATCAAAGCTTTCTTGAATTGACAGTTTTTGAAGATACTCTGTGCGCAACATATCTTTGACCTCTTGGTCAGTGATATTTGGGCGTGTTTTTCTGAGCGCAATTCTCTTTGTTATAATATCTCGAGGATCATAGACAGGCTCCAACTGTGCTTTTAGTTTACTGTCATGTAAGAAATCTACTGATCTCGTGCTTGTGGTCAGAGCAGACACATCCACAGCATCTTCTCTCTCACTATTTGCTGGAAGGATGTGTGGTTTATCCTCCTGACTACCAACTAAAATAACTCTCGGTTTCATTGGTTTTGTTATTTGACTCACTTCTTGAGGATTAACCAATTCACCAGTTTGTTCATTGATAGCGTATGTTCTGGTAAGTGTATTCTCACCAACTTCTCCTTCAGAGGCTACCTTTTCTATATTTTTAGCAAGTGAAGAATCCTCTCTTCGCTCCTCAGTAACAGCAATCGGTTGTATTACTTTTTCCACATTACCAACTTGAATCACTTTATCGACTGCTGGATTTACTTGTCTAGTGGTGTCAGACACCGTCACCTGACCTGTTGCCTTGTCTAGTTGATAAGTCGTCCTAGTTTCCACCGAACCATCACGCCCTGCAACCGCTACTTTCTCTTGTCTGAACTCCAAAGCAGGATTCACCTGATAGATCGTTTTATGAGATAGGACAGTAGTTTCAACACTCGGTTTAGTTCCAACTTCTACAACTTGATCAACTTTGTTAGCTACTATTTTGACAGTTTTATTCTCAGAAATATTTCCACTTGCTTGATCTTTAGTATAGGTAGTAGTAACTTGTTCTTGTCCCTCAACACCCGGAATCTTTACTCTTGTAACGCCGTGGTCTAGTGCCTCATTCTTTTCATAAATTGTTTCATAAGGAAGGACTTTGGTCTCTACTTTGGTCTGAGGAAGTTGAGTGTCTTCTTTATACTCTGGGAGATCCTCCTGTATCTCAGGCTCACCGGAAACGCCACCTTCATATGACGGAAGAGAAGGTTCTACCAATGATTCGCCGGAAACACCACCCTCATAAGACGGAAGGGACGGTTCCACCAAGGATGCACCGGGAACACCGCCTTCATAAGACGGAAGGGACGGTTCCACCAAGGATTCACCAGAAACACCGCCTTCATATGACGGAAGAGATGGCTCTACCAAGGATTCGCCAGAAACACCGCCTTCATATGATGGAAGCATTGGTTCTACCAAGGACTCATCGGAAACACCACCCTCATATGATGGAAGCATTGGTTCTACCGAAGGCTCGCCGGAAACACCACCCTCATAAGATGGAAGGGGTGGTTGGACTTCCGGGGCTGTGCTTATGCCATTTTCTTGAGGTTCCTTCTCTTTTGTCCCGATCAGAATCACCTGAGTAACTGGTTCACGAAGCACTTCTCTCCCTACTTCATTTCGCGTAACAATACCATCAATAATCCTTACTTCTGTTAAGATTCGTTCTTGTCCCTTGGCACCTTCTATAGAAATTCTTTTTTCTCCCTTAGCCAGAGTTGGGTCAGACTGCAATTGAGTTTCAAACTCTATCTCCCCTACCCTAACTTCCAGTTCTGGCTTGTCTTCAATAACAGTTTTCATTCCTTCATCCAGTACTTTTTTAGACTCAATACTCATACTTTTTTCAGGAGATGGATTTAAAACGGGCGCAACTGCGTAGGTTGGTTGAGAAGATTGCACAAGATCCTCAGTCGAATCAAATTGAGATGCAGTCTGTGGTACAATCTTCTTAGACTGAGATTCTGAACTTTCCTCCTTTTGAGATAATGCTGGCGATTCTACCTTATCAGCAGAAAGTTCCTTGCTAGCACTATCTCTTACCAAATAATATCCCGTAAATTCATATCCTTGGACTGTTTCAGGACTTGGTAAAAACTGACCTTCTACTCTCTTAACAAGGGCTGGTTGCAATTCTACCAGATTTTCTAAAGCAGAGATGGATGCTCCCCAGCCACCAACAGCAAAGACGGTCACAAGGAAGTAAGACGCTCCCTTTTTTCTCTTGATTAAAGTGAAGGAAAGCAATAATAATCCTGCTCCCAAGATAAACATCCCATCATTAGAAAACAGACCTGTTTCTGGTAATCTTGTAGCCAATTTTCGATAGACAAAATAGTATTCTTTTCCCTCTTCTACCTCAATCTTATTTTCTTCAAACCATTGCAACTCAGATTTCAGCTTTTCAGATAAATCCTGCTCATCCAAATAATGACTTGAAATTAGTGTTGAAGTCGTTTCTGTAGCCTGTACAGGTTGAGCACCCATACCAGCAAAAAATAAACTCGTTCCTAGCAAGACCGAACAAGCTCCTATTGTATATTTTCTCAAAGAAAAACGCTGCTTTCTCTCAAATTGAAATTCTTTCATCCCATATCCTATCATTCATTATTACTGTATATTTAGTATATCAGAAATAGTTTGTATTCACAAATCTTTCTAGTTATTCCCTTATCATTCCAAGTTAAGGGAGACAACATACAATAATTTTTATTTAAATGTATATCAATGTTCTTTGCTTTTCTTAACAAAAGCAATACAAAAAGAGCCTGTTGCCAAGCTCTTTATACTCAATGAAAATCAAAGAGCAAACTAGGAAGCTAGCCGCAGGCTGTACTTGAGTACGGCAAGGCAACGCTGACGTGGTTTGAATTTGATTTTCGAAGAGTATTAATCTATTATTTCTTCTCAGCGCGAAGGGCTGACAAGATTTGTGTACGGATATCATCCACACCATTTGGTGTATTTGGTAAAAAGATGGTTTGATTGCCTTTTGCAGCAAAAGTGTTCAAGGTATCCAAATACTGGTTGGTCAAGAGGATGGACATGATTTGTTCTTCTGTCATACCAACATTGGCTTCCTTGAGTTCTGTGATAGACTCTGCCAATCCATCCACAATCGCCTTACGTTGTTGGGCAATCCCCACACCATGAAGGCGATCCTTTTCTGCTTCGGCTTCAGCTGCAGTGACGATTTTAATCTTGTCGGCTTCCGCTAATTCTTGCGCTGCGACCCGCTTACGTTGCGCCGCATTGATTTCATTCATGGATTGCTTGACTTCTGCATCTGGCTCCACCTTAGTAATCAAGGTTTTCACGATAATGTAGCCATAAGTGGTCATTTCTTCTGCTACTTGGTGTTGAACTTCAAGGGCAATCTCATCTTTTTTCTCAAACAATTCATCCAAGGTTAATTTTGGAACAGAAGAGCGAAGGGCGTCTTCGATATAAGATTTAATTTGAGATTCTGGACGCATGAGTTTATAGTAAGCATCTGTCACGCTCTGCTCGTTGACACGGTACTGAGTCGCCACATTCATCATAACGAACACATTGTCCTTGGTCTTAGTCTCAACCACAATATCGCTTTGCAACAAGCGCAACTGAATCCGCGCTGCAATCGAGTCAATCCCAAAAGGCAATCGAATATGAATACCGCTATTGGCAACCTTTTGGTATTTCCCAAAGCGTTCAATAATCGCCACCGACTGCTGACGAACCACATAAACTGTACTCAGTGTGACTATCACCAATAGGAGCACACAAACCACCACAAAAATCATCAAAAATGTTGCCATTATTGCGACCTCCATCATTATTTTTTCCTGTATTATAGCACATTTAAAGAAGGTTGTGCAGTTTTTACTGCGATTTTTTCTGAAATGTCAATAATTAGAGGTGAAACTACATTTCAAGTTAATAATCGCTTTTTTCATTACATTATCTTTATCCATATTCAGGGAATAGCTTGCCTTAACTTTTCCCTCGTGCTATACTATTTATTGAAATGAATAAATAGGAGATATTTCATGAAAACAGCAAAAACTACTGTTACCATCCTTTCTGCACTTGCTTCTGTCGTCTTATTGGCTAGTTGTGCAACAAAGTCTACAGAAACACAGACAAGCAATAATAGCTCATCTGATAATCAAATTACAATGACATATGACCAACTACGGTCAAGAGAAAACACTATGTCAACCCTTTGGTACCAAAAATCAGCTGAAACTAAAGCTTTATACATACAGGGTTATAACGTTGCAACAAAGCACCTAAAGGAATTGCTCAAAACAGAATCAGACAAACCTTACTCTATCGTTTTAGACTTGGATGAAACTGTCCTAGATAATAGCCCTTATCAAGTACAAAATGTCAAAGACGGTACAGCATTCACACCCGAAAATTGGGATGTTTGGGTTCAAAAAGCTTCAGCAAAAGCCGTCCCAGGTGCCAAAGATTTTCTTCAGTTTGCTGATCAAAACGGTGTCCAAATCTACTATATTTCTGACCGCTCAGCTAATCAAGTAGATGCTACCATTAAAAATCTTGAAAGTGAAGGAATTCCTGTTCAAGGACGTGATCATCTCATGTTCTTAGAAAGCGGTGTAAAATCCAAAGAAGGTCGTCGCCAAAAAGTTCAAGAAAAAACAAACCTTATCTTATTATTTGGTGATAACCTCGTAGACTTTGCAGATTTTTCTAAGACTTCTGAATCTGACCGTGATAAACAACTTGAAGAATTGCAAAAAGAATTCGGTGAAAAATTCATCATCTTCCCAAATCCAATGTACGGATCATGGGAATCAGCTGTATACGCTGGTAATAAACTAGATGCTAAAGGTCAAGTAGAAGAACGCCAAAAAGCCTTGCAAGGTTTTGACAAATAAAACAAATAAGCTGATTCTATATAAAATAAAGCTAACTTACAATCTTCAAAAAGTGGATAGGAAGGAATTCTGATAATCAGAAAACTTTTCTATCCATTTTTATAATTGATATAACATCAAGCTTTTATACATCTGATACTATACGTTTTCTGATTTTAAAGACTTTGTCGCCTAGCCCCTGTATTTCAAGCATTAAGTAAGGTTGATGGTCTAAATTTATTGTGGTATACTATTTTTGTCATCGGTTACCGATTACGTTCCTTACGGTTCGTGAGAGGAGGTGAAACTAATGAGCCTTATACCTGAGCTTGCTCTTACTATTATAGCGGACGTCATAGCTGGAATTATCTTGTATTTCGTCTGCAAATGGCTAGATGGTAAGGAGTAGACCGACTGACTAGCCTATCAACACCCGTTAAATCGCTAAGATACGTAAAAAAGCCCTTAACTACTGCAATAGTTAGGGGCTTTGGTGTTCTAATGAACCTTATACACTAATTACATTCTAGCATATAAGCCCAGATATTTCAAGAGTTTTATTTATTTTGTATTTTTAAAGTTCTGTAAGGTCTATAGTGAAGTTAGCCATCTAGTACCCCAAAAACCGACTAGCTCCTATGAACTAGTCGGTTTCTCATCAATGCGCCAACATTTCTTGAGCGATTTCTTGGCCAGATAGATTGTCTGGGTAGTAGGTTGGCCAGTTGTCCATTTCTTCAAAGAGGGCTTCTTGGCTTGTTCCTCCAAAGAAGATATGGAAATGTTCTGCCTTAACTGGGGCGATATTGTGATCACTAAACTGAACATATTTGAACTGTCCAGCGTCAGCATCTGTCGCTTCAAAGAGGAAACGCACGCCACGATTGCCTTTCTTGTAAGTCAAGATTTTCTTACCAACATACTTGTAGGTGAATTTCTTACTTTGTACACCTTGAACAAATTCCATAGTGTTATCAGTGATGTTAATCTTAGTCACATCTGTCTGATAGCCTTTTGTATAGTAGGTCTTGTACTCAGCCTGAGTCATCTTACCAGTCAACTTAGCCTTGTAGTCAAAGACTTGATCAAACGTGCCATCTTCGAGGAAAGGATAAACTGATTGCCAGTTACCTGCATAGTCACTCAAGGTGCGGTCCTTGACAGCTGTATCCTCAAAGTAACCATTTGGGACTGTCTTGGTATCCTCTCCCTTTTCAGGCTCGATTGCTGGGCCTTCTTGGTCCGTTGTTTGTTTCAGAGCCTTGAGGTTTTTCTCCATCACGGAAATATAGTTTTCGCCAGCCTTGGTGTCCTCTTCTGTCAGACTTTCTAAAGGGTTGAGGACATCTGTTTTGACGCCTGCTTCTTTTGAAAGTGTACTAGCAAGGGCTTGTGAAGCATTTTCTTCAAAGTAGATATAGGCAATTTTATTTTTCTTGACATACTCTGTCAATTCTGCCAGACGAGCAGCTGATGGCTCTGCATCTGGAGAGAGACCTGAGATTGCGACTTGTTTGAGTCCATAGTCCAAGGCAAGGTAGTTAAAGGCTGCGTGCTGAGTCACAAAGCTCTTTTGTTTGGCTTGAGACAAGCCTTCTGCATAAGCCTTATCCAAAACTTGCAATTTTTCGATATAGGTAGCAGCATTCTTCTCAAAGGTCTCTTTTCTATCAGGATAATCTGCTGACAAACTATCACGGATGTGCTCTACTAGTTTAATGGCACGAACTGGTGATAACCAAACATGGGGATCGTACTCATGGTGATGTCCTTCTTCTCCATGGTCATGGTCTCCCTCTTCTTCCTCGCTACCTGGCAAGAGCAACATATCGCCTGTCGCCTTGATGGTTTTTACCTTTTTCTTATCCAAAGTATCTAGCAATTTAGGGACCCATGTTTCCATGTTTTCATTTTCATAAACGAAGGTATCTGCATCTTGAATTTTAGCAACTGCCTTGGCAGAGGGTTCGTATCATGGGGTTCTGTCCCAGCACCGATGAGGAGTTCTACATTAGCCGTATCTCCTGCGACTTGCTTAGTAAATTCATAGACAGGGTAAAAGGTTGTCACGATATTTAGTTTACCATCTGCCTGTTTTTGGTTGGAACAAGCTACCAAAAACAGAGCACATAGACTGGCTAGCAATAGGCCAATTTTTTTCATGTCATTCTCCTATTTGATAAAACGTCTTACTAAACTGATCAGTAAAAAGACACTTACAAAGATAATGGTAATACTTGCACTTGCAGGTGTTTCTGCATAGTAGGAAATGTAAAGTCCTGCTACCATTCCCAAAAATCCAATAGCACTGGCAAGCAGCATAACCGATTTAAAGTTTTTCCCCAGACGCAGGGCAATACTAGCTGGCAAAACCATAATGGTCGATACCAGAAGAGCTCCCGCAGCTGGAATCATAAGGGCAATGGCCACCCCTGTCACCATGTTAAAAAGAATAGACATGGTACGAACTGGCAAGCCATCCACAAAGGCCGTATCCTCATCAAAGGTCAAGATATACATTGGACGAAGGAAGAGGAAGGTCAACATCAAAACAACCGCCGCAATGACAAAGAGGGAAATGACCTGCTCTTCGCTGATAGTCACAATCGAACCAAAAAGGTACTGGTCCAAACTCATAGAACTAGAGCTTTTTCCCTTGCTCATGACAATCAGAGAAACAGCCAAACCTGTTGACATGAGGATAGCTGTCCCAATTTCCATAAAGCTCTTGTAAACCGTACGGAGATACTCCAGAAAGACTGCTGCAATCAAGACAATGGCAATAGTGGAAATAGTCGGAGAAATCCCCAGAACTAGACCAAAGGCTACACCCGAAAGTGAGACGTGGCTGAGGGTATCACTCATCAAACTCTGACGACGCAAGATAAGGAAAGTTCCAAGAACTGGCGAGAAAAGACTCATGGCAATAACGGCCAGAAAAGCTCGTTGCATAAAGTCATAAGATAACAAACTAAGCATGGCCCACCTCCTGATCATTCTCATGAACGTTGAAACAACGCCATGGCGAATCTTGGTTACGAACTAGATGAATATTGCGGTCCGCATAGTCCTTAACTTCTTCAGGATCATGGGTAATCATCAAAACAGCCTTGCCATGATGATGGGCGCTGTGGTGCATCAGTTCGTAAAACTCATTTTTACTCCCTGCATCCATCCCCGTTGTCGGCTCATCTAGGATAAACATATCTGGGTCAGAAGCAAACATACGTGCGATCACCGCTCGCTGCTTTTGGCCTCCAGATAGAGACCCCAAGCGTTTATCTCGATGTTCCCACATGCCAACTGAGTCCAAACTGGCCTTGATATGCTCCTCATCATGAGCATTCAAACGACGGAACCAGCCTTTTCGCGGATAGCGACCCGACTTGACAAATTCATAAACCGTACTTGGAAAACCAGCATTAAAACTAGCAATCTGTTGAGGAAGATAGGCTATTCTCAATTTCTTACCCTGCGTATTTGTCTTTGAAATGGTTACCTTACCGATGCGTGGCTGGAGAATTCCAAGACTGGCCTTAATCAGTGTCGTCTTAGCTGCCCCATTTTCCCCTGTCAAGGTAACAAATTCCCCACTATCAACACTATAATTGATATGTTCAAGAACAGGCTCCTTATCATAATAGAAAGATAAATCCTCTACCGTAATATATCTCATTATTTGATTTCTCCTACTAAAGCAGTCAAAAACCGCTGGATCACTTTTTGTTCATTTGGAGTAAACTGAGTCGCCACTTGTTCATAGGTTAGAAGTGTATGCTCATGGTGATGATGGTGCTCCTCAGCAATTGGACGAGCCAAATCAGTCAACTGATAAAAAATCACACGCGCATCTTTAGGATCCTTGGATGTCTCCAACATTCCTTCCTTGACCAAAGATTTAATGGCCTTGGTAACTGCCGCTTGACTGACATTGAGGCGACGAGCCAATTCTGAATTTGTTAAAGATTCCTCTGACAAGAGCATGAGGATATGCTCCTGGGTATTGGTCAGAGCCACCTCACTAGTGCAATGACCTATTAGGATTTCATGCTGATTTTCAGACTTCAAGATAACCTCATTCAAAAAAGTATCAATTTCCTGCGCAAGCTGTCTCATGTGTTACTCCTTTCTTAACTATCACTTTTAGATAAAAGTATCGATAGTTACTGATTCTTTACTGGTTAATTATATCACAAACCAAAAAAGAGTCAAGAAAAAACGTGAAAACTAGTTTCATTCTTGAACTCTTCTATATTATCTATTGAAATTCCTTGACATTTCCATCATAAGTCGCCCAGTCTTTACTGAAAAAGCGCTCATTAAGATGGTAAGTAGGAGCTGGTGTGGGATTAGATAGGAAAGGATCAACAGCCTTGTCAAAAGCCAGCCACCCCATCCAACCAAGATGGATGGTATCCTTCATAAAGAAAGGCTCCCCACCATCCTTAGAAAAATCTGCTATATTAGTAAAACCTTGACTTTCTAACTGGAAGCGAATCTTTTGCACCGTTTCTTGGTACATATCCTCATCTAATCCTGTGAAATCCATCCATTTTTTATTTACGGGAGGAATCACAAACATTACATTGACCTTCGACTTGGCAAACTGATTTAAAACTAACTGCAAGTCATTGTACTCAGAAGATTTAAGATAATTATAACTAGTCTGTGAGCCTTTTAACTTTTTCAAATAATCTCTGATTTGTGTATCATAGAAGTGATTATCTATACCAAATTCATTATTGGAAGTATTTTTTTCAGCATCTGCTTTAATAACATCTCCTATATCTTGATAAGAAAACTGTTCTGGAATAGTATTCAAATATTTATCAACATGTTCTTTATATTTCAACCACTGTCTGATTGAGAACTGTCCAAAAAAATTTGCTTGTTTCTGATTGATTAGAGCGCTAATTTTTATACGAATATGATCAAACTCTGAAAGAGACTCATTATTAGCAATTTTTTGTACTATATCTTTCATTGATACATTTGGAAACTGTTTTAATAATCTCTTAGATGCATGCTGACTACTAATATCTCCTGATTGATTTTCTAAAAAGGAAGTTAATTGGTCACTATTAAAATACGATTGAAATACTGCAGATTCATAATCATTTTCTGTAAACCATTGGGGAGATATAACAAATACGGCTTGCTTATTCTCTATTTCTGGCAACATCTGTTGCATTCCAAAATACTGGTTTAGCGATGCAGCTCCACTCTGTCCTAAAAGATAAGGACGATAGGAGCGATTGTATTTCTCAGCCAATACTGCAGGATGAGCGCCATCAAAACGAAGCCACTCACTTGAACCAAAGAAAGGTATAAATCGGATAGAAGTATCAGACAAAGCTTTTGATTTTTGATTTCGTTCTCTAAAACTTTCTGCAGTAACAGAAGCTGCCGAATGCTTTTCAGATACAATGTCATGTCTAATACTTGCAGGATAACAGCATATAACCAAAATAACCAACAAACCAGCTATCAAGACCGGTCCGAAGATCATCCATAAGCGTTTAAGCATTTTGTAGCTCCACAATACCAGCTATGATTTTATTAGCTGTATTCCAGTCGTCGCGACCAAACTCTGTTACAGGGACACGAATGTCAAAACGGTTTTCAATCTCCACAATCAATTCAACCGTTCCCATACTATCCAAGACACCTGCATCAAAAAGATCTTCATCCATCATGTCAGAAACATCTTCCATAAACAACTCATCAATAATTTCGATAACTTCTGATTTGATATCCATATTTTATTTCCTTTTATTTTTAAAACCATAGATCATTCAAAAATCCAGAAAAGATTAAGAATGACAGCATGACGACATGGAAGGTGACAACCATGCCAAGCAACTGAATCCAGCGATTCTCAGGTAGAGCAGTCTTCCCTGCTTTTTTCCGTTCCTTATTGAGCGTTTTTTTCTTGCGAATCCAAGCGTCATTAATGACCAAACCTAATCCATGAAAGAGTCCATAGGCAATATAGTACCAGGTCACTCCATGCCAAAATCCCATAATCAGCATATTTACAACGTAGGCCACACTTGAGGTTACATTACGATTTTTAAAGACTTTCTTTCTGGTCAATACCATCACCATCCGCATAAAGACAAAGTCACGAAACCAGAAAGAAAGACTCATGTGCCAACGATTCCAAAACTCCTTTAAATCCCTAGATAAAAACGGCTTATTAAAGTTGATAGGACTACGGATTCCCATTAAATTTGAGATGGCTAAGGCAAACATAGAGTAACCTGCAAAGTCAAAGAAGAGCTCCAGACCAAAGATATACATAACTGCCAAGGCATAGAGGTTAAAGAAACCACCTGACTGCAGGGCTAGATTCTTCAGAGGAGGGAGTAAGGTCTCTCCTAAAACATGAGCTAGGATAAACTTATACAAAAAGCCCCACATGATATAGCGAACAGATTCATCCAGCATATCCATCAACTCATCCCGCTCAGGAATGGTCTGATAACTTTCATTAAATCGCTTAAAGCGATCGATTGGGCCACTTGAAAAAGTCGGCATAAAGAGAAGGAAGCGGAGGAATTCCCAGAGGGTAAAATTCTTAATCACTCCATCTCTCAGCTCGATGATAATCCCAACCGAACGAAAGGTCAGATAAGAAATTCCCAAGAAGCCAAGCAAAGACTGCGTTCCATTGATAGCTGGCTGCACCTTGACAAAGATAATCGGAAGTAGGGACAGAAAACTAACTAGGTAGAAGACCCACTTGCCATCCTTACTTTTTCGATAGTGCTTGTAGAAGAGCAGGAGCAATATCTCCCAGCACAGATAAATACTCAAGGCAGCCAATTGATTGGTCTTCCCACCTACCAACATGGTGACGATAAAGAAGAGACTAACCAGTACTTCATACCAGGCAAAGCGTTTCTTAAAAAAGAGGCCGATAAAGATAGGCAAGGTTGCAGCAATCACATAAACAAAATACTGAGGATTGCCATATGGCTCTAAATGAGGAAGCTGTTTAAAGAACTCCATCATCTATTATTCACCTCGTTAATCAATCCTTTGATGTCAATTTTTCCATTTGGAGTCAGCGGTAAACTGTCTCGATAAAGGAATTTAGATGGCATCATGTAGGACATCATAATATCTGTCAAGTCTTCCTTGATAGCCTTGGTAATATCAATATCTCGCTCAAACTGTTCACGAACACCGTCTTTTAAGATGACATAGGCTAGCAGATTTTGTACCTTGTGGTCTTTGTTATAACGCGGTACTGCAACAGCAGACTCGATAAAACGAGACTTGTTGAGGTTTTGAGAGACATCTTCTAACTCAATGCGGTAACCATTAAACTTAATCTGAAAGTCCATGCGTCCACCATAGAGAAGCAAGCCTTCATCTGTCATGGTTCCCACATCGCCTGTATGGTAGGCTGGCAGACCTTCAAACTCAAAGAAGGCTTCTGCCGTTTTTTCAGGATTGTTCAGATAACCTTTTGAAACGGCTGGTCCAGAAACAATGATTTCTCCCTGTTCGCCATTTGGCAATTTATTGCCGTCCTCGTCAATGATAAAGGTTGGAGAATCAGCCTTGGTATAGCCGATTGGTAGGCGTTTGAGAGTCGCCAACATCTCGTCTGTCACGGCAACAGCTGACAAGGCTACTGTCGCTTCTGTTGGACCGTAGGCATTGATAATACGGGCATTCGGGAAACGCTCACGCAGTTTTTGAGCCGTTTTAACCGTCAATTCTTCTCCATCAAAGTAGAAATGCGTGATTCCAGGCATTTTCTCGCTGTTGAAGTCTTCTGACAACATAGCCATATCCGCAAAAGAAGGGGTTGATGTCCAGATAGCGATTGGCAATGAAAAGATGGTCGCAAAGAGTTGCTTAAAGTCCTGAGTGATGGCAGATGGTAAGGCAAAAAGAGTTCCTCCCAGTGCCAAGGTCGGTGCCCAATACATGACAGACAAGTCAAAAGAGTAGGGTGGCTGTGCTAGCATTTGCGGACGACTCGGTGTCGCAAATTCCTTGTCCGTAATCATCCAGTTAGTAAAGCTGAGGAGGTTATCATGTGAAATTTGCACTCCCTTAGGCTTACCAGTCGTACCAGAAGTAAAGATGATGTAGTAGTTATCATCGCCCTTGACTGGATGCGTGATCTCATAGCTTGTCCCTTGAGCAAAGGCTTCTTGAACCTGAGCTAGATTCAACATCGGTGTAGAAATCTGCTCCAATGGAAAATCTGAGATGGCAATAATCAAGCTTGGCTCTGCTACTTCTAAAATAGCCGAAACTCGCTCCAAAGCCGAATGGCTGTCAATGGGAATGTAGGCATGACCTGACTTAGTCAGCGCTACAAAGGTTGCCAACATTTCATATTCTTGGCCTCCAAAAACAACCACAGGAGATTTCTCTGGTAAATTCAGTTGGTCAATAGCTGCAGCTAAACTATCCGAATCAGCCTTTAAATCTCCATAAGTGTGTTCCTGTCCCAAAACATTGTAAACAGGATAGGTAGGCTGTGTCTGAGCAAAATGCTCAATGGTTTCAATCATATCTACTATTGGTTTATTTGACATAATAAGGACTCTCCTTCAAGTTAAAATTCATTATAGATAAAGCTTCCTTGCCCCTGACCAAGATAGCTAAAAAAGTAAAGCAGCCCTAGAAAGATAAGAAAATACAAGGCTGTCCGACCAAGAAAAAGGTACAATTCTTTTCTCTGTTTCATCAAGAAAAACCATTCATTTCTGTAATTTTTCGCTAAAATAAGAGTGATTCTTACTAGCTTATTTTTCTACCATTGTACCACTTTATAGGGTAATTTTTCAATTGTTTACCATACATTTTCACTACATTTAAGCAACTTTAATTTGTTCCATGTGATTCTTTCCAATGATAGCTTGAATTCTTTTCAGTATGGACTACATGGGGAGCTACAACAAAGTAGGCTCCATACTACCTATAGAGGATTTCTCCACTATAAATATTATAGAGCCTTATCTTGCGTCTCACTCTATCAGTGCGGTTCCCTTAATCTAGAGTTTTTTATAGTATGTAACCTTAAAATTCACTATAGATAAACTCTTGAATGTTCGAAAAATCAGTCACAAAACAGTAAATCACGATACTCAAGATAACCGTATAGAAAAATAGAGTCCACAATAGTAAACGTTGTGTGTCAGTCAGTCTCGTTTGCAAATTTGTAAAGTTCTTTTTCAACTTCCATCCATCCTTTCACTCCAACGTGCATCACGTCAAATAAAAAGTAATCCTCATACTCTTTATTTCCATAGTTTAATACAGTAACACCATGGCTCTTGGCAATATTTTCTATTTTTTTATAAGTTTTTTCCCGCATCTCTCGTGAAACACCTGTGTAATCATTCCACTTACCATTTACTGGGAGTATAATAACTTCAACTTCAATTCCCAATTCCTTAGCAACTGTCAAGAAAAGTTCCATGTCTGAATACTCGGGTGACTCCAGATAGCTCAAATCTTTGTTAGAATCTTTCAACGAAGTATAGCGATCTTTTAGGTAGGTATTGTAGTAGTTATTATCAACAGCATAATCATTATTATCTGTTTTCTTTTTAACCTCTTCTACAAACTGATTCGTCATTTTCTCCCAATCATAGTCTGGGGTTTTGTCTCCTAGTGAAGGATAATCTGATTTGGCATAATTTTCATAAAATTTTAGTTTAAGCTTAAAGGAATAAAGCGCGTTATCTAACTCCAATAGTTTTTTATCAACAATGGTTCCTTTTCCATCTATGAAATAACTTTTATATTTTTTATAGATGTCATTTTGTTGCTTGTTCCCTTTAGTTATTTCAATAATTCTATCAATAAGTTTTTCCTTGGTATCTTTACTAATTTTCTTATTAGAGAGTGTCTGAAAAATATGTTCCTGAGAAGCCTTGTTCAAAAAGGCATCTTGATGAGTCCCATCTTTTTCAAACCACTGAACCGACTCTATTATAGCCACTTTTCGCTTACTCATAGCTCCTTCAATCGAACCCAAGGTCGTAGCTTGAATAATATTTTGAGAATAACTGGTTCCTATCTGCATGATATTAAAATCGTTGTAGTTAAACATTTTATTGGGATGATAGTCTTCATTTCTAGTCGCAACCAACTCCGAAGAACCCAATAAAACAAGTGTATGGGGAGTGATATTGCTTGTTAGAATGTCTCTACTTTTATACTTTTCATACGAAGTGCTATAGCGAATACTGTTATCCTTGACTTTATAATAATCGTCAATCTTCTTGACATATGTTACATTTAAAAGGGCAAGCGTCGCAATTACGAGCACAAGCGATAGCAAAAATGCTTTTAGTTTAATCATCTCGTTTTATCCTATCCCTTCGATTCTTCCGATTTCTTTTCAATTTCTTATCTCTTTAAAATCGTAAGTAAGATTTTATAGGGTTCACCTGAAAAGATAAAGAAACCAATCATAACCAAATTCATGGTCACAAACCAACTTAGTAGTTTATACCAATTTTTGTTTTTATTTTTCTTATAAAAAGTGCTTTTCTTTTGATATACTTCAAATCCAGCCATCAAAACCCCATGGTAAAAGCCATAAACAATGTAGCTAGCACTAAGACCGTGCCAAAAGCCCATGACCAACATATTGACCATATAGGCATAGGTTGCATTGTGTAGTCTATTTTTAAACCATTTTTTTCTGATAACCTGCATCAAGACTCTTGAAAATACGAAATCTCTCAACCAGGTTGACAAGGTGATATGCCATCTAGTCCAGAAATCCTTGATATCAACACTCAAGAAAGGTTTGTTAAAGTTCATCGGTGTCTGAATACCTAGAATATTACTACTTCCAACGGCCATTAGACTATAACCTGCAAAGTCGAAGAACAGATACAAGGTATAGAGGTACATATACTTGATTGAATAGACAACTGTGCTAGTATTATTTAGAGCGAGTAACATCTGGTAAACATAGGTTGATAAAACAATCTTGTAAAGAAGGCCTAGAACGATACGATAAACACCGTCCCCTGCTAACTCTAGATACTCTTTTCGAGGCATGACCTCATTTATCTCTGTTAAAAATCTCCTACTCCGATCAATCGGGCCAGCACTAACTGTTGGGAAAAAGAGTAGAAACTGAAGATAATCTTTTATATTGATTTTTTCTTTAATCAAACCATCCGATATTTCCAGCATGATTTGTATTGTTTTAAAGGACATATAAGAAATCCCAATAAAAGCCAACAGATGCAGAGAAGTCAAGGCAAAGACTTTATTAATCACCAAAGGCAGAATGGAAAGAAAAACAAGAGGTTTCAACCGCTTTGCTTCCATCCTTTGTGCTAGAAAAACTATCAAATATTGGTAAACGACAAAGGCGAGTAAATAGACAATCATCGCTCTACTCTTGCCATAAATAGCTCCTGTAAATAAGAGGGAGAGAACCAAAATATAGTAGTCCTTACGTTTTTCAAAAAAGTTTACCACAAAACCAATCAGTAAAACTACAAACAAGAGAAGGAAGAATTCATTCCCCTCGAAATAATTCATACCAGCCAAACTCCTTTTTTCTTTTTATCATCTCCTGATTTATCTTTTTAGGATTAGCTCCTATCATATCACCAAGGATAGTTAACTCCATTCATTATACCATAATTTAAAAACTATAAATACTTCTATTTTCTAATTTTTTAAAATAAAAAATCCAACTGACTCTTAGTACTGAATCCCAATAATGAGACAAAATTATTCACACCATAAATAAAATTCAAGAACAAAAAATTGATGAAGGAACCAGTGAAGAATTCTGCCTTTCTAGCTGTAAGGCTTCGTCCCCTTCCTATAATTCTTTTAACTTTTTTAGGTAAGCTACCTCAGTACGTAAGTATTCATTCTCCTACTGAAGTCGTTCTAATTCTGTCATTTCTTCCCAAGTTTTCTTTCGTTTACACCCCATTTCAGTCGGTCTCTCTCTTGTTTTCTCAACAATAGCATACCCGTTTTTCTTGTATTGTGATAGCCAATTTAAGAGCAAGCTACTGCTTGGAAGTGCATAATCTAGAGGCACACTTCTTTGTGAACAATCTTCCAGCAGAACTTTCTCAACCATTTCTTGTTTTAATTCTGGAGAATAATAGCGATTCTGCCCTTTCTTGACAATTTCAATCCTATAACGATCACTCAAACTAAACATGTACGTTAGTTTAGAAATACCTACTCCAAATATAGTGGAAAGTTGCTTTAAGCTAATTCCTTGTTTTCTTAGTTCATAGATTTGAACTTTATCTTTATACCTCAATTTTATAATAAAACGCACAATATCAAGTTTTTTCAACACCTGATACTATGCGATTTTCTGATTTTTAAAGACTTCTTACCTGGTTTCTCATTTAAAATAGTCTCGTCTGATATAAATTAAAATAGCTTCTATCATCAGACAAATGGCTGATAACCAAAAACTTATGCTAATACCAAAACTCTCAGTAATATAGCTCATTAGCAAAACAAATACTGAAAATGATAGTGTCGAAATCACTTCAAGAACGGAATAGACATTAACCAAATGATTTTCCTCTACTGTTTCCTGAAGAAATACACTTTCAGGAACTTCCTTTAGCTGCGATAACATACCAACTAAAGCTGAAAATACTAAAAACATCTGTGCGTTTGGAAAATATAGAATAGTCAGTGTCACTATTGCCATGGCTACAAGAGGAAAAAGAATACTTTCCCATTTAGCAGCGAGGAACTTTTCAGATAGCCTAAATGCAATTAAGCCACTAATTATAATACCAATAGAGTATGCTGTATTAGAATATCCCCAGTAACTTTCCGTTTTATTTAATAACTCAGTTACAAAGACAAGTATGATAGAAGAAACCCAAATCGTATTTGAGAAAATTTCCAATAAATTTGCTGATACAAAAAGTCTTAATCTAGGATCTCTAGCAACTAACTTCCAACCTTTGAGCAAAATTTCAAGATTAGTTTCTGACTCTAGCACCTCCACTTCAGCGTTAGGAAGAAATAACATCAGAAAGCTAGAAATGATATACAAGATTAAAATGATAAACGTGGTAGGTAACAGACCAATTGTTGCAAATAAGAGTCCACCTAATCCCCAACCCACCAATTGAACAGCTTCACCACTCATTGATAAGGCTGAATTAGCCTTACCCAAATCGGTCGCATAGCGTGGCACAATAGCATAGGAAACGGGTGCTGCAAAACCATCTAATATGGAAATTACAACAACAAATAGATAGGTTACCAGAGGCGCTACTGATTGCATTACGGTAAACATTCCTACCAGTATCGCCAATAATATAGTCTTTCCAAATTGGGATAAAGATAAAACCCTATTTAGCGCTATTCTTTTAGTAACTAAAGGAACTAAAAGACTCGCAACAAAAGAGGATATCCCTATTAAAATGGGAACTAGTGATGTGGCAATTACTGATTTTGAAATAATGTATATGTTCGCAATGATTGTTACTCTAAAGAAAATATCTGCTAAATTTGCAAACAATTGAGAGACTAACAACTTGACAAATGAATTAGACATGTACTTTTTAAAATCTTTCCCCTCTGTTTAAAAATAAATAAAATCCTAAGCAAAAAAGAGCCTGAATTCCAAATATTAAATAATTACTTTTTATACTAAAGTTATCTGCAAAAGCACCGGCCAGAAAATCTGCTACCATAAAACTTATTGAAATAAATAAATTATATGCCGACCACAATACTGCTCTATTTTTCTCTATCGACATATTAAATTTAGAATAAAAATGGTTGTTATAACTGGAATTGAGAATACGCATTAATAGAAAAGTTATAATTTGGATGAATAAATTGGTTTGAAAAAACATAAAAATAGCTAGTATTGGTATCATTAAACTTATTTCAAACTTAATTTTTAGATAACTCCCCAAAGCCATAGATATATTAAACATAAATAGTACGATACCCAACATATCTAATGAGAGTCCCTGTTCATTTAAAAATATACCTGCATAAGAGTTGCTAATCATAATTAGAGTTGAGAATGCTACTCCTAACAATATTAAGTTCCACGGAATATCTTTAACATTATCGATGCTGAATATTTTTTGATTATTATTCAGTGTATTTCTGATTTCAGGTAATCCTATTAAATTTAATTGACTTAAAACCACAAATACAATGGAAATAATAATCGGATAACTATAATTCCTATTCAATAAATATGGAGATATAATTGTAATAATAGCAATAAAAACATATTTTACTGTATTGAGATATTTCAAAAATGATTTATATACTACCTCGTCATCAATTATTTCAAAATTATAAGCATTAAGAACTCCTGAAGATAATGATTCCGACAATCCAAAAGATATTGTTGAAATATATATTATATTTGATTTTCCAAACAGTAAACAAGATAGCGCTAAAATTAATAGGAAATTTGATGTAACCAAAATTTTCTTGTAACCAAACTTACTTGAAATAACGCTTAATGGAATATCAAAAACTGCGCCACATAACTCGGTAATAACTGATAAACTAGCTATTTCTGTGAAAGAGAAACCTAGATACTTTAAAAGTAACATTGTTACAAAGTAATACGGTAATCCAGACAGAAATATATTCATCACATATAAATTAAAAATCCGTTTACTCATAATTTGCAAACTGAGTCTCTAAAATATTCTGGACTCTTCTCCTTAATCAAGTTAACATAACAGCCGCCTTCGCAAATTTTTACTAAGCCACAAGATAAACATTTAGAATTCTTCGTTCTAAAAGAACGAATTTCTCCATACAACCAGTCATCATACCAAATATCTAACAAATTTTTTTCAAAAGCATTTTGCTTGGTTCGATTAATTCCTAAAAAGGCAATACAAGGCATGATATCTCCATTAGACATTATTTCCATTTTAGTATACTTCGCACGACATCCATAATACATTTCATCAAACTCTGAAAATTCAATCGAATTATTTATTAATTCCGGATAGGCGGTGTAAAGATGACACCCCTCAGTAGCAAAATTTAACTTAGCTTCTCGTTGAGTTATATAATCTGTAACATACTTATTCAGTCTTCTCAAATCAGCTAAATCGTATTTTTTCTTTATTTTAGTATATCCTGTTACCTCAGAATAATTAGCTATTGAAAACCTATCTATTTTATTCTCTATACAAAAATCAACTAATTCTATAATTTGTTCATAGCTTTGCTTTGTATACACTGCATTAATTCTACATTTTTTTCCAACAGCTTTAAAATATTTCGCTAATTTTATCTGTCTATCAGGTCTTACCCCCATCAATTCAAAATTTAATTCAGGATTTAAAGTCTGCAAAGATAAAACTGGTGTAATATAGTTAGAATTAGTCAGAATATCTACTGTGCTTTTCTTTATTAACTGGGCATTGGTCGTTATAGTAGTCTTCAACTTTAGTTTTTCACAAGCTATCAATAAATTATCAATATCAAAATATCTAGTCGGCTCTCCACCTAAAATTGAAATACTAAGCACTCCATTATCTTTTGCCTGACGCAAAATTCGCTCCCAATCTTTAGCAGGTTTGGAATTTCTATCTTCTCGATTTGCTAAAAAACAAAAACCACATTTTAAATCACAGTACATACTAGGATATATTACTAATTCGAGTGGAAAACTCAGTATATTATGCTTTTTTAATTTTGCTACATGCTTCCTCGCATTTTTTAAAGTTTCGGCAGGATCTTTCAATGATCCCTCAATATTTTTATCAGAATAGATATCTAATGATAATGCTCGCTTTAATTTTCCTGCTTCTATATCTTTCTTAAAAAAAGAAACAGCAATTTCGAAACCATGGGTTTGAACTAGATATAGAAAAAAAGCCTCAGTCTCATCTAATTCAACTCGATCAAAATTTGTTTTATTTATTAAAATTCCACCAAACTTCTCTAGTCTAAATAAAATATCTTCTGAAATTCTTCTCATCTTGAATACCTTTCTAAAAAAGCAGAGGGAAAAGTAACCTCTGCTTATCCTATGAGATAAATTACTTTATCACTTCCAACCGTCGCCTTTTGCCATAGAACTAGACTCAAGGACTTTTTCAAGTTCTTTAGACATAATTGTAACTCCTTTCAAATAGGATACTGTAATTATATTCTTTTTCATCACTTACAATAAAACATTCCCATATCTGCACACTACCCTTTATCTGCTAAAATTTTTTCTAAGTGCCTTTCATAATTCTTTGCCAAATGGTTACTTCCCGCTAATTTCATTGCTCCAATACACTTCCTCATTTCAATAATTGCTTTGCAATCCGTCTCTGTTTTGTAGCGATAAAGATGTTGTGCATACTGAAACACCAACCGTTCATAAATTTCTATCTCGGTGAAAAAGCATTGGTTTAGTCGTTTTTCAAAATACAAAGCATCAAGAAATTTTCCTCTTTCAATACATGTGATATATCCGTTCAATAGCATAGATGAAATCAGTCGTCTATTATTAGGAATTTCTTTATAAAAATCAGAACGTCTAGACATCTCTCTAGCCAAAACCATGAAGACATCGTGTTTTAGGACATCTAAAGTATTTGAAAAAATCAATAATTCATAGTATCCCCAATATTCAACACTAAAGAGATAGTCAGTGAGATAAGATAAATCATCACCAGAATAATAAGCTTCTCCCGATAAATCTTGTAAACGAATTTTTAATAAAATAATGTTAAGCTTATGAAATTTCTTTTGTTTAGAATCTGACTCCATCTGAGAATAAAGTAGTTTTTTCAACCCATCAACATCATGATTTGATACAAAATGCCTAACCTTTGATAAGAGTTCGTTCAGTTCATCACGATGAAAATCATGAACAGCATACATAAATTCATCAATAGGCATGTTAATTTCATCCAAAATAGCCATAAATTTTGAAATGGTTAAATCAGTCTCTCCCTTTTCAAAACGTGAGAGCTGTGATGTTGATATACCAGCTTTTTCGACATCTTTCAAGCGAAAACCTCTAGATTCTCGAAACTTTTTAAAAATTTCTCCAAATTTTTTCATAATTTCTCTCCAACAAGCATATATGGGAACAGTTTTTGATTTTTAATATTTTAGCATAAAATAGAAGAAAACAAAAGTGAGGTATTTCACATGAAAAAAACAAAAATTATTGCCTTTATTATTCCTAATTTTGGGAGGAATTATGATTATCGTTGTTGGCTAGTACTAAGAAGTTAGTTAGTAGAATACTTACATCTTCAATCGAAAAAGAGACTGGGAAAAAGTCTTAAAAATCAGAAAAACGCATCATATCAGGTGTTGAAATTTGATATGATACGTTTTATTATGAGAAGATTTACTTCATTTTTTGCTGAAATTGGGCTCTTGCCCAAGCCCTATCAACATAATTGTTTTCTAGATTAGAAAAGTGAGAATACAAGTACAGCCAAGGCTGCTCCGATAACAGGTCCCACAACAGGAATCCAAGCGTAAGACCAGTCTCCGTCTCCTTTGTTTGGAATTGGAAGGATACTGTGCATGATACGAGGTCCAAGGTCACGAGCTGGGTTCAAGGCATAGCCTGTTGTCCCACCTAGTGATAGACCGATACCAACAATCAAGCTACCAACTGCAAAGGTTCCGATACCTGCCTGAAAATCGTAAAGACCCAAAGCAAAGATTGTCAAGACCAAAACAAAGGTTCCAAGGATTTCGCTAATCAAGTTAGAAACTGTATCCTTGATGGCTGGACCGGTGCTGAAGGTGGCTAGGATATTGCCTGCATTTTCCTCTGCCTCATAATGCGGTTTGAATTGCAACCAAACCAAAATCTGACCCAGCATAGCCCCTGCAAACTGGGCTAAGATATAAGGGAAAACGGAAGCCCAAGGCAAACCACCTTTCAAGGCCACACCAATCGTCACAGCTGGGTTTAAATGAGCTGGACTGAGCTTGCCAGATACAAAGACTGCAACCGCAACTGCAATTCCCCAACCCATAGTAATCACAATCCAACCTGAACTGTTGCTCTTAGTTTTAGGAAGAACCACACCTGCTACAACACCATTTCCTAGAAGAATCAGGATTAAAGTCCCTAGAAATTCTCCAAATAATTCATTCATCATCTTTCTGTCTCCATTAAAAATAAGGGGCGGGCGACAAGGAGTTCTGCCCTCCACCTCTTTTATTTTTTCTTAATTTTTTAATTCTGCTAAATCGTTGTTAGCAAGAGCTGATTCGACGTCAGCACGGTAAGCTGCTTTCTCATCTTCTGTCCAGTCATAGAATCGTTCCATTTCATCCAAAACTGGCTCAACGATGCTATCCAAACTATCACGCATAAAGAGCATGTGGTTGGTACGACGAAGGAGGAAGTCAACTGGGCTAAGAGCCAACTCATTGCGCATTGCATAGTGAAGTGATAAAGTATCTGCCAAGCTGAGTCCTGGTGCTTGTTCCAAGCTATGAGCAAGGGCAAAGACTTTCGGTGCATTTGAACCGTAAAGATTTGCTAGGTAATGAGCTTCCTTGCTATCCAAGCCACGTGACACTCCAAGTTGTGCAAAGGCTTCGATTTCTGAGTCTACATTTGCTGGGTTCAATTCCCCACCTGAAACAGGGTAAGTCTTAGAATTGATGAGTTTAAAGCTACGGTCAAATTCTGCTTTGAGGATGTCAACCACGCGCTCCATAGCACCTTCTGCCATCTTACGGTAATCTGTGATTTTACCACCAGCAAGGGTCAAAAGGCCATTGTCATCACGATCCAAGCTCGAACCACGTGAAACTGCAGATGGATCCAAATGTTTTTCAGATGTACTGCTTTCAACATTGCTGACAGCAGCTTCAACATCTTCACGCGTTTTTTCTTTAGAGAGATAAGATTCAACAGTCGCAATCAAGTTGTTAAAGCTTTCATCACTGATTGTACCGTTATTTCCTCCATTGTAGTCAGAAGCGCTATTGCCTGCAATCAATGGACGAAGACCTGCCCAGCTACTTTCAATGTCAGCAACTGTAATATTCGCTTCTGGGAAGCGGTTGTTGACAATGCCAAGTAGGTAATCTACATCTTCTTGAGTTACTTTTGGATGTTCCAAATCACCTGTGTAGTCTGTATCAGTTGTACCAAAGTAAGTCTTGTTTTCACGTGGGAGAACAAAGACCATACGACCGTCACCCAAACCTGTGTCAAAGTAAACTGGCTGTGAAACCTTGATCTTGCTTGAATCCACTACCAAGTGAACTCCCTTAGTTGGACGCATTTGTGAGAATTGGGTTCCCTTATTAGACAAATTGCGTACCTTGTCGCTCCAAGGACCTGTCGTGTTGATAACCAGACGAGCCTTGATTTCAAAGACTTGGTCTGTCAACAAATCATGAGCTACAACACCTGTAATCTTGCCACTTTCGTCAAAGAGGAAGCCTTCTGCCTTCACGTGGTTGGCAATGAGGGCACCGTCTTGGTTAGCACGTTTGATGTTTTCAATCACGAGACGCGCATCGTTGTTACGGAAGTCAAGGTAAACCCCACCTCCTACCAAGCCTTCTTTCTTCAAGTTTGGCTGGCGTTCCAAGACTTCTTCCTTACTCAAAACCTTGTTTGCAGCAGGCGTATTGCTGACACCTGCCAAGAGGTCGTACAAATCCATAGCTACTTTAAGACGGAATAGGCTAAAGGTTGCTCCATCTTCATCATAAACTGGCAAGAGCATTGGGTCTGGTTTTGGAATATGAGGTGCAATTTGTTGGACTACTGCACGTTCTGAAACCGTATCTGATACTACTTCTACGTCAAATTGTTTGAGGTAACGAAGACCTCCGTGAACCAATTTTGTTGAACGGCTAGATGTTCCTTCTGCGAAGTCCTGCATTTCAATCAAACCAGTATCTAGACCACTAGCTGCCGCCTGCAAGGCTACACCAGCCCCTGTGATTCCTCCACCGATAATCAAGAGGTCCAGGGTACGTTCCTGCATTTTTTTAATTGATAATTCACGTGTTTTCTTTGAAAATTCCATATTTACACACTTTCTAACTAAGTAGCTTTATTCTTCCAGTATTAGTCGTCGATTTCCGCAAAGACTTGCGTTGCTTTCACAGCCTTCTTCCAACCCTTGTAGAGTTGTTCCTTGCGCGATTCGTTCATAGATGGCTCAAAGAGTTCTCCAGTCTCGTTCAAGAGCTTCAACTCATCCAAGTCTTTCCAGTAACCAACTGCCAAACCTGCTAGGAAGGCTGCTCCTAGAGCTGTTGTTTCCAAGTTTTTGGCGCGTGCGATGTCAATTCCCAAAATGTCAGCTTGGAACTGCATGAGGAAGTTGTTCATGGCTGCACCACCATCCACCTTCAAGACTTGGATAGCTGTCTGAGCATCCACTTGCATGGTGTCAATGATATCACGCACTTGATAAGCAATAGATTGAAGAGTTGCCTTGATAAAGTCTTCCTTACTTGTTCCACGAGTCAAACCAAAGACAGAACCACGAGCGTTTTGGTTCCAGTATGGAGCACCTAGACCTGTGAAGGCTGGAACGACATAAACTTCATCATCGTTGTGAGAATCACGAGCATATTTTTCAGATTCTGGTGAATTTTCGACCATGCGAAGACCGTCACGAAGCCATTGAATGGCACTTCCTGCAATGAAGATTGAACCTTCCAAGGCATAGTAAACCTTGCCGTTGATTCCGTAACCAATGGTTGTCAAAAGATTGTTCTCAGACAACTGCATCTCTTCCCCAGTATTCATGATAATGAAAGAACCTGTTCCATAAGTATTCTTAACCATACCTGGTTCAAAGGCCAACTGTCCAAAGAGGGCCGCTTGTTGGTCCCCAGCCATACCCGAGATTGGGACTTGTCCACCATAGAAATGAAATGGCGCTGTCTTACCGTAAATTTCAGAGTTAGAACGAACTTCTGGCAACATAGCCTTAGGAATATTGAGAATTTCCAAAATCTCATCATCCCATTTGAGTTCTTTAATGTTATAAAGCATGGTACGAGCTGCATTTGAGTAGTCCGTCACATGAGCCGCACCGTCAGTCAATTTCCAAACTAACCAAGTATCGATAGTACCAAAGAGCAATTCTCCTTTTTCAGCTCGCTCTTGAGCGCCTTCTACATGGTCCAAAATCCAACGAACCTTAGTCGCAGAAAAGTAAGCATCGATGATCAAACCAGTCTTTTCATGGAATTTTTCCACATAACCTTGGCTTTTTAGTTGTTCAGCCAGAGGAGCAGTTTGACGTGATTGCCAAACGATAGCATTATAGATAGGGAGCCCTGTTTTCTTATCCCAGACAACCGTTGTTTCACGCTGGTTGGTAATCCCGATTGCTTCGATTTGATTTGGCTTGACACCACTTTCGATGAAAGCTCCCGCAATAACTGACTGGACGGAATTCCAAATTTCATTGGCATTGTGCTCTACCCAACCTGCCTGAGGGAAAATCTGAGTGAACTCTTTTTGACTCGAGCTGACCTTGTCTCCTTTTTTGTTGAAAATAATGGCACGAGAACTTGTAGTTCCCTGGTCAATGGCCATGATGTATTTTTCTTGTGACATGTGCTGTCCTCCTCATAAAAATCTTGAAGATGTCTCCTCTTTACACTTACTAGTATACAAAATAAAGCGCTTTCCTGTTTATCAACTTTTTTTAATTTTTAAAAAAATGTGAGTAGATTGTGTAAATTTCACAAAAAAGACCTGGAACCACCAAGTCTTTTAAGTGAATAATAACTGACGAATCCCTGCCAAATCTTCCATATCCAAGTCATTTTTTAAATAATAGACTGGTGTCTGTTCCTTCTTATGAATCGGGTTATTGGTAACCAGCAAATCATAATGCCGACTAGAGTTATATGCTTCAATGGTAATAAAACGGTTGTATTCCAAATACCGTTTCAAAATGGCTGCCATCCTTGAAAAGACAAGAAAACCAGATGTCAAATCCAGACCAATCCGCATATGCTGACCACCATTTTCAGCCATATATTCGATTAACTGGAGCCATTCCCAGAGAATTTTCTTATCCAAATCCGTCCCCTGCTGAAAGGCAGGTAGAGCATGAAAAATCTCCTCTGCTGTCTCTTTAAAATCATGTTCCATCAGCAAATAAGGATGACGATTCTCCAACTGGTACTTGTAGCGGTCCTGTAAAATATAGCCCTTATAGAGATAGACTTGAGCACAAAGCTGACTGAGTTCATAGGTGACATGATCCTCTGTATAATCCCCCAATAGTTCCTCCTTCTTCATTTCTTGAATCAATTGCGTCAGCAAATCGGCTAACTGCCCTCCAAAACCAAGAATATACTCCATAGTATGAAGAGGAAGAATGCGATGAGATAGGAGGAAAGAGAAGAAAATCATCATCTCCCCATCCTCAGTTCCCAGAGGAAGGTGTTGCCCAGCAAAAAAGGACGAAGCCTTTCTCAGCAAACGAAGGTAGAAAATATTGTCAAAATACCCTCTCATTTTCTCTTCTATCACTTGAAACTGACAGGCATTGACACGGAGACGTTGTTGACTGATGTGAGCCCAGAGAATCAAATCTAATTTCTGCCCCGAAGACAAACTCGCACCGCAGATTTCTTCTAGTGTAGCAATTTCCTGCTTTCTCTCTGGCTTCTGCATGTGGCCTTCCCATTCCTGACTCGACCAGACCTTGCGGAAAAAACAGAAATAGAAATAGCGAATCTGATGCTCTGGACCTCGCCAACGTCCATTTTGGATGGATAAATCAAATTCGGACAAAATCTGATTCAAGCTAGACAAATGGCGACCAAGCGTAGCCTCGCTAATCATCAATTCTTGAGCCAGCTGATGGGCTAAAAACTGTTGGTGGTAGAGAAGATAAACAAGAATCTGGTATTTAACAGCATTCTCTAAAAACAGGCTCCGAATATCTCTCCCCTTGGTAGCTGCACCGATTGACAGACGCAGATTTTCATCTTCTAAGTGAATAGTCAGCTCTAAGCCACTATCCATAGCCCTATCATTGAGCAGGGTGACATATTTGGTTAGGGTTGCTTTTGAAAATCCTGTTTCCTCCATTACAGCCTTGACTGTCGTCTGAGACTCTTGTAATAGAAAGGAAAGGATTGAAAATTGGCCAGCTTCAACCTTTTCCATCAAATCTCCTAAATACATTTGTTACCCCTTTCATTTTCTATCTTAAGCATAGCATAAATCTTACAAATGCTGAAATAATCTGTTTCTCTTTTTATTTTCATGCTAATTTCCTAGTCTATTATCCTGAAAATCGACAAACACACGGCTCCCCCTTTGGGCATTTTTATGCTAAAATAGTAGCTATGGATAAAATTATTAAAAGTATATCAGAAAGCGGAGCCTTTCGTGCTTTTGTTCTTGATAGCACAGAAACCGTCCGCACTGCTCAAGAAAAACATCAAACCCAAGCCAGCTCAACTGTAGCACTTGGTCGAACTCTTATCGCCAGCCAGATTCTCGCAGCCAATGAAAAAGGAAATACCAAACTAACAGTTAAGGTACTGGGATCTAGCTCTCTAGGGGCCATTATCACGGTCGCTGATACCAAGGGTAACGTCAAAGGCTATGTTCAAAATCCTGGTGTTGACATCAAAAAGACTGCAACTGGTGAAGTTCTAGTTGGACCTTTTGTTGGAAATGGTCAATTTCTCGTTATCACAGACTACGGTACTGGAAATCCTTACAACTCTATGACTCCCCTCATCTCTGGGGAAATCGGTGAAGATCTTGCCTTTTATCTGACTGAAAGCCAACAAACCCCTTCAGCAGTGGGTCTCAATGTCCTTTTGGACGAGGAAGACAAGGTCAAGGTTGCAGGTGGCTTCCTAGTCCAAGTCTTGCCAGGAGCCAAGGAAGAAGAAATTACTCGCTTTGAAAAACGCATCCAAGAAATGCCAGCTATCTCAACCCTTCTGGAAAGCGACGACCATATCGAAGCCCTCCTTAAAGCTATCTACGGTGACGAGGCTTATAAGCGTCTTTCTGAAGAAGAAATCCGTTTCCAATGTGACTGTAGCCATGAACGCTTTATGAACGCTCTTGCCAGCCTTCCAAGTTCAGACTTACAGGAAATGAAAGAGGAAGACCACGGGGCAGAAATCACTTGTCAATTCTGCCAAACAACCTACAACTTTGATGAAAACGACCTGGAGGAACTCATTCGTGACAAATCTTAATACACCCTTTATGATTGGCAATGTTGAGATTCCCAATCGTACTGTTTTAGCGCCCATGGCTGGCGTGACCAACTCAGCCTTTCGTACTATCGCAAAAGAGCTTGGAGCTGGACTCGTTGTCATGGAAATGGTCTCTGACAAGGGAATTCAATACAATAACGAAAAAACCCTGCACATGCTTCATATCGATGAAGGCGAAAACCCTGTTTCTATCCAACTTTTTGGTAGCGATGAAGACAGCCTAGCACGCGCAGCAGAATTTATCCAAGAAAACACCAAAACCGATATCGTAGATATCAACATGGGCTGCCCAGTTAATAAAATCGTGAAGAACGAAGCTGGCGCTATGTGGCTCAAGGATCCAGACAAGATCTACTCTATCATCAACAAAGTCCAATCTGTCCTTGATATCCCTCTTACTGTCAAAATGCGTACAGGCTGGGCTGACCCATCTCTTGCCGTAGAAAATGCCCTCGCTGCTGAAGCTGCAGGTGTTTCTGCCCTTGCCATGCATGGCCGTACCCGTGAACAAATGTACACAGGCCACGCAGACCTTGAGACCCTTCACAAGGTTGCCCAAGCTCTAACCAAGATTCCATTCATCGCCAACGGTGACATCCGTACGGTTCAAGAAGCCAAACAACGCATCGAAGAAGTCGGGGCTGACGCAGTCATGATTGGCCGCGCAGCTATGGGAAATCCCTACCTCTTCAACCAAATCAACCATTATTTTGAAACAGGAGAAATCCTACCTGATTTGACCTTTGAGGACAAGATGAAAATCGCCTACGAACATTTGAAACGCTTGATTAACCTCAAAGGAGAAAACGTAGCAGTTCGTGAATTCCGAGGCCTCGCTCCTCACTACCTCCGTGGAACATCTGGCGCAGCCAAACTCCGTGGAGCCATTTCCCAAGCTAGCACCCTAGCAGAGATTGAAGCCCTCTTGCAATTGGATAAGGCTTAAAATGGTTCATACGGCTCTACTGATTATCGATATGCAAAAAGCATTTGATAACCCTATCTGGGGAGAACGAAACAACCCTCAAGCTGAACACCAAGCATTGAGGATACTGGCATACTTTCGTAAACACGCTCTTCCAGTCTTACATGTTCAACACATATCTGACAATCCCCAGTCGCAATTTCATAACAAACAAAATCAGGAGTTTAAAAGTGGATTTGAACCAGTTGCTTCCGAACCTGTCTTTCAAAAAACGGTTAATAGCGCCTTTATTGGAACAAATCTTGAAACCTATTTACGAAAAAATCAGATTTGTCATTTAGTCGTTGTTGGTTTGACCCTGCCTCATTGTGTATCTACTACGACACGAATGGCAGCAAATCTTGGTTTTGAAGTCACTTTACTAGCAGATGCTACTGCCAGTTTTACCCTATCGAACAAAAACGGTCAGACCATCTCTCCTGAGACTATCCATGAGATTAATCTCCTTTCTCTACAAGATGAGTTTGCTCAAATTCTTACTACAGAAGAATTTTTAACCCAAGTACAAGTATAAAAGAATCCGTCAACTCTTATTTGAGCTGACGGATTCTTTTATACTGTAATGCAGTGAACCAAGACACAAATAGGTAAATTTGGACCTTAGAACTGGTGATTAACAATTATTCATAAATGTCTATAGATTCAGTCAGAACTAACTCTACTAGTCTACCCCCTTTAAAGCACTAATCATGTCAATCTTTCTCATACGAAGACTAATAAAATAAGCAGTCCCTAAAGATGTAAACCAAACCAATAACGTAGCAAAAGCAAGGACATATATACTGACATAAGCGGTATACTCAATTCGAATCGTCGAAAATGTTGCTACATATTCTTTCAAAAACCATATGCCTAAAGGAATTCCTACTAGCCACCCAATAAAGGTAGTTAGTATAGTCTCAAAAAGAGTTACCATCTGTAGATATTGATTAGAAAATCCTAATACTTGCAATGTAGCATAGTCTCTCATTCTCTCTACAAAGTTTAAAGAACCTAGATTATAGAGAACAATAATAACAAGTAATAAAGCAAAGCCAATAATCATTAGAAATACACTCATTAAACTAGCTACAAAATCATAGGCATTTTTTTCTTGGCTCCCTTTTTCAATGACAGATAGAACACCTTTGTCTTGCTTAATAGTATCTTGGTCCACCTCTGACCCAACTAATAAAGTATGGGGAGTAAAATCTCCCCCTGCTTTTTCAAAGACTCTAGCATGAAGATAAGCCCCTTGATTGGTTTCACTTGTGACAATCCCTTTTACTTCAAACTTGTAAGTATAACCATCTTGATAAGGAGTTACAGTTAAAAAATCTCCGACTTTAATACCTGCCAAACGGGCAAATGATCTAGTTACATACAAACCATCATCTTTCAAAGATTCAGCACTCTCTGTTTTTGCTTGGATCATATCTCCATCATCAAATATAATCAATAAACGGTTGTATCCATCATCTGGACTAAAATGTGCTTGTGAAATTTGTACACCTTGCCCACCATATTTAGACTTAGAAGTAGGATAATCCGCCACGGTCAGTCGTTTTGAGTAAGAAAAATCTTCATTATATGCCTTATCAACAAGATGATTCATAGATACAGGCATACCAATTCCAGCAATCAGTAACATCATACTTCCTGCAACTCCCACGATTCCCATCAAAACTCGAATACGATTAAACGAGGCATCCCGAATTGCCCATCTTGAAGGATAAGAAATTCGTTGCCAGATAGAGGAAAATCTTTCCACAAAGACAGGTTTAGCAAGTTTTTCTTTACCTCTTAAAAATATTGCTGGTAAGCCTCTAGCTGACTCTCTAGAAGCTAAATAGGCAGCTAAAATACAAATTATAATGACTACAATACCAATGACTATTGATGAAGATGAATAAGAGATCTGCCAATTTGGAAGTGTAAACATTGACTTTTGAGTTTCTAGTACAAACCATGACATCAAGGGAGAAATAGCAAAGCCTGCGAAACTTCCTAATAAACTTACTACTAAGCCAAATAAAATATAATGTAAACTGATAGCCTGATTTGAAAAGCCTAAAGCCTTTAATACAGCAATCTCTTTTGTTTGGCCATCAATCAAACGCTGAATAGTTGTAAACATAGCCAAAATAGCTAACAAAATAAAGATAAAAGAAAATAGGTAAGATAAGTTTCTAATTTGCCCCACTCGATCAGTAGCTTCTGATATTTCAGTTAAACTTTTTTGATCTTGATAAGAAACTAACTCGCTCCCTAAAATAGACTCTAAATCTCCTCGCAAATCTACCTTAGAACCATAAATTTCTAAAGCATTATCTGACGATAAACTCAAAATTCCTTTTGCAATTTCATTATCGGCAATATAACCGTAGGCATCATTGTCAGGATTTGGAGCTATATATTCCATGCTACCTGTAAAATAAATCTTATCTGTCGCCTGAACAAATCCTACAATTTCTAAATCTATCTGTTTCCCCCTTGATGAAATAGAAATTGAATCTCCAATCTGTAAATGATTCTTCTTCGCATAATTCCCATCAATCCAAATCGAATCTTGTTTTCCCTCAGAAAAAGGACTTCCTTCTGTTACTGTAACCAGTTGATTATCTGTAATCGTTTCAAGATTGATTCGTCCGTCAGTCTTGTCTAAACGAACAATATTAGCAAAGCCTTTCTTTTTACTGACAACTTTTTCAACAGAAGATAAGAGTTCAACCTGCTTAATTTTTGATTCATCAATTTGTCTCGCTTGAACCCAAACAACAGGAAGTTCAGATTGTTTCAAATAACTCTCTAGACTCTTTTCAAGTCCATGCCAAGCTCCTTGTAGCCCTACAAAGATTAATACACTTAATAGAGACATCAGAAAAACAGAGAAAAATTGTTGCCAATTTTGCCGAAGATCTCTTAATAATTTTATATGAAGATACCTCATCCCAGCACCTCTTCATTATTCTCTATTTTTTCAATACTTCCATCTTTCAAATATATAACTCGATCTGCAAATTTAGCAAACTCTCTATTATGTGTAACCATTACAACTGCAGCATTCCCATTTCTAGAAACTTCCTTCAATAAAGTTAAAATACTATCACCTGTCTTTGAATCTAACGCTCCTGTAGGTTCATCACACAATAATAGACTAGGCTCTTTAGCCAATGCCCTTGCAATTGATACACGTTGCATTTCACCTCCAGAAAGTTGATTAGGAAAATTATTTTTTCTATGAAGTAAACCAACTTGATCTAAATACATATCAATTTCTTTATTGTTTTTCACTAAATTGGCTGCAATACCTATATTCTCCTTGGCTGTTAAACTTGGAACTAAATTATAAAATTGAAAAACAAAACCAATCTTATCTTTTCGATAAGCAGATAACTCCTTATCCGTAAACTTTGTTACGAGTTCCTCATCAAATATAAAGGTTCCTGATGTCGCACGATCCATCCCACCAAGTAAATTTAGTAACGTACTTTTCCCTGAACCTGATGGACCTAAAATAACTGTAAATTTCCCTTTCTCAATGGAAAAACTAACTTGATCTAGAGCACGAACTTCTTGCTCCCCCACCTTATAAATCTTGCTAATATTTTGAAACTGAATCATACATACTCCTAATATCTTGTCATAAATTTTATTTTTTCCTTTAATGTAGGCTCTTCATACTGCTCTATGATACGTTTAGATACTGCTTCCCTGTTTTCTCGTATAACCTTTTCAGCTAAGGAAATAGCCTCATCTACTGGAACAACTATTGGCAACTTATAATGTTGAATGATCTGATTTAACCGTTCTTTCTGACTACCTTTTACACAATAAGGAGTCAGGCCCAAATTCCTATAAGCTTCATATAATTCCTCATCTGATAAATTTCGATACTCTTCAGATACTGGTCTATGCCCATCTGGATCCATTGCAAACTCTACTGGTAGATGGACAACATCTGTATACCACAATTTCGCATGATTCTTAGAGACGAGCCCATAAGCAGTCAAATATTTTTTGAAAAATGTTCGACCAGGAATACCTAAAATAGATTTCATCAATCGATGAACGAATGCTGAGCCTGGATTAATTCCTACCCTCATTCGAACAGTCCCGTAAATCCATTCATTCAATACTGACCCATCTGATAGAAAACTTCCATGCTCCTTGTATAAAATTCCTTCTGTACGAATTCTCTCTTCAAAACGCTTTAACCCCAGTGCCATTAACTCAGTTGATGACATATCCTGAAATCTTCTTCCAGGATATAAATCTGTCAAAATTTCCCTCGCAGATAAAGCGTCAATTAAGGGAAGTCCCGTTGCAATCGAAAGAGCTGTAGCAGTTGTTGTCTTACCCGTAGAATAAGTACCTGATATGACTAGCCTCAATTCTCTATTTCCCATCACTGCCCCCCTCCATCAGGTAATTTTTGAGCTATTTTACTTTTAAAGACTACCTTATGATCTACATCATACCCAGACATTTCGTAGATTTTCCAATGTTCTTCTCTAATTTTTAACAATCTATTTTTTGAAACACTACCACTAAGTTCTACTACTCCGTTCAAAATTGGTGAATCCAAGTCTGCACTTACTTGCTTCATCCACATGGTATTGCTCTCCTCTCGAGATATCTCTTCGATATGGTAGGCTAACATCTCTGCCATTTGAGAAAAAATAATCAGAAGCTCTAACAAACTATAATAATTCTGTTCTAGACTACCTACACCACTATATTCAATATCTTTGATTAATACTTGCTCTGCTTTACAAGATATACTACTATCTGAAAACTCAACATCGTATATATCATGTTGTCTATCTCTTAAATGCGTTGATAAAAAATCTCTACCTTGTTCTCCTATAGCAACTACATTTTCCATACATTCTAATAATTGATAGCCTAAACAAACTTTCATATCCATTACCAAGCAATCAAATTCAATCACTTGGTTCGTCATTTTGAAATTTTGTAATTCTAATTTTAAATTTACCAATTCTTCTATAGCTTTTATTCCTGATTTTATCTCAAAATGGCTTAACCTATACTGATTTAAGCTCGCTCCCATTCTTTTCAGTATTTCACTTCCAAATAAATGAGCTAATGCTATTCCATCTAATGTACTCAGGTGCTGCTGTATGATTTCAGATTGTTTACTAGACCACAAACCTTCTTGATGAAGAGACCCAACCCCTTCTAAAATATTTTTCAACTTAACTTCATAAGTCGTCCTCTTATGTCCTCTACCAAAATAGCGATTTCTATTATCTCCAAGTAAATAATCTACTGTTAGCATATCCTTCTCCAATCTATTAAACTGACTCTATCTTAAACAAAAAAAGACAAGAAAGAATCCGTAATTTGCGAAAACCTTCTTGCCTTTTTAGGATAAATTATAAAGATACGAGATTTAATCGAATAGCCTCACGTACAGCTCCAACTCTACTCGTCACTCCCAACTTTGAACAGATATTTGAAACATGGGTATCTACTGTTCTCCTGCTTACAAATAAACTATTTGCTATCTTTTCATTAGAATATTCTTTTACAATAAGTTCCAATACACTTAACTCCGTATCTGTCAATAGATTATTTTCTTGCTTTTCTAACAAACCATCTGGGATAACGTGATTTCCCTTATAAACAGCATAAATTGCACTCTTAACATCCAAATAAGAACTTTCTTTGGGTAAAAAAGCTTGAATCCCAAAATCCATCGCTCTCTTATGTAACAAAGTGTCATAAAATCCTGATAAAAGAACTATCTTGGGAACTGTATTCAGAAATCTATTTATCTGACTAATAACATCAAATGCCGTTACTCCTTTCAGCATAAAATCCATAACTAGCACATCTACCTTTTCATTCATAAGACAGAGAAGTAAATCTGCTACTTCTGTATAGGAACCAACAATTTCAAAATTATCTTCCTTTAAAAAATAGTTCTCCAATCCTTGTAATACTAAACTGTGATCATCAATCAAAACCAAACGAATCATTTTTCTTCCCCTCTATAGGTATCCGTATCTTCACACTTGTAGGTTCTATATTTATCTGAACAGTTCCCCCCAATAAATGAACCTTCTCTACAATTCTATTTAAACCAAAATGATGTTCATTAGACTGATAGTTTCCCTTAAAAATACCATCATCTATAACTTCAATTGATAAAATCTTTTCTTTTGTAGATAAATCTACAGTAATTTCTCTAGCATTCCCATGAAGAATACTATTATTCACTAGTTCTTTAACTGTCCTTAATACAAACGTGCCCACTTTATCATTAACTTTTTCTTCATCTATTGAAAAAGTTGTCATAATCGAAACAGTTTCCATCTTCATGAATTGATTTAATATGCTAGTAATAGATTCTTTCAACCCTAATTCATGCACCATTAAAGGATAGATATTGGAACATAAATCTCTTAATTCAAAGACAATATCATCCAACATCTCTAATAAAGCTATCCTATTAATTTGTTCACTAATTTCTAACTGCTTTTTATAATAAATAACCTTCTGAATTGTAGTATCATGTATAAACGTTGCAATTTCTTCCCTCTCCAATTCAGTAGCTACAAAAGTATGAAAACTACTAAAGATTCCCTCCATCTTATGGCTAATCAACATCATTTTCCTTATTTCAGGTAACAAAGCTAGCGAAAAAAGAAAAGTGTAAAGAACGAAAAAAATTGGAGAAAATTCTCTTAATAACAGACTAAAAAGAATAATTAGACTAGTAAAAAACACGGCAAATATCAAGTTATATATGAATGGATTCCACTTCCAAGCAACATATATCATTCGTTCTAATATCAAGTTATTCACAATAGAGAACAAAATAAGCAACAACAGAGGAATACTATAAATAAACGAAACTTCCTTACCAATCGGAAAAATATATCCAAAAAATAGAGGAAATAAGGCAAGAACTGCTAAAAATAAGGTGTGAATTGGCAACATTTCTCTTCTCTGATAGTAATTTATAAGCATCTTTAACAGTAGGATAACTAAAAAGAAAAATACTAAATAAAATACTCCCCTAGAAAAAAAGATGGTTAAAAAATCAATGGGCTGTATAAGATTATAAACATACAAAAGTTGAGTTATGAGTGAATAGCCCAGTATAATACGAGAAAAGTTAGAAATGGTTGAACCTTTTATCTTTAAGACTAACACTCTAATGAAGATATCCATGAATAATGGAAATGAAGTCAAATATGAAATTAATAGACTACGACCAAATACATCTCCTATACTTGATGGAATAATCGATAATAACATCAGACTAGTATAAATAATAAAATAAAAATATCGTTTCCCAGTTTTCCCTCTACTTCTACCTTTTATGTATAAGCGAAATAACAGTAGAATCAGAAAAGCAATGATTGATAAAACAAGAAAGATAATTTGGCTTGATCTCCCAGATTCTATTATTAAAGTCTTTGAAATTCCTCTATCTAATACTGTCACAGAATGAAGCGGTTCAACAATTAAAAATCGAGATAATAAGAAATTACTATCTGGATTCTGACCGTCTATTTGTATAATAGATGACCCTATTATCTCTTGATGATTCGCAAAGCTTCCCAGATTATGGACTTGTCTAACTATCCATTCATTATCATGTTTATCTACGGTGATTCCACTGTATGTTCGATTATACACCGCAAATGAAAAATAAAGAAAGAAAATAAATAACAAAACTAAATAAAATCGAAATGTTTTTGACTTCATTTCCATTAAATCTCCATATTTCAATCGATATTGATGTTTATTCTACCATTTTTTCATTCAATAAGACAAGTTTTATAGTTAAATTTATCCTTTTTTATTTCGAGATATAACTGATATAATCTTCCTCCATGGGAAATCCCTACCTCTTTAACCAAATCAACCACTACTTTAAAACAGGAGAGATCCTACCTGATTTGACCTTTGAAGACAAGATGAAAATTGCCTACGAACACTTGAAACGCTTGATTAACCTCAAAGGGGAAAATGTCGCAGTTCGTGAATTCCGTGGCCTCGCTCCTCACTACCTCCGTGGAACATCTGGCGCTGCCAAACTTCGTGGAGCCATTTCACAAGCTAGCACCCTAGAAGAGATTGAAGCCCTCTTGCAATTGGATAAGGCTTAATAGACCAAAACCCGTAACTCTCTTAAAGGTTACGGGTTTTTGATTGTAAAAATTCAAATACTGAGAGCTATTATTGATTCAAAGCAACACTGGAAACCTTGCCATCCGCTCCTGTTGTAATTTGGATGACTTTTCCTCCACCGATTTTGGCATTATACTTGCCATCATCAAGAGTATAAGAATAGCCTCTGATAGAGTAGTTTTCTTTCTTTCCATCAGCAGATTCTACTGTAAATTGACCACCTGATGAAACTGTGATGGTTTCACCATTAGCTCCCTTCCAATTGCCCGCTGCAGCTGAGAAATCACCATCTACCATGGTTAAAACACCCTTGTAGCGTTTATTTTGCTCTGCTTGCTTGTCTTGAAGTTTGCGGTCAGTTGTAGGATCATAGCTTGATTGGTTAGACTGGGCTTGAGGAGCCTGAGCAGGCGTTTGTTGACTAGCTGCCTGTTGATTAGACACCTCTTGACCTTGTCTTTGCTCTGGTGCAGGTGTTGCTGGTGATGGTGTTGTAGTTGCTGAAGATTGATCAGTAGACGCCTTGGCCTTTTCAGATGAAGCTGAACTTGAGGACTTCTGAGTCTTGCTTTCTTTGCTAGCAGAAGCTGCTTTAGAGCTTGATGATTGGCTTGTCTTAGCAGAACTGCTTGCTTGAGTTGTTTCCTTTTTATTTCCACAAGCTCCTAATAGTAGGGTAGAAGCTAATACAGTTGCTGTCATCAATTTGATATAGGTTTTCTTTTTCATTTTTCTACTCCTTTGTAATGTTTTAGAAATATAAAGAAATCTTTTTGTAATACAATTGTAACATTCGTATTTAAATATGTCAACAATTTATCTAAACTATTTTAAAAATATTAAATACTTTAGATACATTTACTCCTCCTACTCTTCTATTCGTAATAAAACAGAAAAACAGGAGATTTTCCTGTTAAAAATTTGACTTTTTTATGTAATCGCTTTCGTTGTATTAGGCAAAGGAATATAATGACATTGAAATAGGATATTGGAGGTGCACTCTTATGCTAAATAAGTATTACAAGTATCTTCCTTGGTTTATTTTGGGAGCGATTGGTTCTTATAAATCAGCAATTCACTATGGTAAAACTTCATTTGATGTCTTCTATCTGACTACAGTCTTTATGATTTTCTATATGGCTTTGTTATTCCTACACGAAAAATATCTCAAGTATCGATACAAAGACTTTTTTACTCACATGTTGAGAAATTCTAAGAAAGATAGCCACCCATAAAAGCAGTCACAACAGCAAAGCCATCTCATGATGGTACATAAAGAGGTCGGGAACTTTTCCCGACCTCACTTTTATGCAATATCAAATTTTAACTGGCCTGCTTTGACACCAATCTTAAGTGTGCTGCCTGCCTCTAATTCTCCCTTGAGAAGAAGTTCTGCCAACTTGTCTTCCACTTCTGTTTGTAGGGTTCTGCGAAGTGGACGAGCCCCCATCTCTGGGTCATATCCTTGATTTGCCAACAATTTCAGTGCGGAAGCTTGTAATTTCAAGTCAATACCTTTTTCAGCCAAACTTGTCACTAAAGGTTTGACCATAATCTTCACCACTTCCTGCATATGGTCGCTAGAAAGGCTATGGAAGACCACCTTTTCATCAATACGGTTGATAAACTCAGGTCTATAAGCTTTTTTCAGCTCTTCAAACATGCGTTTTTCCATATTTTCCTGGTCAAAACGAATGTCCTTAGCCCCAAATCCGACAGTCTTGTCATCCCGAAGGGCTGTCGCACCAAGGTTTGACGTCATGATGATAATGGTATTTGAAAAGTCGACCTTGCGGCCCTTGCTATCGGTCAAGACACCGTCATCCAAGACCTGCAAGAGAACATTAAAGATGTCTGGGTGGGCCTTCTCCACCTCGTCAAAGAGGAGAACGGAATAGGGTTTGTTGCGAACCTTCTCTGTCAACTCCCCACCTTCTTCATAACCCACATAACCAGGAGGCGCTCCATTGAGACGGCTGGCTGCGAATTTCTCCATGTACTCACTCATATCAAAGCGGATAAGAGCTGATTCGTCATCAAAAAGAACTTCTGCTAGAGCCTTAGCCAATTCGGTCTTCCCGACACCTGTAGGCCCTAAGAACATAAAGGAACCAATCGGACGCTTATGACTGCGAATCCCTGACTGATTGCGACGAATGGCACGGCTAATGCTTAAAACTGCTTGATCTTGACCGATGACACGTTTGTGTAGTTCAGCTTCCAAGTTCAGGTATTTCTTAGCATCAGTCTGAGTCAGTTTTTGGACTGGGATACCTGACAAACGACTCAAGGTGGTCAAAATATCAGACTCTGTCACCAAGTCTTTATAGACAGGCACTTGCTCTTCTTTTGCTATTAGCTGGGCTGCCTGTTTCCACTTGCCATCCATCAAAGCCTTCTCAGCTGGACTCAAACCTGAATCGTCTGCTTTTACATGCTTTGCCCTATTTTGCACTGTTGCTGCCGCTTCATCTAAGAGGTCGATAGCAGAGTCTGGCAAGTGACGACTAGTCAAGTAACGATGGGCCATCTTAACAGCTGTTTCAACCGCTTCATCTGTGATTTGCACACGGTGATGTTTCTCATAAGTCGCCTTCAAACCTTGCAAAATAATCATGCTGTCTGCCACACTTGGCTCTTCAATCGTCACTTTGGCAAAACGACGAGAAAGGGCTGCGTCTTTTTCAATGTGTTTTTGATATTCTTCCTGAGTGGTCGCACCAACCGTTCTCAAAGTTCCACGCGCCAAGGCTGGCTTCAAGATATTGGCTGCATCCAGAGTCGAATCAATCCCGCTCCCAGAACCCATGATGGTGTGGAGCTCATCGATAAAGAGGATGACTTGGCCATCTTCTTCAATATCCTTGATGATATTGTTCATGCGTTCTTCAAAGTCACCACGGAAGCGTGTCCCTGCAACAACGTTCATCAAATCAAGCTCTAACACGCGCATCTTAGCCATTTCCGCAGGTACATCACCACTAGCAATACGCTGGGCAAGACCAAGCGCCAGAGCAGTTTTCCCGACACCAGCATCCCCAACCAAGACAGGATTATTCTTGGTTTTACGGCTCAAGATTTGAATCATACGGGAGATTTCCTTGTCTCGACCGATGACTGGTTCTAACTTGCCAGAACGCGCTTGCTCTGTCAAATCATGCGTATAGTCCTCTAGACCACCACTCGGAGTCTGTGGCATACCCATCATATTAGCCATAGAATTTTGCTTGTCAGCTACTGTACGATGGCGTTGGCGTAAGGCCTTGAGATCTTCTCGAGTCCAACCTGCACGCTCTTCTAGATTTCGACGTAGGGCAGCAATCTTAACCTGATCTTTCTTGTCTTCATAAGAAAAACCTGCTCTCTCCAAGATACGAGTTGCCAAGGCATTGCCATCATGCAAAATCGCATAGAGGACATGCTCTGTCCCTAGCACCTTAGCATGGACCACTGATGCTACATATTCGGCTTCATCAAAGAGAACCTGCAAACGATGGGAGAACGACAACTCCGTAAAAGTTTCATCCTGGCTATAGTCCGTTTCAGTCAGTTCCAAAGCCACCTCTTCTAAACGGTCCATTTCATATGGATAATCATTTAAAGTCGCCCCTGCCACACTATAACTATGATTGGACATGGCAATCAACAAGTGCCAAGACTCTAGATAACGAGCTCCAAAATGGCCAGCAACCATGTAGGCACTTTCGATACATTCATTCAATGCTTTTGAATAGTTCATCTTACTTCCCTTTTCTATCTACCTCTTGTATGACCTGTCGTAGCATGTCTGCTCGAAGGATTGGTGCTTCTTCTCCTAGAACGCGATCCAAAGCTACTGCCATCAGCAAATTCATCTCCTGCTTGGTCATCAATTCCTGCTCAACCAAAAGCTGCAGAATATCTTCGTAAATTTCTTGACTAACTCTCTCACCAATCGAGTAAAGTAGCTCCCTGAGCATTTCATGATGACTAGAAAACTCAATCCGTCCTATACGAATGTAGCCTCCGCCACCACGCTTACTTTCAACCAAGTAGCCTCTACTTTCCGTAAAGCGTGTCTTGATTACATAGTTAATCTGACTAGGAACAACCTGAAAGGTATCTGCCAACTGACTCCGTTGCAACTCCACAATTCCAGATTGATCTAAAATCGCCTTGATGTAGGCCTCAATATGATCCGATGTATTTTTAAATCTCATTACAAACCCACCTCTCTCTTTAAACCTTGACTATCTTTGACTATTATACCGAAATTTTCTCATTTTTAAAAGAAAAAGGGCGCTGGTAAAGGATAATCTTCACCAACTCCCTATTTTTCTACTTATCTAAGCCTAATTCTGCCAAGATTTGACGTTTATAGGCAATCTTTTGCACCTCTTTGTCCTCAGCTTCAGACCAATCTAGTTTAATTTCTGAAACAATCTGTCCAGGACGATTTTTCAAGATATAGATGCGGTCGCTGAGATTGAGGGCCTCCTCGATACTATGCGTGATGATTAGGGTCGTTAGCTGCAACTGCTTGTGAATCTCAAGGTACCAAGCGTGGAGTTCCATCTTGGTCATCTCATCCAAGGCGCTAAAGGCCTCATCTAAGAGAAAGAGCTTGTGCCCGAAAAGGTAAGTTCGAAGCAAGGCTACACGCTGACGCATCCCGCCACTGAGTTCATGAGGGTATTTATCTCTTACAGCTGTCAACTGGAAGGTCGCAAGAATTTCATCCGCGCGGGCAATGGCTTCCGCCTTATCCACTTTTTGAATCAAGAGGGGCAGAATGATATTACCAAGCACCGTCTTGTGCTCCAAGAGCAAGTCCTTTTGCAACATATAACTCACGCGCCCCTTGGGATTTTCTTCACCATCAAGGACAATTCTCCCTGACTGGACTTCTAAAATTCCAGCGATCAGATTAAAGAGAGTGGTTTTTCCAACACCACTTGGGCCTAAGATAGAAACCACTTCACCTGAAGTCACCTGCAGGTTAATGTTCTCTAAAATTTTCTCCTCGCCATAGGCATAACTGACGTGTTCTAGTCTAATTTCTGTCATTATTTCACAAATTCGTTGGTGAAGCCTTTGTCTGTCAAGTCTTCTTTAAGGATACCATTTTCTCTATCCCATTTGTAGAAGGCATTCCAGCGAGCTGCGTCAAATTGTCCCCATTTTTCCTTGTCGCTTGCGTATTCTTTTGACAAGTATTTTTGAGATTCGATGACAAAGTCACGTTTTTCCTGAAGTTCAGGTGCGTTCTTGATGAGGATATCTGCTGCTTCCTCTGGATGCTCCATAGCATATTGGTAGCCTTTTTTGATGGCTTGGATAACTTTGCGAGCTTCTTCTTTGTTGTCTTTGAGGTAGTCGTTGTTGGCGATGATAACTGGTGAGTAGTAGTCAAATTCTTTAACGTAGTCTTTCAAGTACATAAAGTTAGCATCTACACCTTGAGATTTAGCAAGAATTCCATCCCATCCATAGTAGATCCAAGCAGTATCAAAGACACCATTAGCAATCGGTGTGATAGAGTTTGAGTCGTTATTTGGTACTTTTTCAACCTTCTCAAAGTCCCCACCTTGTGATTCTACCAAGGTTTTCAACATAGCAAGCTCAGTTGGGTCATTCCAAGTCCCGTATTTCTTACCAACCAAGTCTTTTGGACTAGCTACATTGTCAGATTTACGAGAGATGATTCCTGATGTATTGTGCTCAACAATAGCTGCAACGGCAGTAATTCCTGCTCCTTTTTCCAATTTTTTAGCCATGTAGTCTTGGAAATACACTGCAAATGGTGCCTTTCCGTTAATAACCAAGTCAGAAGAACTTTCTTCTGGTGGCAATTTCAAGTCAACATCCACTCCAGCTTCTTTGAAATAACCTTTTTCCTTGGCAACATAAAGCCCTGTGTGGTTAGTATTTGGTGTCCAGTCTAGGATAAAGTCGATCTTCTTGAGTTCTGCTTCTTTGTTGTCCTTAGAAGCAGTTCCTTGACCACAAGCTACAAGCACAACAGCTACAAGAGCTGTTAAAACAGTTAAAAACACTTTCCATGTTTTTTTCATTTTGATTTCCTCTTTTCTTTTTTGAAACATTCTTATCTCACGAACGTTTCCATTTAATAACATATTTTTCACTAATATCGACCAGCTTCATACCGAGAAGACTGATAATCGATACCAGAATAATAATAGCAAACATGGTATCATACTGAAACAGTTTCTTGGACTGAATCATGTAAACACCTAGTCCTTCAAAGCCTCCCAACCACTCAGATACCACTGTTGTGATAAAGGCGTAGGAAACACTGACCCTCAGACCTGCATAAAAGTAAGGCAGACTGACTGGAATTTTAAAATGCCACAGGATTTGCCAAGGTTTGGCCCGCATCAGACTAAACAAGGTCAGCATATCCTTGTCACAATGCCTAAAACCGTCCAAAATGCTGACGATAATAGGAAAGGTTGTCGTCAAGATAATCAAGACAATCTTGGGCAAAATCCCATAACCTAGCCACAAGACCAGAATAGGGGCTATGGCAATAGTCGGGATAGTCTGAACAACCACCATCATAGGGTAAATCAGGTCATTGAGCCAAGTCAAACTGTCCATAAGCACAGCCATGAGACAGGCAATCAAGACTCCCAAAATTAGACCTAGCAAAGCCACTCTCAAGGTCGCCCAGCTATGGTGCCAGAGAAATTCTCTGTCACGAATAAAGGACAGGAGAATTTCAAGAGGTGTCGGCAGGATAAACTTGGGGAGAAGTTTAAGCAAACCTGCTAACTGCCAGATGGACAAGATCCCTAGAAAGCCCAATAGACTAATGTGTCGTCTCAGTATACTTTTCAAGTTTCTCATCAATACTTAAAATCTCTCCTACATTTATTTTGACATTGGCAAAGACATTGTCTGCCTCCTGTCCTGCCACTTCCAGCGCTTCTTTGAGAATGCGCATGAGCTCATCAAACTCCCCTTCCAAGACTGTTTCAAATGGTGTCACCACTATCGTCACTTCTTGAGTTTGCAGATAAGCAATGACTTGATCGATAACAGCAATCCTATCAATCCCCTGTGCTAGGGGTAAAACTTGCAAGGCAATGCTTGCTTTCATAAAAACCTCCTCTTCTCGTTTTCCTTTGACAAAAAGAAAAACCTTTACCATATATGGAAAAGGTCAAGAATAGACTAAGTATCGTTCCCTACGCTGGCATTACCCAGATCAGGTGTGGTCGAAGTTTAACACTTCCTCTCAGACTGTACACAGACTCCCATATATTATATGGACATATGATAGCGCAAAATAAAAAAAATGTCAAGGAAACTGCTTACAGAAAAGAGCAGGAAAAATTTCCTACTCCAATTTTCTATACTCGTTCTCCATCACTATTTACTCTATAGCCATCCACCGTCGTATTGATAGCTAAGGCACCTGAAGAGTAAGAATAATACCACTTACCAGACACTTGATACCAGCCTGTTTTCATTGCCCCTGAACCATCCAGATAATACCAAACCCCATTTTCCTTTAACCATCCTGTCTGCATTTCACCAGATGATTTCAAATAATACCACTCACCTGAGACCTGATACCAGCCTGTTTTCATTACCCCTGAACTATCTAGATAATACCACAAGCCATTTTCCTTTAACCATCCTGTCTGCATTTCACCAGATGATTTCAAATAATACCAGCTAGAGGCATCTTTCAGCCATCCCGTCGCCTTAGAACCATCTGATTTGAAATAATACCAACTACCATTTATTTTCTTCCAACCGACAGTCAGAACATTATTGGAACTACCTTCTGGTTGATTCTGCGATGAAGCAACCTCCTCTAACTGAATATAACGACGATTTCCACTATAAGATATATAACTCAACCACTTGTATCCATCTTTTTCGAGAATTTGATCATAATGAACATTCTCCCCAGGATAATAGTAATCAATCGCAGTTGCGCTAGCTAGAGGCTGATTTTTGATAGCTGACTTAGTCTTAAAATAATGTGTTCCTCCTGTTGAAGCCGAGGATTGACTGTGCCCAACACTGCCTCCAGCTAAATCTTTAAAATGAATAAAGCCAGTCATGGTATTTGCCTTCACGACGCGCTTATTATAAGATTCCCTTATTCCATAGTTGTATTCTTCAATCTCAATCTGATCTCCCACTACATTTGACACCCAAGCAACATGACCATAAGTTCCTGCAGTAGACCAAGCAATGGAGCCAATCGTCGGTGTATTATCTACACGATAGCCTTCACGACGAGCACGATAACCCCATTCATTCGCATTTCCATAAGCTGCTGGAATCTCAAAACCATTGACATTACTCAAACGAAAGGCTGCAAAAGAAGTACACTGACGAGAATACATCCGCCACTTATCAATCTCCTGGCTCCCATTTTTATAATAAGCAGGATAATCATCCCCACGTGCAATCGATCCATTTCCTCCGGAATAGGCATATACACTATCACCCGCTGCTAGCATCAATCCTACTACTAAAAAAGGAACAACCTTTTTAACTGATTTTCTAAAAGAAAACGTTGTCTCTGTTACTTTTAATGGTAAAACTTTCATTCTTCCTCCTTGAAAATAATATAAATCGAAGATTGCCTTCACTTAAATTATTCGGAGAAAAAAGAAAAAGTGAGAAAATTTCTCACTTTAGTCAAGATAATGAATCAAATTCTTTTCTGTAAGGATATCTGAATAAGTAAAGGATTCAACGAAAACATTAGCTTGTTTATCTCCTTCAACATTTCCAAATTCAACGATAAATAGGGATGGATAAACCTCAATTAGCTTACCCAATCTATTTTTTTGGCGCTTACGACCATTCTCCAAAGTCATTTCTACGACTTGTCCCTCATGTGCCTTGATTTCTTCTTTGATTTTTTTCATCTTGGCTACATCTGTAAATGCATCTGACATCTTATGCCTCCCTCTTTGAGATACTTGAAAATTTATTGTATTCTTTTTGGAAAATTAATTCCACCGTTCCACGAGCTCCACTGCGGTTTTTCTCGATAATAACTTCTACCTTATTATTTGGTATGCCTTCCTCTTCTTCGCCACCACGCTCATAGTAGTCGTCGCGATAAAGAAAGGCTACGATATCAGCGTCCTGCTCAATAGACCCAGATTCACGAATATCTGACAAGACTGGCCGCTTATCCTGACGTTGTTCTACACCACGAGAAAGCTGACTTAGAGCGATTACTGGAACTTTCAGTTCTTTTGCTAGGATTTTCAACTGACGTGAAATTTCTGAAACTTCTTGTTGACGATTTTCTCGGCCTGTACCTGTAATCAATTGCAAGTAATCTATCAAAATCAAACCAAGATTGCCCGTTTCTTGAGCAAGTTTACGTGAGCGAGAACGAATTTCTGTAATCCGAATCCCTGGCGTATCATCAATATAGATACTTGCATTCGCTAGATTCCCTTGAGCAATGGTATATTTTTGCCATTCCTCATCGGTCAATTGACCCGTACGGATAGAATGGGACTCGACCAAGCCTTCTGCGGCTAACATACGGTCCACTAGACTTTCCGCACCCATTTCAAGCGAAAAGATAGCAACCGTTTTGTCCAACTTGGTCCCAATGTTCTGAGCAATATTCAAGGCAAAGGCTGTCTTACCAACCGCCGGACGGGCTGCTAGTATAATCAACTCCTCCTCATGAAGTCCAGTCGTCATATGATCCAAGTCACGATAGCCCGTCGCAATACCTGTAATATCGGTCGTTTGTTGCGAGCGAGCTTCCAGATTCCCAAAATTGACATTCAACACATCTCGAATATTCTTAAATCCACTTCGATTTGCATTTTCACTGACATCAATCAGGCCTTTTTCTGCCTGAGCAATGATTTCATCAGCTGGTTGCGAAGCCTCGTAAGCTTGATTGACAGACTCTGTCAACTTAGCGATTAAACGACGTAGCATTGCTTTTTCTGCAACAATCTTAGCATAATACTCCGCATTAGCAGAAGTTGGCACAGAATTGACAATCTCAACCAAGTAAGACAAGCCACCAATATTCTGTAAGTCACCTTGATTATCAAGAATGGTACGAACCGTTGTTGCATCTATAGCATCGCCACGATCGGATAAATCTACCATGGCTTGGAAAATCAAACGATGGGCATACTTAAAAAAGTCCCGAGACTCAATATATTCTCGTACAAAAACAAGCTTACTCTCATCAATAAAGATAGCCCCTAAAACGGATTGCTCAGCTAAGATATCTTGAGGTTGTACTCGTAACTCTTCTACTTCTGCCATCAGACTTCCCTTCCTTTTACAATCTTGTCAAGAAAGTGTAAATTTACCCTTCTTTCACACGAAGATTGATTACACTTGTGATATCTTGATAGATTTTCACTGGTACATCAATCAAGCCAACTGCTCGAATCGGAGCTTGTACTTGAATATGACGTTTATCAATCTTAATTCCAAATTGCTTTTGCAATTCTTCTGCAATCTTCTTATTGGTAATAGAACCAAAGGTACGGCCATCTGGACCAACTTTTTCAACAAATTCTACAACCGTTTCTTCAGCTTCAAGTTGGGCTTTAATTGCTTTTGCTTCTGCAATCATCTCAGCGTGAGCTTTTTCTTCCGATTTTTGTTTACCACGTAGTTCACCTACAGCTTGGGCAGTCGCTTCTTTTGCTAGATTCTTTTTGATAAGAAAGTTTTGCGCATACCCTGTTGGTACTTCCTTAATCTCGCCTTTTTTACCTTTTCCTTTGACATCTGCTAAAAAGATTACTTTCATTCTTCTTTCTCCTTTTCCTTTATTTCATTTAATACAATTTCTGTCAGTTTTTCACCCGCTTCTGACAAGCTTAAATCCTTAATTTGAGCTGCTGCCAAATTAAAGTGACCTCCACCTCCCAGCTCTTCCATAATCCGTTGTACATTCAGTTTACTACGACTGCGAGCTGAGATAGAGATAAATCCTTGTGTATTTTTCGCAAGAACAAAACTCGCTTCAATACCTGACATTGCTAACATAGCATCTGCTGCCTTACTAATAACAACTGTATCATAGCATTTCGAGTCCTGAGCCTCTGCTATCAATACATCTGAACCTAATTTACGCCCTTGTAAAATCAGTTCATTGACCTCACGATATTCTTCAAAATCTGTCGCAGCGATTTCTTGGATAGCAACACTATCGCTTCCTCTCGTTCTGAGATAGCTAGCAACATCAAATGTCCGACTAGTCACTCGTGAGGTGAAATTTTTAGTATCCAGCATCATACCAGCCATCAAAACACTGGCCTGCATACGACTCAGACGATTTTTCTTAGAATTCTGGAACTGAATCAATTCCGTTACCAACTCACTGGCACTGCTTGCACCACTTTCGATATAAGTGATAACTGCATTGTCTGGAAAATCCTGATCCCTTCTGTGGTGGTCAATAACGATGGTCTGTGTAAACAAATCATAAAATTCTTTCGATAAAGTTAAGGCAGTCTTTGAATGGTCTACAAGAATCAACAAAGAACGATTAGTCACCAAGCCCATTGCATCCTTAACAGACAACAACTTTGTAACTCCTTCTTTTTCTAAGAATGAAACAGCCCGTTCAATATCCGGCGACATTTGTTCTTCATCATAAAGAGCATAACTATTTTCAGTCACATTACTAGCAAATAACTGCATACCTACAGCAGAGCCCAAAGCATCCATATCCAGATTTTTGTGACCAACTACAAAAACCTGATCTACACTTCGAATCTTATCTGAAATAGCCGTCATCATAGCGCGCGTACGCGTCCGTGTACGTTTGATTGAGGCAGCAGACCCACCACCAAAATAAACTGGATTTTTCGTTTCGTCGTTCTCCTTGACAACCACCTGGTCGCCACCACGCACTTCAGCTAAGTTCAAATTGAGTAAAGCCACTTTCCCTATTTCATCATGATTTCCATCACCATAAGAAAATCCCATACTTAAGGTCAAGGGCAACTGTCTCTGTTTCGACTCTTCTCTGAAAGAATCAATAACAGAAAATTTATCGTTCATCAATCCCTCAAGCACCGTGTAGTCCGTAAATAGATAAAAGCGATCCATACTCACTCGACGGGAGAACATGGCATGCTTCCCAGCAAATTCTGAAACAAAATTGGCTACAAAACTATTGATATGACTGATATCAGACTCTGATGTTTCATCTTCTAAATCATCGTAGTTGTCAACAGAGACGATTCCAATCACAGGTCGACTCGTTACTAACTCAACATTCGCTTCATATTCTCCAGACACATCAAAGAAGTAAAGAACTCCAGATACCTTGTCCATATGAACCGAATAGCGAGTCTCACCCAAGGTGGCATAGGATCCCGGATTTCCTACCGATGCCTTGATAATTGTTTGAATTAATGCCACATCAATCTCGCCCACTTCATTAGTCAAAATCAATTCAGCATAAGGGTTAAACCATTCAACTTCACCTGACGATAAGTCTAGTTTAATAACTCCGACAGGCATCTGTTCTAACAAGGTTGTCAAACTATCTTCAGCTTGGTGGTTTACATACTGGATTTGTTCTACTTCACTCTTTGAGTAGTAGTCTCTCTGATGGATGAATAGTAAAATATATGAACCCAAAATAAGTAGCAAAAGAAATAGCGTTACCAGTGTATTCGTTACAAAAACAAGTTGCACAGATAGCACTCCGAACGCCACTATTCCTAATATTAAGGGGAAAATAGGACTTACATAAAATTTTTTCATTCCAAACCTCTTGGCACCCATTATACCATAATAACCACCAAAAAGCGACTTTTTAAAAGTGTAATCAGTAATTCTATCAATTATAAGAAAAAGGAGGTTTACAATTCAGTAAACCTACCTTTACACATGTTGAAATTAAGATTCTTTAACTTCCAACAGACCAATTTCTCCATCTTCACGACGATAAATCACATTGGTTGTCTGATCTTCAACATCCACATAGATAAAGAAATCATGTCCCAACAAATCCATCTGTAGAATAGCTTCTTCCAAATCCATTGGTTTTAAATCAATTTGTTTTGAACGAACAACTCTAGATTGGACAACATTTGAATCTTCCACCAATGCATCTGTAAATAATTGACTAGTTGCTACCTTATTTTTATTTTTACGCTCGATTTTTGTTTTATTTTTACGAATCTGACGTTCAATTTTATCAGTTACAAGGTCAATTGAACCATACATATCTTGAGACACATCTTCTGCACGAAGAGTAATTGAGCCAAGCGGAATCGTTACTTCCACTTTAGCAGTTTTTTCACGATACACCTTCAAGTTAACTCGAGCATCCAACTCTTGTTCAGCTTGAAAATACTTTTCGATCTTTTCGAGTTTAGAAACTACATAATCACGAATTGCTTCTGTTACTTCTAGGTTTTCACCACGGATACTATATTTAATCATATGAGTACCTTCTTTCTAAACATTTTTTGTTTTTCTGATTTCATTATAACGCTTTCATTTTATTTTTGCAAATTTTTTCCTCATCTTACAAGGGAAAATGTTTTCACATCCTCAGCACCCGCTTCTTCCAGCAGTCTCTTCACACGATTTATAGTTGTTCCAGTAGTATAAATATCATCTATAAGTAGGATTCTTTTAGGAATAGTGACTCCACTTTTAATAAAGAAAGGAAGTTCTGTTGCCAAGCGCTCTGAACGATTTTTAGAAGAACTAGCTCGCTCTTCTCTCTTTTCTAATAAATCCAGATACGAAAAACCTGCTGCCTCTACCAAGCCCTCAACCTGATTAAATCCCCTATCAAGCAATCTTTCAGGACTTAGGGGAATAATGACAAATTGGTACTCTTTGTATTTTTTAAACTCCTCACTTAAAAATGAAGAAAAAACTTTTCTTAAAAGGAAGTCTCCATCAAACTTATACCGACTGAAAAAATTCTTCATAGATTGATTGTAAGTAAAAATCGCTCTATGACTGACCTTAATTCCTTCTTTACACCAAAATTGACAATCTTGACACTTTGTTGACAACCCTATTTTCATACAGTTTGGACAGTTCTCTTCTCCAATCCTCTCAAAAGTAGAATCACAATCTAAACAAAGACAGGAGACATCATTCCTCAGAAGTAAGAGACTACTAAAAGTTAAAACATCCTTCATAGTCTGCCCACATAACAAGCACTTCATAGCCCCGCCTCCTTATTCATCTGTTGAATTTCCCTAATTGCCTTTTTGATTGAAGTATTTAGCCCGTCATGGAAGAAAAGCAAATCTCCTGTCGGTCTATCCATGCTTCGTCCAACTCGTCCACCAATCTGAATCAAACTAGACTTGGTAAACAAACGATGGTTGGCCTCTACTACGAAAACATCCACGCAAGGAAAGGTAACTCCACGCTCCAATATCGTCGTACTGATCAGTATTGTCAGTTCTCCATCTCGAAAAGCTTGTACCTGCTCTAATCGATCCTCTGTTACAGAAGAGACAAAGCCAATTTTCTCATTTGAAAATTGCTCCTGTAAGATTTCTTTTAACTGCTCCCCTTTCTTAATTTCTGATGCAAAAATGAGTAACGGATAAGCTGTCTTTCTCTGCTTCTCAATATAGGACTTTAACTTTGGTGACAAACGATTCTTATCTAAGTAGCGATTAAAATCAGATAACCAAACTGGTTTTGGAATAATCAACGGATTTCCATGAAATCGTCTAGGCAAACTCAATCGTTTTAATTCTCCTAAACGGACCTTCCTATCTAACTCATCGGTCGAAGTCGCTGTTAAAAAGATTCTCAATCCATTCTCCTTTACACTATTCTTGACAGCATGGTAAAGCGTAGGATTGTCAACATAAGGAAAAGCATCTACTTCATCCACTATCAGCAAATCAAAAGCTTGATAAAACTTCAATAACTGATGAGTCGTCGCAACAACTAGTGGTGTTCGAAAATACGGCTCTGATTCTCCATGTAGGAGGGCTATCTCGCAAGAAAAATCCTTTTGCGGGCGCTTGCACAGCTCCAAACAAACATCTATGCGAGGACTGGCCAAACAAACTGCACCACCTTCATCAATCACTTTGGCCACAACTTGGTAAATCATTTCTGTCTTTCCAGCTCCTGTCACCGCATGTACCAAGGTTGGTTCCTGATTGTCTACTGCTTGAATCAATCCCTCTGACACTTTTTCTTGAAAGGGAGTTAATTGACCACACCATTTAAGAACATCTTGCTTCGGAAAATCCTCCTGTGGAAAATAGTATAAAGCTTGATCACTCCTGACTCGCTTCATAATTAAGCACTCCCGACAATAGTAAGCACCTATGGGCAAATACCATTCTTCTAGAATAAGACTATTACAACGTTGGCAGAACAATTTCCCCTTCTCCTTTCTTATTGCTGGAAGTTTTTCTGCCAACTGACGGTCTTCTTCTGACAATTCATTCTCAGTAAACAAACGACCGAGATAATTTGGATTTACTTTCATACTTCTTTATTCGTAAAAACCTAGCGCTTTAGATAATTTTTTAGTACAATTAAATCATGGAATTTAGAACAATTAAAGAGGACGGACAAGTCCAAGAAGAAATCAAAAAATCCCGCTTTATCTGTCATGCCAAGCGTGTTTATAGCGAAGAAGATGCTCGTGACTTCATTACTGCCATCAAAAAAGAACACTACAAAGCTACGCATAACTGCTCGGCCTTTATCATTGGGGAACGTAGTGAAATTAAACGGACAAGTGATGATGGTGAGCCCAGTGGTACTGCTGGAGTTCCCATGCTTGGGGTGCTAGAAAATCACAATCTCACCAATGTCTGTGTGGTAGTTACACGCTACTTTGGTGGCATTAAACTAGGCGCTGGAGGATTGATTCGTGCTTACGCTGGCAGTGTTGCCTTAGCTGTCAAAGAAATTGGCATCATTGAAATAAAGGAACAAGCTGGTATTGCTATTCAAATATCTTACGCTCAGTACCAAGAATATAATAACTTCCTTAAAGAACATACTCTCATGGAGCTGGATACAAACTTTACAGATCAAGTCGATACGATGATTTATGTTGATAAAGAAGAGAAAGAAAATATTAAAGCCGCATTAGTAGAGTTTTTTCATGGAAAAGTTACCTTAACTGATAAAGGTTTACGAGAAGTTGAAGTTCCTGTAAACTTAGTGTAAACAAAGGAGAAAAATATGGCATTTGGAAAATTCATTCAGGGACTCGCTGGTAACCTTAGCGAGCAAAACAAAGAAACTCTTATCAAAGAATATGGACAATATCTACTAGAAAACGAAGAAATTCAAAGTGGATATAAACTGATTCGTGACTCAATTATATTTACAAATATCCGTATTATCTTTACAGATAAACAAGGCGCTACTGGTCGTAAGATGTCCGTTAAATCTATTTTTTTGATGAATATTGTTAACGTTGAAATGGAAACTGCAGGAGCAGGTATAGATGATAGTGAAATAACGATTACTTATCTAGAAAATGTTTTTCTAAAAGCACATAATGAGCATTTTAATGCTCATAAATTTGAATTTCCTAAGAAAACAGATATCGTTCCTCTGTATACATATTTACTAGAATTAGCTTATCACAATCGCTTGAAAATTAATGGCTTAGACCTATGATATAAAAAAATCCTATCACCTCGATAGGATTTCTATATTTTACAAATGGTATAGATAGCGTTATACTAGAGATATCTTATACAAAGAGGTATTCATATGTCTATTTATAACAACATTACTGAACTAATCGGTCAAACTCCGATTGTTAAACTCAACCACATTGTGCCAGAAGGTGCTGCAGATGTCTATGTAAAACTTGAAGCATTTAACCCTGGTTCTTCTGTAAAAGACCGTATTGCTCTTAGCATGATTGAAAAAGCTGAACAAGACGGTATTCTGAAACCTGGTTCTACTATTGTTGAAGCAACAAGTGGAAACACTGGTATTGGACTTTCATGGGTAGGGGCTGCTAAAGGGTATAAAGTTGTTATCGTTATGCCTGAAACTATGAGTGTGGAACGACGTAAGATTATCCAAGCCTATGGTGCTGAACTCGTCCTTACTCCTGGTAGCGAAGGAATGAAAGGTGCTATTGCTAAGGCTCAAGAAATCGCTGCTGAACGTGATGGTTTCCTACCACTACAATTTGACAATCCAGCTAATCCAGAAGTACACGAAAGAACAACAGGAGCTGAAATACTAGCTGCTTTCGGTAAAGATGGACTAGATGTCTTCGTTGCTGGAGTGGGTACTGGTGGAACAATTTCTGGTGTTTCTCATGCACTCAAATCAGCAGATTCAAACATTCAAGTTTATGCAGTGGAAGCTGATGAATCTGCTATTCTATCTGGTGAAAAACCTGGTCCTCACAAAATTCAAGGTATATCAGCTGGATTTATTCCTGATACACTTGATACAAACGCCTATGATGGTATTGTTCGTGTGACATCAGACGATGCTCTCGCACTTGGCCGTGAGATTGGTGGAAAAGAAGGATTCCTTGTTGGTATTTCTTCAGCTGCAGCTATCTACGGAGCCATTGAAGTTGCTAAGAAATTAGGTACAGGTAAGAAAGTCCTTGCTCTAGCACCAGATAACGGAGAACGTTATTTGTCTACAGCACTCTATGAATTTGAAGTGTAGTCTCATAAATGCACTTAGCCCTTATAATAGGGCTTTTTGTTTTAACTATAGTAGATTCAAATAAGATGTGAACAAATCGATTAGGAAAGTTAAATTAATTTCTAAAAATATTTTAGCAGCCATATTGTACTATTCTAGTTTCAATCCACTATATTTCTAATCGAGTGAGGCTTGGCAAAAAACAATTTCAGGAGAAAATCTAAGCTCTATACAACAAAAAAGGAAGCCAAATTGCTTCCTTTTTATTATTAGTTATTCAAGGCTGCTGCCATTGTAGCTGCAACTTCAGCTTCAAAGTCATTTGCAGCTTTCTCGATACCTTCACCAACTTCAAAGCGAGCAAACTCAACTACTGAAGCGTTAACTGATTCAAGGTATGCTTCAACTGTCTTGCTGTCATCCATGATGTAGACTTGTGCAAGAAGTGTATAAGCTTGATCAACTTTAGTGTTATCAAGCATGAAGCGATCCATTTTACCTGGAATGATTTTGTCCCAGATTTTTTCTGGTTTACCTTCTGCAGCTAACTCAGCTTTGATATCAGCTTCAGCTTGAGCGATCACTTCATCAGTCAATTGAGCTTTTGATCCGTATGCCAAGTGTGGAAGTGCTGGTTTACCAACCATTGCACGGCTTTCATTGTCTTGGTCGATAACGTGGTTCAATTGTGCCAACTCATCTTTAACGAATTGCTCATCCAATTCTTTGTAAGAAAGAACTGTTGGTTTCATCGCTGCGATGTGCATTGACAATTGTTTAGCAAGAGCTTCGTCTCCACCTTCAACAACTGAAATAACACCGATACGTCCTCCATTGTGTTGGTAGGCACCGAAGTGTTGTGCATCTGTTTTTTCAATCAATGCAAAGCGACGGAATGAGATTTTTTCTCCGATAGTTGCTGTTGCAGATACGTATGCAGCTTCAAGAGTTTCACCTGAAGGCATTGTCAAAGCAAGAGCTTCTTCATTGTTAGCAGGTTTTCCTTCAGCAATAACTTTAGCTGTGGTATTTACCAATTCAACAAATTGAGCATTTTTTGCAACAAAGTCAGTTTCAGCGTTTACTTCAATAACTGCTGCAACATTACCGTTAACATAAACACCAGTCAAACCTTCTGCAGCAACACGGTCAGCTTTCTTAGCTGCCTTAGCCATACCTTTTTCACGAAGCAATTCAATCGCTTTTTCGATGTCACCATCTGTTTCTACAAGCGCTTTTTTAGCGTCCATAACACCAGCACCAGATTTTTCACGCAACTCTTTTACAAGTTTAGCTGTAATTTCTGCCATTTTGATTCTCCTATATTTTTTTAAAATAGGAGAGCTGGGCTAAGCCCCGCCCTCCTAGGTAATTACTATTTATATTAATTAAGCGTTGTCGCCTTCTACAACTTCAACGATTTCTTCAATTGAATCTGCTTGAGTTTCTGAAGCTACAAATTCTGCTTCAACTGCTACTGCATCTTCACCTTGACGTCCTTCGATGATAGCGTCAGCCAATTTAGCTGTAATCAATTTAACAGCGCGGATAGCATCATCGTTAGCTGGGATGATTACATCGATATCATCTGGATCAGTGTTTGTGTCAACCATCGCTACAACTGGAATTCCCAATTTTTTAGCCTCTTTAACTGCGATTTGCTCTTTATGTGGGTCAACTACGTACATTACGTCTGGGATACGAGGCATATCTTCGATACCACCCAAGAATTTTTCAAGACGTGCACGTTGTTTGTTAAGAAGTGCAACTTCTTTCTTAGGAAGAACTTCAAAAGTTCCATCTTCTTCCATACGTTTGATTTCTTTCAAACGAGCGATACGTTTTTGGATTGTTCCCCAGTTTGTAAGAGTTCCACCCAACCAACGGTGGTTGATGAAGTATTGACCTGAACGCACTGCTTCTTCAGCAACCGCATCAGCTGCTTGTTTCTTAGTACCAACGAACAATACAACTGCATCGTTAGCTGCTGCATCACGCATGAAGTCATATGCTTGGTCAGCGTATTTTACAGTTTGTTGCAAGTCGATAACGTGGATTCCGTTACGCTCTGTAAAGATGTATTTAGCCATCTTAGGGTTCCAGCGACGAGTTTGGTGACCAAAGTGTACACCAGCCTCAAGAAGTTGTTTCATTGAAATTACTGCCATGAGTATTTCTCCTTTTTGTTTTTTTCCTCTTCTTGACTTCAACTCGCAAAACGACCCAAGGGCAACTGCTTCACAATTCATCAAGAATGAGTATTATCGTTCACACGACAAGTTTCATTCTACCATACTTTTCCAATATTTTCAAGCTATTTTAGTAGATTTTTAAAGTAGTTTCACTAGGTAACTTCTCAAAGTAACATCCACTTGCCCAACCGAAGTGGAAATTAGTCTAAAACGGATTTTTATGGTGGAATTAAGTATGAGACGTTTGAGTTAGAAATGAGGTCCACTATGACAAAACATAAA
>NZ_WIJP01000013.1 GCF_009496155.1 Streptococcus mitis
TCCACTTCGTAGAAGTAGAGACCTTTGCCCAATTTCTCTACTGGTGGAAGGGCGGGGTTTTTAGCTGAGCCGTTATCTGACCATGGAGCCTTGTCTGAGGCTTTCAAGATAAGACGAGTCAACATACCGTCACCAGCGAAGAATTCATATGGAATGACTTGGTTGACGCCAGCTGTGAATGGGCCAGGGAAGTTAGCTTTGTCTAGGTAAGTGGCTGGAACATCTACTGTGTCTTTAGTGTTCTCAGCCACGCCCTTTTGCACTTCAGCTGGGGTGGTTGCTGGTTGCGCTTCACTTGCTTCACGGTCTTGTCCAGAAACTGCAGGCGCAGGATTTGTCGCAGGTTTAACCGTATCTTCTGTTTCTTTCTTAGATTCTGGTTTTGCTTGCACTTCTTCTTTTGGCGCTACCACTTGGTCTTTATCAGCTACATTCACTTTTTCTGGAGAGCTTGTAGCATCCAAGCTTGCTTTAGGTGTTGAGTCTGCTTTCTCTGAAGGAAGAGCTGTATCGACTGCTTCTTTGAGAACTTCTACTGGTAAGTCGCTCTTTTCACTCACCGAAGTAGCATCTGGTACGACTTGAGCAGGGGTTGGATTGACCACATCAGCACGTACAGAACTTGGTTGACCAACTAGGACAAAAAATCCACTGGCTACAACAACTGAGGCAACACCGACACTGAGACGGCGAATAGACCAACGAGTATATCTTTGTTTTGGATTGAATTTCATAGGATTCTCCTTAGAGTTTTTCTTTATTTGATGACTCTAGTATAATCTCCTAAAATTAAAAAGGATTAAGAAAAAGTTAAAATTTTTCTTAAATCCCTCTTATAAAATACTTATATTAATTAAATCCATAAACAGATTTGGTAATTTGATAGACGACATTGGACAGTTTGCGGGCTGGCAGGACCGAATGTTTGGTCAAACGACTCAACATGGTCTTGCGAATGGCCTGAAAGACCTCTGGATTTTCCTGCTGAATATAAGTCCACAGCTCACGTTTTTTTGCCAGATGCTCCGTTGTTCCAGCTCGGTTGAGCAGGGCACTGGAAATCACCGTCGTGATTTCAATGTGATTCAACAGATATTCTCGCATTTTGGGATGGCTCACTTGGGACAAATCAAGCTGGTCTACCAAGAGTCGATTGACCTTGAGTTGCTGGTCAATACGCTTAATCATCACTTGCTCGTTGACAGACTGGTCCTCACGCCCAATCAGATAACGATAGAAATCGACAGGCAGATAGTACATGGTCTTGACCTGCTGAAGGGGAGTAAAGACAAAAAGATTATCGACATAAAAGGTATGCTCAGGCAGTTGGAACTGGCTCGCTCGCAACAAATCTGTCCGATAAATCAGCGAGTGCATCATGATATACTGACCTTTTGAGAAATTTCCGACCTGATCCCAGCCAAAAATCTGCTGGACAGGCAAAACTGACTCGTAACTCATACTCTTCTTACGAGACTGGCCTTCCTTTTCATAGACAAAATTGGTCACAAAGGCGTCCACTTCCTGCCCCTGGCTCTCAAGTTCCTGCAAGGTTTCAAGAATTTTCAAGTAGGCACGAGGATCTACCCAGTCATCACTATCAACTACTTTAAAATAACGTCCAGAAGCCTCCGCCAAGCCACGATTGACAGCACCGCCATGGCCCTTATTTTCCTGATAAATGGCTCTAACGATGTTAGGATACTTGTCGGCTAAACGCTCAGCTATTTCCTGAGTTTGGTCCTGAGAACCGTCATTGATAATCAAAATCTCAACTTGCTCACCACCAATCACTAGCGACTCCACACAGTAATGAAGATAGGCAGCGGCATTATAGCTAGGGATGGCGATAGACAATAACTTCATAATCTACTCCTTTAGGGGACTGATTTTTTCTTATACTCAATGAAAATCTCTTCAAACCGCGTCAACGTCTCCTTGCCGTAGGTATGGTTACTGACTTCGTCAGTTCTATCCACAACCTCAAAACAGTGTTTTGAGCTGACTTCGTCAGTTCTATCCACAACCTCAAAACAGTGTTTTGAGCTGACTTCGTCAGTCTTATCTACAACCTCAAAGCAGTGTTTTGAGCAGCCTGCGGCTAGTTTCCTAGTTTGCTCTTTGATTTTCATTGAGTATTACTCTCTCTTGTCACTTCTTTCTATTTTACCATAAAGTCCAGCTTCTGAAGGACTTTTATTAGAATATAGTCAATTGAAACAAGAACAAGACAAAAGAGCCTCAAAAAAAGTATTACAACTTGGTAATACCTTTTTGAGGTGCTTTTTGATATGAGCCCATGTTTTCTTAATAGGATTGTACTCAGGTGAGTAGGGAGGAAGTGGTAAAAGTTTATACCCAAACTCTTCACATAAGAGCTCTAGCTTACCCATTCTATGGAATCTTGTATTATCTATAATAACTGATGGTGTACTCAATGTTGGTAAGAGAAACTTCTGAAACCAAGCTTCAAAAAAGTCGCTCGTCATCGTCTCTTCGTAAGTCATTGGAGCGATTAACTCACCATTTGTTAGCCCTGCAACCAAAGAAATCCTCTGATAGCTTCTTCTTAATTGACCTTTTAATGAGCGACCATATTCTCGATAAAAATAAGTATCGAATCCTGTTTCATCAATATGAACAGGTGCTAAGTGCTTCTCTAAAACAATAAGGTAAACTTTTGAATGCTTTGAAACGTTGATATAATCGTATTGATTAACGTTTACTAAATTGTGATGCTTTACGAGCTTTCTTAAGACCTGGTTGGGGCACCACTTATTTCATCTAATTTCAAAGTGGTTTAAAACCAATATTTTCATAAGTTTTTAAAAAATAAAATTTCAACTAATTTCAATCACTTTCATTAAAATAAGGTAAAATCGAACCAGAATATCAAAAGTTTCCCTTATATAAAATTTTTCCATATATACTAATTTGTTTCCATTCATTAGAAAAGAGAACCACTGCTCTCTTTCTTTTTATCTATTATATTTTCGTTTCCCTGCTAAAGCGAGAAGGCCAAGACTTGCCCCAAGTAATGATAGGAGATTCGATTCTTTCATTCCAGTGTTTGGAAGTTGTTTCTTAGATTCTGCTTTTGCATTTGTAGCCTGTGCAGGAGCTTGATATGTTTTATCGTCTTTAGTTCCTACCGTTACTTTCTCTGCTTTGTAATCCACAACATTCCCTTTATCATCTACAACTGGTACTGGTTTATACCCCAAGGATTCAAGCTCTTTACGTTTTGCTTCAAGGTCAGCTAAACGTTTAGCTTCTACTTGTGCGCTATACAAGGCAAAGAGTTTGTCATAAGCCTCTTGGTCGAGTTTCTGTTCTTTCAACAACTCGTCAAGGACAGTTTGTGCTTCTTTCAAGGCAGTTACTTTCTCTTTAAGAATAGTTTCTTTTTGAGCAAGAATTTCCTTAGCTTTAGCAAGGTTAGGCTCTGCGTTAAGCAAGGATTCAAGGTCAACTTTAGCTTTTTCAAGTGTCTTAGTAGCTTGTGCTACTTTTTCTTTAGCAAGTTCAAGATTATTTTCAGCAGTCTGCACCAGTGCTTTGAGTTCAGCCAATTTATCTTGTTCAGTTGCTAGGTTGTTTTTAGCGTTAGTAAGGGCAGTCTGCTTATTAACAAGTTCTTGTTTCGCTTTATCAAGGTTTTGTTGCTTGATTTTAACGTCAGCAGTCAAAGCCTCTAGTGCTTTCTCAGCATTTTCTAAGCGCTTGTTAGCATTAGCAAGGGTGTCTTGTGCCTTTTCAAGATTGCTTTGAGCAGTCGGTGTTTTCAAAGGTGTTTCTTCAAGAGCATCCAATCTTTTTTGAATGGTTTCCTGCTCGCCTTTAGCCCTGATATTTGCAATCGAAGCACTTGTTTTTTCACGCTGTGCCTGAGAGTTTTCAGTCTGAGCAGTCAATAGAGCAGTTTTAGCAGTATTATATGCTTTTACAATACTTTCTGATGTATTATTGTTAGGTACTTCAGTCTTGTCTAGCTTGTTGCCAGATACGTCTTTATCTGATACACCCAAGAAATGAGCGCTAGTTCGTCCAGTACTACTAGATAGTCCTAATGCAAAATACTCTTTGTTTGCCCATTGGTGAGTCAATCCCGCAATACTTTCAGCATGTGCCCACTCCCAGCCATTAAATAGAAAGTCATTAAGACTTTGATAAATCCATCTTTTGGCATCATCCATTGTATGAATTTTATCACCATTATTGCTACTGTTCAAGTTCTCAATGTATTGGTGTGTATTATCTTCATAAGTAGGCAATCCATACTTACGAGCTACATTATTTACCGCTTTGCTATCGTGACCTTTACCGAATCCCCAATCATCAGCTACGTAACCGTCAGTCACTTCGTCAACAACCTGAAGCATGCCTTTTGTTACAACTGTCTTAGGAGTCCCAAAACGCTCACGAATTTGGTTAAGTAGATCACTCGCAAATAGAGAAAGTTCTGTCATTTGCTCTGTTGTCAAGTTGTTAACATCAACACTGATAGCTTTATCATTTACATTAGACTTGAATGAATTCAAGTTAATATTTGGTTTTTGTTCTGCGGTTAGAGCTTTGACTGCCTTCTCATTGTGTGCTTCCCATTGTGCTTCCTGCTTAACAGGATGATAAGGATTATTTACATAGGATTTCAAAGCGTTAACATATTCATCGGTAACTTGGAAAGTGTTAATTGATTTATAGCGACCTTCAGCCAAGGTAAATGTATCCTGTGCTTTTTCAAGAGCAGTTTGTGTCTGACTTGCTTTATTTGTTGCGTTTGTCAAAGCAGTTTGAGTGCTTGCTACGGTGTTAGTAGCTTGTATCAACTCTTTCTGAGCGCTTGAAATATCCTCAGCAAGTTTCTTATCATCAGCCTTGGCTTGTGTCAAAGAATTTTCAGCGTTTGATACACTAGTTTGTGCTTGTGCTTGCGCTTTTTCAGCGTTATCCTTTTCAGCAATAACTTTCGCTTGTCCTGTACCGTCAAGGATAGCTTGTGCATTATCTACGTTAGTCTGTGCGTCCTTGACTTCAGTTTCAGCACTTGCTACTTTGTCCTCAGACTTCTTAACTACGTTTTCTTGGTCTGCGACAACTTCTTTTGCTTTAGCAAGGTCATTTTTAGCATTTTTCTCTTGCTTTTCTGCATCAGATTTACCATTTTCAGCACTAGCAACCTCTTGCTTTTGCTTTTCAATGTTTTCTTGTGTAGCTTTATCCTTGATTTCTTGTGCCTTATTTACTTCTGACTGAGCATTATTCTTTTCAGTCTGTGCTTGGTCTTTTTCAGTCTGTGCTTGGTCTTTCTTAGCTTGTGCTTGTTCTACTTTTTTGGTAGATTTATCAAGCTTATTCTTAGCTTCGTCAACCTGCCCTTTTGTGACTTCCTTAGTAGGAACTTTTACTTCAGTTTTCTTAGGAGCTTCTTTCTCTACCAAAGCTGGTTCGATTTGAGAAGTTGTAGGTAATGGAAGCTCCACTGTATCTGCTTGAGCAGTTCCGATTGTTCCGACAAGACCAGTGGTTGCGATGGCAGAAATAACCGCACCCGTATACAATTTTTTAGCAGTACCATGACTATTTTCCATAGTTTTTGACATCTATAAACTCCTTTGTATAATGCCCTATGCATTTTATTCAATATAGTACTATTCTACCATACTTTTCTCGTTTTTGGATAGTTTATTATACTTATTTTTCAAGAAAATAGATAGTAAAATGGTACATAGTATGGAATATAATAAATTACAAAAGCATATCGCATTTCGAATACGTGAATGCAGAAAAGACCAAGGTTTAAGTCAGGAAAAATTATCTGAAATAGCTGGTCTAGGTGTTAAAGCGATTCAAAATATAGAAAACATGAAGTATGATTTTAAGATAAAAACTCTTGAATCCGTAATCAAAGCCCTAAATCTAACGGTCGAGGAGTTCTTCAATCTACAATCATTTGAATCAGATCGAGAAGATTCTTCTGAAGTACTTTTTGAAAACTTAATAAAATTACCCAAAGATAAGCAAGGAAAAATTATATCTTCATTTAATGAGATTGTAAAGAATATCAAATAAACCCAGCCAAAATAAATTTTGGTTGGGTTTTATAGTAGATTGAAATAAGATTTGAACAAATCAATTAGAAAAGTTAAATTAATTTCTAAAAATGTTTTAGCAGCTGTGGTGTACTATTTTGGTTTCAATCCACTAGCGAATGGTAGTTGGGTGACATCCGAATTCAGTAGCTATCTCAGTCAAATAAGCGTCTGGATTGTCAGTAAGATAGTTTTTAAGTCTATCTCTATCAACCTTTCTTGGTTTTGTTCCTTTTACTTGATGGTTTAGCTCTCCTGTTTTCTCTTTTAGCTTTAACCAGCCATAAATGGTATTACGTGAGATTTGGAAAACGTGTGATGCTTCTGTTATACTACCTGTTCGCTCACAATAAAAGAGAGAACTTTTCTACGAAAATCTATTGAATATGCCATAAGAAGGTTATACCACATCATGTACTATTTTTGGTTCATTTTACTATATAAGGGTTTCTACCTCTATTTGCTATCTTGAACATCAAAAAAAGAGGGGATTCCCCTCCTTAGGAATTTAATTCTGCTAAGTTATCTAGATACTGGTTGTTAATGACTGCCAAGATATAGGAATCTGCTTTCAAGAGGTCATTAGGACCAAACTGGACATCCAGCGGTGAATTTTCTTGTTCACGAAATCCTAGGACATTGAGGTTGTATTTACCACGTAGATCCAGCTGGCTTAGGCTTTGACCTGCCCAAACACTCGGAATTTTCATCTCCACGATAGACACATTTTTATCCAGTTGAAAGACATCGACATTGTTATGAAAGAGAATGGTCTGCGCTAGGGACTGCCCCATTTCATACTCAGGTGAGATCACCGAGTCAGCACCGATTTTTTCTAGCACCTTCTTAGCTGTCTGGCTTTTAACCTTGGCAATAACCCTTGGTACTCCCAAACTCTTACAATGCATAACTGCAAGCACACTCGATTCCAGATTTTCCCCTGTTGCGACTACAACCGTATCACAGGTATCAATTCCTGCCGTTCTGAGGAGTTCCTCATCTGTAATATCGCCAACTACACCACGCGCCAAAACTGGCTCAAATTGATTGATGTGCTCAGCGTGGTCATCGATGGCAATGATATTCATATCTTGCTTGGCTAGGGCCGTTAGGACACTACTCCCGAAAATCCCCAAACCTAAAATTCCAATCGTACGATCTGACATCATTCTTCCTTTCTTATCCAATACTAATATCTGCTTTCATATACTGAATCAAATCTTTCTTATCAGGCTGGTAATCTGCTAGACTAACCAGCAAGGTCAAGGGACCGATACGGCCAATAAACATGAGCACCATGACAATGCTGAGAGCTAACTTGCCCAGTTCTGGCGTCAGATTTGCCGTTACCCCAACTGTCGCAAGAGCTGAAATGGTCTCAAACATGAGGTAGATAAATCGCGGTGTTCCTTCTGCCGTAATTCCCAGCAACATCAAGCCCAACAAGAAGGTCATCAAAAAGATAATAAAGACACTAAAGGATTTTTGGACTGTGCGAGCCTCAATGGTTCTCTGCGCAACATTGGCATGAGGTAAGCCCAGCAATTCACTACGTGCAAAGACCAGTAAGACGAAGAAAGTCGTAATCTTGAGCCCCCCAGCCGTTCCTCCAGGCGCCCCACCCAAAAACATCTGTAGGATATAGATAAACAGGGTCACAGGCCGAGCTTGAGTGTAGTCAATAGAAGCAAAACCAGCCGTTCTCATGCTGACGGTTTGGAAAAAGCTAACCAGCACTTTCTCTGGGATACTGAGGTTACCAATGGTTCCTGGATTGTGCCACTCCGTAAAGAGTGTGGATACTGTCCCAAACAGCAAGATCCCTGCAGTCAAGAAGAGAACCAGCTTGGTGTGGAAACGCAGACGGCGTTTTTTCTTCTTGTCAAACTGGGTTGCCAAGTCAAACCAGACCATAAAGCCGAGACCACCCGTGATAATCAAGCCAGCAATGACCAGATTGATCAAGGGATCCGTCTGAAAAGCAACTAAACTGCTACTGCCGAAATTATCAAAACCAGCATTACAAAAGGCTGAAATAGCTAAAAAGATAGAGGTAAAAATGCCTCGTCCCCAGCCAAACTCAGGAATAAAACGGAAACTTAGTAGAAAGGCACCCAAACCCTCCACCAGAAAAGTCGTCAAAAAGATGGAACGCATAAAAGACTTCAAAGACTTACTTTCCCCATAACTAAAACTCTCCTGAATGGTTTCACGACTACGCAGACTAAGCTTTTGCTTGCCTTGGATATAAAAAATCCCGATAAAGGTCATGAGCCCCAGACCACCAATCTGGATCAAGAGCATACAAATCAACTGTCCCCAGACATTATAGGTAGTAGCTACCGGTTGCGTAAAAAGGCCAGTCACACAGACCATGGACACCGTCGTAAAAAGATGGTCAAAATAAGTAGCCTGCGAACCACTCACCTGAACAAAAGGCAAACTCAAAAGAAGAGAGCCTATAAAAATAACTCCAGCGAAACTTAAAAAGATGCGACGAGCTGGCGAAAGTCCGCCCAAGGCTCTTTCAATTTTTTTCACAAATAATTTGAATAACATACATCCATTGTACCATAAAAAGAAGAAGAGTAGCTAGAACTTAGAGGCTATCTCAAGGCAGAGTTCCAAGGCCTTCTCTAAAGCTTCTGAACCCCAGTCACGACTATCGTACTGGTCCAAGTCTGCTAAGGAATCAGCTGTGAACAACAATTCTCCCCAGAGAACCCCACGCAGTTGGGCTACTGCCGCGAGCGCAGAACACTCCATCTCCACAACAGCACAGCCTTCTTCCTTGCGATAAGCCACCTTTTCAGCCGTTTCTCGGTAAAAACCATCTGTCGTCCAGGTCATGACTTCTTCATAAGGAATCCCTCTATCAACCAAAACTCGCTCAATGGCAGCAATAGCCTCTGGCTGCATTTCCATATAACGAGAAGGTGCCACATAGTGGTAACTGGCTCCTTCATCTCGCAGAGCGCGAACAGGGACTAGAAAGGCATTTTCTTCTATATCAGCCAGCACACCACAGGTTCCAGTGGAAATAATCTGCTCCACACCATAGCCAATCAACCAATCCATAAACTGGGCTGCTGGAGCTGAACCAACAGGAGCCTGAGCCAAACAAAGTTCCTCGTCCTTGTAGTTAACGACATAGACTGGATAGGTCTTGGTGGCTGAAACGAATTCGCCGACACAATCCGCCCCTACTTCCCTCGCATAGCGGTCAATCTCCTCACCTAAAAAAGCATAGACACACTTCTTGGGCAAATGCAAATCCAGCCCCTCGTGATCAGGCATGATAACCGCCTGAGGATTATCATCAAACTCTAAAATAGGAATCGCATGTTTCTGAATCATAACTCACCTCCTCTAATTTTGTACTATTGTATCAAAAGCTGACCGAGTGTCAAGAGGAAGTTGAGGAACTGAGGAGAAAAAAGCACCCCAGTTTCAACACCTGATATGATGCGTTATTTTAATTTTAAAGACTTTTTGACCAGCTTTTTTTATTTCACAACAAGTTCATAACGTGTCTTACTGGTAAAGGTTTGACCAGCTTTAAGAATGACTTGGTCTTTGAGGTCACTGTGAATGGCATCTGGTAAAGCTTGCGCTTCAAGGGCAATCCCATTGTGCTGTACCATTGGCTGACCTCCTATGATGACACTCTCATCCACAAAGTTTGCTGTGTAGACCACAAAGCAAGGAGCCTCTGTCTTGAAAAGCAGGAAGCGACCTGAGTTTTGGTCATAAAGGAATCCAGCATTGTCATGGCCTGCAGGAAGGGCAAATGGGTGATCCAAACCAGATACCAGCTGGATTTGCTCATCTTCTTCTGCAAAAATGTCTTTCAACAAGGCACCATTGTAGATGTGTTTGACCACATCACGATTGGCATCTGGAGTTTTGGCAGGAACACCGTCGGGAGCAATTGGGTAAATCCCCTCAGTATTTAACTGGAAGACATGACGGTCAATCGTCTGCGTGAAGTCACCAGACAAGTTGAAATAGCTGTGGTTGGTCGGATTGACCAGCGTATCCTGATCGGTCATTACCTTGTAGCTGATTTCATAGGCACCAGTTTCTTCCAAGTGGTAACTGATCCAAATCTTGAGATTTCCAGGAAATCCTCCTGTCCCATCTGTACGTTCTGTGTAGAGGGTCAAGCCATGGTCGCTCACTTCAACTAGTTCAAACAAGCTAGAATCCCAACCAGTTGAACCACTGTGGTTACAGTTGCTAGCATTGTTGACTTCAAGGTCATAAGTCTTGCCATTGAGCTCAAAGGTCGCACCTGCAATACGACCTGCCACAGGACCTACGCTCGCTCCATGCTTAGGACTATTGCCCACATAGCTATCAAAGTCATCAAATCCCAAGATAACGTTGGCAAAATGTCCATCCTTGTCAGGTGTAACATAGCGCAAGATGGTCGCACCATAAGTCATAACCTCAAGCTGGTAGCCACCGTCAGTTTCAAAGCGATAGGCCAAAATATCTTGTCTCTCAACATTTCCAAATACACGCTCTGTGTATGCTTTCATTCTATTCTCCTTTTACTATTTCTCTCAAGCAAACAAACCATAGAAAGCCTACTGACAATCTATGGTTTATCTGATAATTTACAAATCCTCTTGTCAAGAATTCATAAACACTACCTTATACTCAATGAAAATCAAAGAGCAAACTAGGAAGCTAGCCACAGGCTGCTCAAAGCACTGCTTTGAGGTTGTAGATAGAACTGACGAAGTTAGCTCAAAGCACTGCTTTGAGGTTGTAGATAGAACTGACGAAGTCAGTAACATCTATACGGCAAGGCGAAGCTGACGTAGTTTGAATTTGATTTTCGAAGAGTATTACTTTTGATATTCGTGGATGATAACACCTTGTACCACACGGTTTACTGTACCTGTAGGAGACGGTGTATCTGGTTTATTTTCTACCTTGAGTGAAGTCAATAGGGCAAAGAGTTGGGCATAAACGATGTATGGGAAGACACGATAAATATCATTCAAGACACCGCCACAACCAAGTGCCACTTCTTTGACATTTTCAAGACCAAAGGCTTGATCACTCAAAAGCACAACACGACGAGCAATCTGGTCACCAGCAACTTCACGAACCAAGTCCAAGTCGTACTTACGAGTGTAGTCTGTCGTTGTACCAAAGACCAAAACAACTGTATCTTCGTTGATAAGAGATTTTGGACCGTGACGGAACCCGACTGGACTTTCATACATAGTCGCAACTTGACCAGCAGTTAGTTCCAAAATCTTGAGCTGAGCTTCATGAGCAAGTCCAAAGTAAGGACCCGCACCAAGGTAGATGACACGGTTAAAGTCTAAATCAACAAGCTCTTTGACATCTTCTGCATTGTCTAAAACTTTACGTGCAAGACTAGATACAACTTCAAAACGTTCAGCTTTCACAGCAAATTCTGTAGGATCAAAGACCAAGAGAGCTGTTAACATCATAGACGTAAAGCTAGAGGTCATGGCAAAGCCAGCATCATTAGAAGCAGCTGGTTGCAAAAGCAAAAGATTGCGGTCATCTCCATGAGCTTGGAGAGCCAATTTACCATCTGCTGCACAAGTAATCGTCACTTGATAAAGCTCATCCACCAAGGCTTTGGCCAACTCAACAGTCGCCACACTTTCAGGTGAGTTCCCACTACGAGCAAAAGATACAAGGACAGTCGCCACATCTTTTTTCAAATAAGTTTCTGGATTGGCAACAATATCTGTGGTCGCAATAGCATTGAAATTCCACTTGCGTTCGTCATAGACTTCCTTAAAGTAAGGTACCAAGGTATCTCCCACATAAGCAGAAGTCCCAGCACCTGTCAAGATAACCTTGATATAGTCATGTTTATCAGCAATCCCTTGTAGAAAGGCTGCAATTTCTTCACGTTTTGCTTGATAAGATTCAAAAGCTTCTTTCCATACATCAGGCTGTTGGTAGATTTCACGTGTAGTGATTTCTGCACCCAATTCAATCAAGTCTTCTTTTGTATAATGTAGCATTGAGTTCCTCTTTTTCTATCAAATATGGGAATGGGAGTAAGCCCCATTCCCATGTATATTCTATATAAAATGCTCTAACGATTTTCACGTTGTCACATCGTATACTCAATGAAAATCAAAGAGCAAACTAGGAAACTAGCCGCAGGTTGCTCAAAGCACTGCTTTGAGGTTGCCAGATAAGACTGACGAAGTCAGCTCAAAACACTGTTTTGAGGTTGTAGATAGAACTGACGAAGTCAGTAACTTATACCTACGGCAAGGCGACACTAGTATGGTTTAAAGAGATTTTCGAAGAGTATTATTCATCTTCATCATCATCGAAGCCAGCTAACAGGTCATTAACTTTCACAATGCTTTCTGCAGCACGGTTCTTATAGTCCGCATCTGCACCTGTAAGGCTCGCATTGATGAATTCAATCACCATTGGAAGATTCATCCCTGCGTAAAGTTCGATGTCACGACCTTCCATAATCAAACGGCTTACCACGTTACATGGTGTTCCACCGAGAAGATCCGCAAAGACTAGGAAATCATCTAATCCTTCAATAGCAGCTTCAAATTTTGCAGTAAATTCTTCTGGGCCATCTTCTGGAAGAAGAGCCACTGCATGAATGTTGTCTTGTGGACCCATGATCATTTCAGTGCTACCTTTAAGTTCTTCACAGAAGCGACCATGACTCACCAAAATTAATGATTTAGCCATAAATTATGCGCCCATTCCAAGTACAAATTTACCAAAGGCAGAAAGAGCCAAAGCAAGTACGATAATAATACCGATAGCTTTAGTAGAGTTCATACCTTTCTTACCAAGCAACCAGAAGATAAAGGCAGTAAAGATTGCTGGAAGCAAACGTGGGAAGATTTGGTTCAAGATGTCTTGGAAGTCAATCATCTTTTCACCGATTGGCAATTTGTAAGAAATTTCAAAGTTGATCATTGTTGCTACAAGAGCACCCATCATGAAGACACCAAGTACAGATGCAGCGTCAATCAAAGCTGTCAAAGTACTTTGCATGTTGTTGATAAGGTTAACCCCTTCTTTGTAGGCAAATTCCAATTGTTTCCAACGGAAGATGTCATACGCTACTGCAACTGCGATCCAAAGGAAGATACCCCATGGTTGGCCAGCGATAGCCATAGTTGCTGCGATAGAACCCATGATAGCAGGTACAAGTGAACCAAAGATAGTATCTCCAAGAGGAGCGAATGGTCCCATCAAACCTGTCTTGATACCGTTAACGGCATCTTTTGAACCCACACCATCTTTTTCTTCCATAGCAAGGTCAAAACCAGCGATAATTGTGTGGAAGAATGGTGAAGTATTGAAGAATTGAGTATGAACTTTCATCATTTCTTTCAATTCAGGAGTTCCATCCCCATACATTTTACGCAATTGAGGCAAGATCATGTAAAGGTAACCAGAAGCTTGCATACGTTCGTAGTTCCAACCTAATTGGAAAGTAAACAAGCTACGTTTGTTGATTTGATTAAAATCTTCTTTTGTAAGTTTGTAATTAGAATTCGTCATCTTCGATTTCCCCACTTTCTGATGGTGTAGAAGGTGCTACCACAGCTACTTTTTGGCTATTTTTGAAGTGAAGCACTGCAAGGAAGATACCTACGATAGAGATACCAATCATAGACAAACCTTTAAAGTTGTTGACAAAAGCAATTTTTTCAGCAACATCTTTAGGTAGAGTACCTACGATACCAGCAACAGCGCCACCAAGACCTGTTACATATGAGTAAAGAACAGTCAACATAGCTGTCAAACCAAATCCCATAGCAAGGTAGTGAAGGTTACGTTTAACTGGAAGGTAACGAAGCAAGATTGCAAATCCAAGACCTGGAAGCATACGTCCTGCAAGTGTCAAACCATCTGCAACCCATTGGTATTCTTTAACGAAGTCTACAACTGATTGTACGAAGGCACCACCAAAGGCAAGCGCGAAGAAGACTGGAAGGGCACGAGATAGAGCCCAAGGAATCGCACCAAGCAAGTAGTTGCGTTCGATTCCTTTGTAGTCAAAGCGTTCGATTGCAGCATCCACACGGTGAGCGAAGAAGGTAGTAGTCATACGTCCAAGAACGTCGAAGTAAGTCAAGAGAGCTGCTACTGGCACAGCGATTGTTGTAATCGCAAGTGCTGTATCAATTCCTTGTGAAACAGAGAAGGCTGTCGCAAGAACCGCACCAGAAGTTGCGTCGATACGAGAAGCACCACCGAAGGTACCAACCCCAAGAACGAACAGTTGCAAGTTACCACCGATAAGCAGACCAGTAGTCACATCTCCCATGATTAAACCAGTAATGAAACCAGCAAATACAGGGGAACCTGCAGATGAAACGATCGTCAACTCATCACAGATTTGATAAGCTGAGTACAAAGTGAGAAGTAAAATTTGCCACCATTGTATCATAACAATGACCTCCTAAAAATTTTTTCCTATTTTAATAAGCTCAAAAAGTCTGAAACTGGATCATTTGGAACCATTTGAGCAGTAAGTTTAACACCTTTTTCTGCCAGTTTGTGGAAGTCTTCCACATCCTTATCCACTACGTTGATAGAACGTGTGATGGCGCGAGTTTCTGGTGTTTGAGACATATTCCCAACATTGAGAGTTTCAAGTGGTACACCTGCTTCTACCAAACCAAGGAAACGGTCTGGTTTACGAGCAACGATAAAGAGACGTTGGCTATCGTATTTACCAGCAAGAATATTGGCTGCCGCTTTTTCAATTGGCAAAATACTCAATTTCACACCTGGTGGTGTCGCTAGTTTCAAACCACTCTTTTCAACGTCGTTGTTGACAACTTCGTCATCCACAACCATAATACGTGAAACATTTAGTTTTCCAGCCCAAAGATTGGCTACTTGTCCGTGGATCAAACGTCCATCGATACGGCATCCTACAATTGTCATAAATTTTCCCCCTTTATGTGTTTTAGTGTAGGTTTACGAGTTAAATGAATCTCTTCTTTATATTCACCCTCTGTTTCAAAGATGATGATGCGGTTGGCACCTTCCTTGAGATAGCTATGAGGGATATAAAGCGAGAGTGTTGGGCCGACATTCCAAAAACGTCCTAGATTCTGCCCATTGACAAAGGCAACTCCCTTACCAAACTCAGACAAGTCTAGGTAAGTATCTTTTGGCTCTTGGACTGTAAAGTCATAAGCGTAAAAGGCTGGTTGTCCTTCTGTCCATCCTTTTGAAAAATCAATTTTCTCAGGATTATCTAGTGGGAGTGGATAGTGTTTCCAGTTTAGTAAGAAATGCAAATCCTTACAAACCCCTGTCCGAATTCCCTTACGTTGCGTATCCGCTAAGAACTTGTGCCCATAGTTGACACGCCCCATATTTTCTACCAAGATATCCAGTCTAGATAGCGCTTTCTTTTTACCTTGATAAAAAATATCTTCCCCAATCTCGGTTTGATATTGGGTTTCAACCCACTGACCATCGATATAAAGCTGAGCCCTATCCCGACCATCAATGATACGAAGTCTTTCTTCTTCTGCATCCCAGTTTGTTTCTGTTCGATAGAGTAGATAGCCATAACTTTGTCCCAACTCCTCCATCTTTTGAGGATAAAGGCTTTCTACTGGACTAGATAAGCTATCCAAGGTTTCAAACAAGGAAACTTTTTCAACTAGTGGAATAGCATTCACTTTCATACTTTCCTTATAGAGCGGTTCCAACTGCGGATACTCTGGAAAATGTGTTGCCATCATCTTCTTGACTGCCAAGTACTTAGCCGTTGGATTTCCTTCTTCATCCAGAAGGGCATCGTAATCATATGATGTGACTTGTGGCAAGTCCAAGGTCCCTCGAGCCGAGCAACCATTCATGAAACCAAAGTTTGTACCACCATGGAACATGTATAGATTGATGGAACCTTGCTCCAAAACTTCTCGAACTGCATCTGCCAACTCTTTGGGATCCCGTGTGATAATCGGTTCTTTCCAACGATTGAACCAACCATCCCAGAACTCCATACACATGAGTGGCCATTTCTTACCATATTCATCAAAGAATTCCTGCATCTGTGAAAAATTGTAAGGTGCCTTAGAACCAAAGTTTCCTGTTACAAAGAGGTCATCTTCAATTAAGGTTCCCGCTTTCAGAGTAGCTCTCCAAGGCCCATCTGATGTAAAGAGGGGACAGGTTACGCCACGATCTTCCATCAACTGCCGAATGGCTCTCAGATAAGCCTTATCTTCTCCGTAAGAACCATACTCATTTTCAACCTGCATCATGAGTATATTGCCACCATTGTCCAATAAATGTGGAACCAATCTTGGCAATAATTGATCATAGTAACGACCAACTGCCTCGATATATGCTGGGTCGGATGAGCGAATTCGCATATTCTTGGTTAAAAGCCAAGCTGGTAAGCCACCGAATTCCCACTCCGCACAGATAAATGGTGACGGACGTACAATAGCATAGAGGCCTAAATCTTGTGCTGTTTGGAGAAATCTCTCCAAATCCAGAGCTCCTTCAAAGTTAAACTCACCCTCACGGGGTTCGTGTAGATTCCAAGCAACGTAAGTCTCTACCGTGTTAAAACCAAGAGCCTTCAAGTTGTAGAGCGAATGAGACCAATCTTCTGGCGGAATCCTAAAATAATGAATGGCGCCAGACAAAATCTTGAACGGTTTCCCATCTAAATAGAAATCGTCCCTAATCTCAAATCGTGTCATATTATTACCTTCTGACAATTAAAGTTCACGCTTTCATTTGTTGATATAGTAAATATATCTCAATATCCTGCATTTGTCAATAGGTTTTCACAATTTTTTTCATTTTTAACTAACTTTTACACAAAAAACTTATAAAAATCTCTAATTCATAACAATAGCATCCTTTAAAAACCATGTATAAAAATGTATGTTTTTCTATTAATTTCGAGGTAAATTAACCTTATACCCTATTATTCTAATTTTTTTATTCAAAACTCTACTATTCTTTTCAATTTTATGGTAAAATTTTTAGTGGAAAAGGAAAATCGAGGTGAAAACATGGCAATTCCAAAGTATCAATATATTAAAGATGAGTTAAAGAATAAAATCATTTCTGGTCAATTTGCCAGTGGAGATAAATTCTACACTGAAGCTGAATTGATTGCAATGTATGATGTAAGTTCTATAACCGTTGTCCGCGCCTTAAACGATCTTGCCAAAGATGGCTATATTGTCCGTCAACAAGGAAAGGGTACATTCGTTTCACGCGCACGCAAACACAAACTCGTAGAGTTTTCAGATGTAGAAGTTTTTGAAACTAAAGATGATAAAGTTACTGTCCTTTCTATTGAACGTGGCAACAAATTAAACTACTTAGAAAAACTTGGACTACGTGGTGACCAGTTCTACTACAAGATTGAACGCGTACGCGAAACGAATGGTGTTGTATACATCTACCACACATCTTACATTCCAGAACAATACATCAACGCAAATTATCCAAATCTTGAATATTATAGTTCTATCTATAACCGTTTCAAATCAGATTACCACATTCACATGAATGATGAACATTTTGAAGAAATCAATGAAATCACATTTCCAACTCCAGAACATGCGGCTTCGGCCCTCGGAGTCGATGAGCAATTCCCAACAGTTTTACAAACCAAGACTACTAGGCTAGAATCTACTGGCCAAGTTCTCGCATACAGCGAAACTTATAAACGAGCGGATTATTATAAAATCAAATTCATTTCATGTGACCGTGATCACTAAGAAAAGCTTGAGCCTAAGTGCTTGGGCTTTTTTCTATGTATTATAGCACGAAAAAACGACTATAAAAACGCTGTTAAATATATTTATTTGTAGCACTTTTACTAAAAACAAGTTAAAAATTACTGATTTTTCCTTGATTTTACCTCCCCATATAAATTGTTACTTCCAAAATTTTATGATTTACTCCGCTTGTTATAATTATTATATAAACTTGCTTGACTTTTTACTATATAGATAATAAAATTAAATTGGTTTTATGTAAACGTTATCAAAATAGTTGTATCAAGGAGGTTTTATCATGAAACTAGACAAGAAACAGCGTTTCTCGATTCGCAAGTATGCAGTCGGAGCAGCTTCTGTACTGATAGGATTTACCTTCAGTGCGCAAGTCGTATCTGCAGATGGACTCACACCAGCACCAAAAGCTACTGAAACTTTGCAAGCTGTGCCGGATAGCCCACAAGCATCAGAAGCACCAATTCAAGATAAAGAAGAAAAACTTGTAAAACAAGCTGATAAAACTATAAAAGAGGAAGTTAAAACTAAAAAAGATACTGTTAACACAGTTGTTCCAAAAACAGACAATGCGGTAGCACCAGTAGTAACAGAACATACCAGCCCAGCTCCTACTACGGAAGTAGAAAACACAACTCAAGTAGAAAAAAGCGCAGAGATTGCTAATACTGAGAAGAAAAACGAGCCTGCTACTCCTGCTGTACTCGCTCCGACTACTGAACGTGCCACTCAAACTAATGAAAAACTAGCGAAAAAGAAAATTGTTTCTATTGATGCTGGACGTAAATATTTCTCACCAGAGCAACTAAAGGAAATCATCGACAAAGCGAAACATTATGGCTACACTGATTTACACCTATTAGTTGGAAATGATGGACTCCGCTTCATATTGGACGATATGAGCATCACAGCTAACGGCAAGACCTATGCCAGTGACGATGTCAAACGTGCCATTGAAAAAGGTACAAATGATTATTACAACGATCCAAACGGCAATCACTTAACAGAAAGTCAAATGACAGACCTGATTAACTATGCCAAAGATAAAGGTATCGGTCTCATCCCAACAGTAAATAGTCCCGGTCACATGGATGCTATTCTCAATGCCATGAAAGAATTGGGAATCCAAAACCCTAACTTTAGCTATTTCGGGAAGGAATCAGCCCGTACCGTAGATCTTGACAACGAACAAGCAGTCGCTTTTACAAAAGCCCTTATCGATAAATATGCTGCTTATTTCGCGAAAAAGACTGAAATCTTCAACATCGGACTTGATGAATATGCCAATGATGCAACAAACGCTAAAGGTTGGAGCGTTCTTCAAGCTGATAAATACTATCCAAACGAAGGCTACCCTGTAAAAGGATATGAAAAATTTATTGCCTACGCCAATGACCTAGCTCGTATTGTAAAATCGCACGGTCTAAAACCAATGGCCTTCAATGATGGTATTTACTACAATAGTGATACTAGCTTCGGAACTTTCGACAAAGATATCATCGTTTCAATGTGGACTGGTGGTTGGGGAGGCTACGATGTCGCTTCTTCTAAACTGCTAGTAGAAAAAGGGCACCAAATCCTAAACACTAACGATGCTTGGTACTATGTTCTTGGGCGAAATGCAGATGGCCAAGGTTGGTACAACCTTGATCAGGGATTAAACGGTATCAAGAACACTCCAATCACTTCGGTACCAAAATCCGACGGAGCAACTATTCCATTCATCGGTGGTATGGTAGCTGTTTGGGCTGACACTCCATCTGCACGTTATTCACCGTCACGCCTCTTCAAACTCATGCGTCAATTCGCAAATTCTAATGCTGAATACTTTGCAGCTGATTATGAGTCTGCAGATCAAGCACTTAACGAGGTACCAAAAGACCTTAACCGTTATACTGCAGAAAGTGTCTCAGCAATTAATGAAGCGGTAAAAGCTATCCGTTCGCTTGATAGTAACCTCAGCCGTGCCCAACAAGACACGATTGACCAAGCAATCGTAAAACTTCAAGAAGCAGTCAGCAATTTAACCTTCACACCAGAAGCTCAAAAAGAAGAAGATGCTAAACGTGAGGTTGAAAAACTTGCTAAAAACAAGGTGATTTCAATCGATGCTGGACGCAAATACTTTACTCTTGACCAACTCAAACGCATCGTAGATAAGGCCAGCGAGCTCGGCTACTCTGATGTCCACCTCCTTCTAGGAAATGATGGACTTCGCTTCCTACTCGATGATATGACCATCACTGCCAACGGAAAAACCTATGCAAGTGATGATGTCAAAAATGCCATCATCCAAGGAACAAAAACTTACTACGACGATCCAAACGGGACTGCACTTACACAGGCAGAAGTGGCAGAATTAATTGAATACGCTAAATCTAAGGGTATCGGTCTCATCCCAGCTATCAACAGCCCAGGTCACATGGATGCTATGCTGGTTGCCATGGAAAAATTGGGTATTAAAAATCCTCAAGCCCACTTTGACAAAGTCTCTAAAACAACTATGGACTTGAGAAACGAAGAAGCGATGAACTTTGTAAAAGCCCTCATCGGTAAATACATGGACTTCTTTGCAGGAAAAACAAAGATTTTCAACTTTGGTACTGACGAATACGCTAACGATGCGACTAGTGCCCAAGGCTGGTACTACCTCAAATGGTATCAACTCTATAGCAAGTTTGCCGAATATGCCAACACCCTCGCTGCCATGGCCAAAGAAAGAGGGCTTCAACCAATGGCCTTCAACGATGGCTTCTACTATGAGGACAAGGACGATGTTCAGTTTGACAAAGATGTCTTGATTTCTTACTGGTCTAAAGGCTGGTGGGGCTACAACCTCGCATCACCTCAATACCTAGCAAGCAAGGGTTATAAGTTCTTGAATACCAACGGTGACTGGTACTACATTCTCGGTCAAAAACCAGAAGATGGTGGTGGTTTCCTCAAAAAAGCTATTGAGAATACTGGAAAAACACCATTCAATCAACTAGCTTCTACCAAATATCCTGAAGTAGACCTTCCAACAGTCGGAAGTATGCTTGCTATCTGGGCAGATAGACCAAGCGCTGAGTACAAGGAGGAAGAAATCTTTGAACTTATGACTGCCTTTGCAGACCACAACAAAGACTACTTCCGTGCTAATTATAATGCTCTCCGCGAAGAAATCGCACAAATTCCTGAAAACTTAGAAGGATACAGCAAGGAAAGCTTGGATGCCCTAAGTGCAGCTAAAACAGCTCTAAATTACAACCTCAATCGTAATAAACAAGCTGAGCTTGACACACTTGTAGCCAAACTAAAATCCGCTCGCTTAGGTCTCAAACCAGCTGCAACTCACTCAGGAAGCCTAGATGAAAATGAAGTGGCTGCCAATGTTGAAACCAGACCAGAACTCATCATAAGAACTGAAGAAATCCTATTTGAAGTTATCAAGAAAGAAAATCCTAACCTCCCAGCTGGTCAGGAAAACATTGTCACAGCAGGAGTCAAAGGTGAACGAACTCATTACATCTCTGTCCTTACTGAAAATGGAAAAACAACCGAAACAATCCTTGATAGTCAGGTAACCAAAGAAGCTGTGAACCAAGTGGTTGAAGTCGGTACTCTAGTAACACATGTAGGCGATGAAAACGGACAAGCCGCTATTGCTGAAGACAAACCAAAACTAGAAATCCCAAGCCAACCAACCAGAGCAAAAGCAGAAGAACAACAACTCCCTGCAACAGGAAGTCAAGACTCTGCAGGCTTGGTCGCAGCAGGACTCATGGCCACACTAGCAGCCTATGGACTCACTAAAAGAAAAGAAGACTAAGCCTTTTAGATACAAAAATAAACAGCGAAATTAAAGCTCGCTGTTTATTTTTTAATTAATCACCAAGTCCAAGACGTTCAAAGATATCATCCACTCGTTTGGTATAGTATGCAGGGTTGAAGATTTCGTCGATTTCTTCTTGTGTGAGGCGTGATGTTACTTCTGGATCTGCTTCTAGAAGTGGTTTAAAGTCTACTTGATTGTCCCAAGAGTAGGCTGTTTTTGGTTGCACCAAGTCATAAGCTTGCTCACGGGTCATGCCTTTTTCAATCAGGGTTAACATGGCGCGTTGGCTAAAGATCAGACCGAAGGTTGAGTTCATGTTGCGGATCATGTTTTCTGGGAAGACCGTCAAGTTCTTGACAATATTTCCAAAACGGTTGAGCATGTAGTCAATCAAAATGGTAGTATCTGGTGTGATGATACGCTCAGCTGATGAGTGGGAAATGTCGCGTTCGTGCCAGAGAGCAACGTTTTCATAGGCTGTAATCATATGCCCGCGGATAACACGCGCAAGACCTGTCATGTTCTCAGAACCGATTGGGTTGCGTTTGTGAGGCATTGCTGAAGACCCTTTTTGCCCTTTGGCAAAGAATTCTTCCACTTCGCGTTGTTCTGATTTTTGGAGACCACGGATTTCCGTTGCCATACGCTCGATGGAAGTCGCGATGCTAGCAAGAACTGCAAAGTACTCAGCGTGAAGGTCACGAGGAAGGACCTGTGTAGAGATTTCTTGAGCACGGATGCCAAGCTTGTCGCAGACGTAATGCTCTACAAATGGTGGGATGTTGGCAAAGTTACCAACCGCGCCAGAAATCTTGCCAGCTTCCACTCCAGCAGCCGCATGCTCGAAACGCTCGATATTGCGCTTCATTTCGCTATACCAAGTCGCCAATTTAAGACCAAAAGTTGTAGGCTCAGCGTGCACACCGTGGGTACGACCCATCATGATGGTGAACTTGTGCTCCTTAGCCTTGTCAGCGATGATATTGGTGAAGTTTTCAAGGTCACGACGGATGATATCGTTGGCCTGCTTGTAGAGGTAACCGTAGGCCGTATCTACCACGTCGGTAGAAGTCAAACCATAGTGAACCCACTTGCGCTCTTCACCAAGCGTCTCAGAAACCGCACGCGTGAAAGCCACCACATCGTGACGAGTCTCTTGCTCAATCTCCAAAATACGGTCGATGTCAAAGTCCGCTTTCTCACGAATCAAAGCCACATCTTCCTTAGGGATTTCCCCCAACTCAGCCCATGCCTCGTCAGCTAAGATTTCCACCTCAAGCCAAGCACGGTATTTATTTTCCTCACTCCAAATGTTCGCCATCTCAGGGCGAGAGTAACGGTTGATCATTGTTTTTCTCCTATATAATATTGCAAAGTTATAGAGCTAATCCTTTGTTAATTATTCTTTTCTGTACCTCTGTTAGCAAGGAATTGTTTAAGTTTATCCCTGATTCTCTATAAAATTCACTAGCTTTTTTTCTAATTTCGGACTTTTTTGTAATTTCAATATTTTGAAAAGATGACTTAACAAATTTACCATCTTCAAATTTTGTTTCAAAAAATCTTGTAGATATATTTCCTTTACTTAATAAGGTATCAAATAGAATATAGCCATCTCCAATACCTAACTCCCTTATCTGTTTCTCAATATCAAGGAGATAAGAAAGCGGAGAATCATAAGAACATGAATAAACAATTGCCATATACTTATCCAATTCAAGTTCTACTATGCGAAACATTTTCTACCTCCTTTAAATTTTTAATACTAATAGAATAGTCTATAATATTCTTCGATTTTAGTCAAACAATTTACAATGATATCTCGAGCAGTTGCCTCATCTTCAATCAACGCAGTCTCATCTAAAGAAAGTCCAGGTTCAAACTTTTTCCAATGGAAATAACTATTTCTCTCGTCACTCAATATTTGATACAATTCGCCTATATATGTTAGAAACTGTTCTTTTTTAGTTGGGTATTTATTTTCAACATTCATATGGTAGCAAGATTGTAAAACATAGCTGTATTCGCCCTCACTTGATACCTTATCAAACATATAAAATGATGTTGTCATTGGTTGCCCTTTAGAATTTAACTTAGTTAGCCAATCAATACCAAGCTCGCTTAAAACCCATCTTAAATGACCCTCTAAAGCACGATAAGCTGGAAAAGTGTACACTGTATAATCTTCCCAATTAGATTTAAGATTTTTAAAAATCAAAGCTTGTTTTACAGTTTTTCTTAATTGATCACTAGATAATTTATCAAAAGAATTTGACATTAGATCAGCAATATCATCTTGAATAATTGAATCATCAATATGACTTTCGAAGAATCCACTCTCATTTAACTTATTACTAATCTCATCTGTCTCAAATAACTGAGTTATTATTTCAATAGATTCTAAAAATAATAATTTTGGTTTACCCTGCAATAATAGTTTTCCAATACCTCCCGATAATTTATTAAAATAGGTAATTGTCAAAGTTTCTTTCTGAACTCCTTTAAATTTCCAGGTTGGAAAACCATTCCCCTCAGAATGAGGTAACTCACTTTCATAAAAAGAAGACTCCTTAATTAAAGATATTACACTTTCAATATCCTCATAACTAATGCTCCTTGCAATAAACCACGGGTCTTTCTTATCTTTTTGGGTGACTCCTTTTTTACAATTTTTAGCTATATATCGGCATAATTCAATCTTCAATTCTGAAAACTGGACATTACCATTATTACTTTGTAATGTCGTTTTACCATCGGTACGATAAAACATATCTAAGAAAAATGTACCACTATTTGTTGAAATATTACATCGATACAGCCCTTGGGTTGCATTTTTTAATTCTAATTCATCAGCAACTTGAGCATCTAAATGCGGCTTAGTTGCCAAAAATTCTTTAATAGTCTCTAAGAGCTGTTCTCTATTTAAATCAAGATTTTTAAAAATATCATTCATTACATTTCTCCTAAAATTTTATTTCGTAATTTTTAGATTCCTTAGCCTCGATTTTTGCACTCAATATATTACTATTGAAATTCAATTTATATGAGATGTTTTTGATCTCTCCAACCTTTTTTCCTTCTTGTTTCCAGATATTCTTAATAAATTTAAGAATCTTTTTATCACTAATCATAAACTCGTTATAATAAATGATATTATCTTTTTTATCGTTCTCATCACTTGAAATTAAATAGTTATAAAATTCTATGCCTAATTGATTATCAGATAAGTTATCATTAGTATTAGAATCACCTTCTTTTATTGCTCTTTTCGCTAATTGATCTGCTAATTCGTTAAACTTTACACCACTATGCGCTTTAACCTTGTTAAAATAAACTTTTACTTGTGATGATAAACTATCATATTTAACTTTATAATCTCTTGAAACCGACTTATTTGTCTTCCACTCACCTACAGCCCACGACTTAATCCCCTCGTAGTCATAGAAAATTGCAATCCTCGAAATATGATTGTCAATAGCCCATTCCATAGCTCGCAGAGCTGCCTTTACCTCTCCTGCAATCTGATAACTTTCAATATATTTTTCATCAGAACCCGAAAATGAAATTTTTTTTATTACTTCATTCTCCTTGGTAATGACAACACCTGAACCGTATGTATTTGTATTTCTATCAAACGAACCATCTACATAAACTTCATACTCAACTAGATTACTCGATTGGCTCTGATTAGAATCTTCAAGATAAGATTTAGCCTCCTCAAACGAAGAGAAAGATTTAAACTTTGCATTAGGAAATCCTTTAACTTGTGCTTCTGCTTCTCCCCATGTCTCAAAAATTCCAGTTTGTCTGCCTAACTTTACAGCGTAGTATTTCATATTTTCTTTCACCTATCTTTCATTTTCTTAAGGACTCAAGTTAGAGGACTCCTCAAACTCCTCTTTCTCAATAAACACAGACGGATAGTGATCTAGTGTATTCAAATCCGTATCCAGCGGTAAACTATAGATAGCTAAGTAGTTTTCAGGGTATTGTGTAGCTAGTTCTTCATATTTAGCTTGTACCTTATTCTGGTCAGCACTAGCATACAAGACTTCCACGACTGCTCCAGTCTTATCCTTTTCAACAAAAGCGTTAACGATAATTTGTATCATAGACTTGTCCTAAAAATCTATCCCTTTCCCAAACTCATCCACACTATCTGGCACATCACTAAACAAAGTGACATGTCCCATCTTGCGGTTGTGCTTCGCTTCTATTTTACCATACATGTGGAGGTGGGTGCTTGGATTTTCTGCGACATACTTTTCAGCGACCTCGACGTGTTGGCCGAGGACATTGAGCATGACGGCTGGAGCATGTAGTTTGATGGCTGGTAATGGTGCTCCCAGAACGCCTAGAATATGGGTATCAAACTGAGAGAAGTCGCAGGCTTCAATGGAGTAGTGACCTGAATTGTGTGGACGTGGGGCAATCTCATTGACAATAATATCATCAGCTGTCGCAAACATTTCTACACAGAGGGTTCCAGACAACTTGAGCTGTTCTGCGATTCGAACCGCCATAGCTTTGGCCTTGGCTGCTAAACTTGCTGAAATGCGAGCAGGCACAATGGTCTTAGACAGAATGTTGTTTTGGTGGATATTTTCCTGAACTGGGAAAACTGTCATGTCCTTGCCATTTCCTGATACAATGACAGAAATTTCAAGGTCAAAGTTGACAAATTCTTCCAATACACAGTCTGCTGAGTCAGCTAACGCATAGGCTTCTTCCAAGTCTGCTTCCAAGTGAATGACCTTTTGTCCATGCCCATCGTAGCCACCAGTTGCCGTCTTGAGGACATAGTTTTTAGACAGGTCGATATTAGCCAAGTCATTGCTAGAATTTACGACCTTGTAAGGGGCCACAGTGACTTGAGCTTTATTTGAAAGAAAGTCCTTTTCAAAGATACGATTTTGAGAAATACGGAGTAGGTCTGTCCCTTGAGGGAGTTGTCCCTCCTTGATGACAGCATCCAAACCGTCAGCATCGACATTTTCAAACTCATAGGTGAGGACATCGCATCGCTCCGCCAACTGACGCAGAGCATGCACGTCATTATAAGGAGCCACTATGATTTCCGCCACGCGAGAGGCCGGGCAATCTGCAGCAGGATCCAACGCGATAACCTTATGACCCATGTAGATAGCAGAAATAGCCATCATCTGACCCAGCTGACCACCACCAATAATTCCAATTGTTTTAGATGAGCTCATTAGTAGACTCCTCTGCAATTTTTCCTTGTTCTTCTGCAAAATCTGCCAACGCTGTCGCGATAGCCCGATCCTCTACTGAGAGGAGACGGAGAGCGAAGAGGGCTGCGTTAGTCGCACCTGCTTCACCAATAGCCATAGTTGCGACTGGCACACCACCTGGCATCTGCACAATGGAATAGAGTGAATCCACGCCACTAAGGGCACGAGATTTGACTGGGACCCCAATGACAGGAAGGGTTGTTTTGGCAGCTACCATTCCTGGCAAGTGGGCTGCGCCACCCGCACCTGCAATGATAACCTTGATGCCACGGCTACGTGCTTCTTCCGCATGTTTGAACATGAGATCAGGTGTACGGTGGGCAGAAACAACTTTCTTTTCGTAGGCTACACCGAAGCGGTCTAGGACTTCGGCTGTTTTTTGCATGGTTGCCCAGTCGGATTTTGAGCCCATGATGATGGAAATTACTGGTTTAGTCATAATTTTTCCTTTTCTTTCCTTTCTTTTTTCAACCACCTTAGGTTGTGAGGGACGGCAGCAGCCACCAAAGGTGTCTCATGCCTAAATTGGAAGCCCAAGGTCTTCCAATTTCCCTGAACGATTGGATTATCATCCAATCGTTCTTTCACAACGGCGGTGATTGTTCTATATTAGCTCGCTAACGCTCGCAAATCAAACGACCATTATCGTACTTAGCGACTGCGTCGCTTTTTCTTATATCTTTATCTAATTGCCTTGCTTCCGATATCTGTTCGGTAGAAAAGGCCTTCTGTTTTTTGTTTGTCGAGTTGGCTGTAGATGGTGTCTTGAGTTTCTTTGACAGTATCTGCTGTGGTAACGAGCATATAGACACGTCCGCCGTTTGAGAGCAGTGCTCTGCTATTTTCCGCAAACTTAGCCCCTGCATAGTAGGTAATAATGTCGCCTTCTGTCTTGGCTGGCAACTCAACACCTTTTTCATAGTCTAGCGGATAACCGTTGGATGCGACAACCACACCCAGAGTCACACCCTTGTCTGTCCAGGTGATATTTGGCTCCTTCCCATCTAGGATATCCGTGATATTTTTGGCAAAATCAGAGGTTAATCGAGGCAGGATAATTTGCGTTTCTGGATCTCCAAAGCGAGCATTGAACTCGATGACTTTAGGGCCATCAGTTGTCAAAATAAGCCCTGCGTAAAGGACACCCAGATAAGGGCGACCTTCTTGAATCATGCCCTCAAGGACTGGCTTGACAATAGTCTTAACCGCTGTATCAACTACACTCTGTGACAAGTGTGGAACTGGTGCGTAGGCACCCATACCGCCCGTGTTAGGCCCCTTATCGCCATCATAGGCACGTTTGTGGTCTTGCGCTGTTGGCATAATGTAGAACTTGTCCCCATTGACAAAGGCAAAGAGGGAGAACTCCTCTCCATCAAGGAATTCCTCAATAACCACACGCGCACCTGAGTCACCAAATTTATTGTCCAAAAGCATCTCATGAGCAGCTTCGACCGCTTGCTCGACTGTCTCAGCAACGACAACACCCTTCCCAAGCGCCAAGCCATCCGCCTTGACTACGATAGGCGCACCCTGCTTTTCGATATATGCCTTGGCTTCCTCGAAAGCTGAAAATGTGCCATAGGCTGCTGTCGGAACGCCGTATTTGACCATGATTTCCTTAGCAAAATCCTTGGACCACTCCAGCTCAGATGCCAATCTTGTCGGACCAAAAGCCTTAAGCCCTGCCTGGTTAAAATCATCTACAATTCCAGCAGCAAGAGCGTCATCTGGCCCTATAAAGGTCCAAGCAATATCGTTGGATTTTGCAAACTCAATCAATTTAGAATGTTCGGAAATAGAGATATTTACCAATTCCAAACCATCCAGAGTCATCCCATCATTCCCAGGAGCAACAAAAACCTTTTCTACCTCTTTTGACTCAAGCAACTTCTTAGCAATCGCATGTTCACGACCACCCGAACCGACAACAAGCAGTTTCATTTCTTAACCTCTTTTGCGAATTATTTAACACCATTATACCACAAACGTTCGTTTTAATCTCGTTTCGTTAAGCATTTTTAAGCAAAAAAGGGAAAGAAACTGTTTTCTTCCCCTTTAACGTTCTTAATGTCTAAAATGTCTCACTCCTGTGAAGACCATGGTCAAGCCATATTTATCCGCAGCTTCGATAGACTCTTGGTCACGGACAGACCCACCTGGCTGGATGATGGCCTTGATTCCTGCTTTGGCGATTTCTTCCACATTATCCGCAAATGGGAAGAAGGCATCGGAAGCAAGGACCGCGCCGTCCAGACGGTCTTTGGCTTGGTCGATGGCAATACGAACAGAGGCCACACGGTTGGTTTGACCTGGACCAACACCAAGTGTCATGTGGTCGTTAGTTACAATGATACCGTTTGATTTGACGTATTTAATTGCCTTCCAAGCGAACTCAAGAGCTGTCGATTCTGTCTCAGTTGGTTGGCGTTTGGTCACCACTCGCCAGTCAGCAGGGATTTCCTTGACCACGTCTTGATTTTGCACAAGAAGTCCACCGACAACACCTGTGTATTCTGCTTCCACTTCGCTAGCCTCTTGAGCATCAAATGGCAAGGCAAGAATACGCAAGTTTTTCTTTTTGTTGGTCAAAATGGCTAGCGCTTCGTCCGTATAGCTTGGTGCTATGATGATTTCAAGGAAAACACCGTGCATCTTCTCAGCTGTCGCAGCATCCACCTCACGGTTGAGAACGACAATCCCACCGAAGATAGACACTGGATCAGACTCATAAGCATAGTCCCAAGCAGTTTCGATGTCATCAGCCTGACCAATACCGCACGGGTTCATGTGTTTGAGAGCCACAACAGTTGGACGATCTTTGAAGTCACGGATGATACGAATGGCAGCGTCCGCATCTCGAATATTGTTGAAGGATAATTCCTTACCATTGAGCTGTTTGGCTGAAGCAATGGAGTAATCTGTCGGCAAGGCTTTTTGGTAGAAGTCCGCGTCTTGTTGAGGATTTTCCCCATAGCGCATGACCTGCTTGAGGTCATAAGTCAAAGTGAGCTTTTCAGGTTTGCTTTCACCCACTTGAGCTGTGAAGTATTCTGCAATCAAAGCGTCATAAGCCGCTGTGTGACGGAAAACCTTGGCTGCCAAACGTTGGCGAGTTTCATAAGTAGTTTCACCTGTGGCTGACAATTCATCAAGAACCACAGTATAGTCAGCAGGCTCTACCACAACTGTCACGCTAGCGTGGTTCTTCGCTGCTGAGCGAAGCATAGATGGCCCACCGATGTCAATATTTTCCACTGCATCAGCGTAAGTCACATCTGGTTTGAGAATCGTTTCCTTGAATGGGTAAAGGTTGACCACCACAAGGTCTATAAGCTCAATCTGATTGTCCTTAGCCACTTCTAGGTGACTATCCAAGTCACGACGAGCGAGAAGACCCCCGTGGATATTTGGATGAAGGGTCTTGACACGACCATCCATCATCTCTGGAAAACCAGTCACATCATCGATGGCAATGGTGTTCACCCCAGCATTATCAAGGGCAACCTTGGTTCCACCTGTCGAGATAATATCCCAACCAAGTTTTTTAAGTTCTTGGGCAAATTCAACAATGCCCACTTTATCTGAGACGCTGATTAAGGCGCGTTTAGTCATTCTATTCCTCTTTCTTTAAGTTCAAGCGCATAGCGACTTCGTTATTTTCTTCTATAAACCCTGTTTCCTGAAAACCCAGACTAGTCAGCAAGTGCTTCATTTTTTCATTTCCAACCACATAATCTGCAACAATATGACTGCAAGCTCTATCCATCTGAGCCTCTTTGATTAGAACTTCCAAGGCTTTTCGTCCATAACCTCTTCCTTGGTACTGCTGGCCAATCATTATCCGCCAGATAAAGTATTCCGCTTCATCCTTATCTATTTCCAGCAGGAGAAAACCAACTACAAGCTCATTCCAATAAATTGCCATTGGAAACACATCCCCATTCTCTCGGTAGAGCCATGCGTCAGCTAAAGAGCGTACATTTGGAGCCACGAAACGTGCTCGTTCATCAGCTTCAGATATTTTCAAATCCAGCACTGCCTGAAAACTGCTCTCATCTACTAATTTTAGTTCAATCATTTTTTCTCCTAGCAAGATTACGCAATCAAAACTTGACTTCGATCTTATTTTCGTGCAACTCCCAAGCTATCCAGAACCTCTGGATACAACTTGTACTCCGCCTCATGAATGCGAGCTTCAAAACTGTCAATCGTATCATCAGCCAGCCTTGGCACGCGCAATTGTTTGATAATCTTTCCTGTATCCACACCAGAATCCACCCAGTGAATGGTCACACCAGACTGATTCACCCCAGCATTATCAAGGGCAACCTTGGTTCCACCTGTCGAGATAATCTCCCAACCAAGTTTTTTAAGTTCTTGGGCAAATTCAACAATGCCCGCTTTGTCTGAGACGCTGATTAAGGCACGTTTAGTCATTATATTCTCCTTTTTAATCATTAGTTAAACACCAATTAAATGCAGTAACAGTAAAATAAAATAAGCAAAACCAAGGCTAAGCATACCTAAGATATTGACCCATTTTCTAGTCTGTGATTTGAACACTCTTATAAAAATTTGATAAATCAGTAAGCCTACACAAACACCTAGCGTATTTAAAGCCAAATCCGTTATATCTGTTATACCTATTGCTAAAATATACTGTAAGCACTCAAACAATAAACTAATCAAGAAACCTGTTCCGACTATTCTTAAACTAGATAAATTAGTTTTTATCAGAGGGAAACAAACACCTAATGGAATAAAGGAAATCAGATTAAATAACATTTCAGCAAAAACAATTTTTCCATCTACTATTAATGGTTCTGAAAATGGAATCCAATTGATGTACCTTGGAGCTAAGAAAAATGCTATAAATTCAGGATTGGTCTCAAACTTAAATAAGATTCCCCAAGTTAATAACATCAGATAGACATAAAATACATATCGAGTTGTTTTTTTAGATTCTAACATTACAAATACCTCCGTTTGAAGTCGTCTTCAACAATCACTGACTCCAATTTTGAATCAAAGATATCATATGAATCATCAAAAAGTCAATCTGTAAATAGAGCCTTCACTACTTCCGGATACAACTTGTACTCTGCCTCATGAATGCGAGCTTCAAAACTGTCAATCGTATCATCAGCCAGCCTTGGCACGCGCACTTGTTTGATAATCTTTCCTGTATCCACACCTGAATCCACCCAATGAATGGTCACGCCGCTCTCAGCAACTCCAGCATTCCAAGCATCCTCAATCCCATGAGCTCCTGGAAATTCTGGCAAATAAGCTGGGTGAATGTTGATAATCCGACCTTCATAAGCCGCCAATAAGGTTGGCCCAACGATTTTCATGTAGCCTGCTAGGCAAACTAAGTCAATCTGGTGTTCTTCCAAGAGTTCGACAAGGGCTGCTTCGTAGTCTGCCTTGCTCTCAAACTCCTTTAGTTCAAAAGCATAGGACAGAACGCCAAGCTTGTCTGCACGTTCGAGCACATAGGCGTCACGATGGTCTGAAAAGACAAACTCCACTGGAAATTCTTCGGCAATCACCTGAAAATTTGAGCCATTACCAGAGGCAAAAACCGCTATTCTTTTCATTTGATGATGACACTTTCGTTTTCTTTCTTGACGATGCGACCAATTTCATAGACTGGTTCATCCAACAATTCCTTGACACGAATTACATTTTCAGGGCTAACTGCCAGCATGAGTCCCACACCCATATTGAAGATTTCAAACATTTCTTCATGTTTGATTTTACCATATTTTTCAAGGACTTTGAAAATTGGAAGCACGGGAACCTTGTCTTCTTCAATCTCAGCAGCCAAGTCAGCTGCAAACATACGAGGGACATTCTCGATAAAGCCACCGCCTGTGATGTGGGCAATGCCGTTGACCAACTCTTCCTTGATGAGTGGCAAAACAGCCTTGACATAGATACGAGTCGGCTCCAGAAGAACTTCCTTGAGTTTCTTGCCTTCCAATTCTGGCAGGACTTCCTCACCTGTGTAATCCGCAAAGACACGACGGACGAGAGAGTAACCATTGGAATGAATCCCACTTGAAGCAAGTCCGAGAAGAACATCTCCCTCTGCCACTTTTGAGCCGTCAATGATTTGAGATTTTTCAGCCACACCGACCGCAAAACCAGCCAAATCATAGTCATCTACGCCATACATACCAGGCATTTCAGCCGTTTCCCCACCGATAAGGGCTGCTCCAGCCTGCACACAACCTTCTGCTACACCAGCGACTACTTGTTCTAGCTTAGCTGGTTCATTCTTCCCTGTCGCCACATAGTCGAGGAAATAAAGGGGCTCCGCACCTGCAGCGATGATATCATTGACACACATGGCCACACAGTCCTGACCAATGGTATCATGCTTATCGTACTTGATAGCCAGCATGAGCTTGGTTCCAACACCATCGGTTCCTGAAATCAAGACGGGTTCTTTAACCCCAGTCTTTGAAAGGTCAAACATACCACCAAAGCCACCAAGAGCTCCCATGACACCTGCACGCTCCGTACGAGCCACGTGCTTTTTGATTCGTTCAACAACTTCATAACCCGCTTCAACATCCACACCAGATTGAGCGTACGCATTTTTATTTGCCATTTTATTTTTCCTTTTCTTTTTTTGGGAAAGACTGCGACGTATTTTTAGATAAACAATTATTTTATCTAAAAATACTAGTCAGGGCTCTAACTTTGATCCTATAGGACAAAGCGTCTACTGACAAATGCTTTAGCTTTTATTCAGTGGTGAAACGTGAAGCATAAGCATTTTTATTTGTCATTTTTATATTCCTTTTCTTTAACGGAAGATCTATTGTCTATTTGTAAAAACTGGTCTTTTCTTCTAAACTTCGGCGATAATCTTCTTCGTAGTCGTAGAGAGGCGTTGGGTAGTCACCGTCAAAGTAAGCGACACAGAGACCGCCATTCGGCGCATCTGTTTCAATCCCAATCGACTCAATCAACCCCTCAACAGAGAGGTAAGTCAGACTGTCTGCTCCAATGATTTGGCGAGTTTCTTCAACCGTATGATTGGCCGCAATCAGCTCCTGACGGGTCTGGATATCAATCCCGTAGAAACATGGATAAGCTAGCGCTGGACTACCAATGGCAACGTGAACCTCAGTTGCACCCGCTTCTTTCAAGAGCTGAACGATACGACGAGAGGTTGTTCCACGTACAATAGAGTCATCAATCATAACCACACGCTTGCCTTTAACAACACCAGAAACAGCAGACAGTTTCATCCGCACCCCTTGCTCCCGCAATTCTTGAGTCGGTTGGATAAAGGTACGTTGGGTGTATTGGTTCTTGATGAGACCCATTTCATTTGGTAGCCCGGATTCTTCCGCAAATCCCATAGCCGCGCTGAGGGAAGAATTGGGCACACCGACCACTATATCTGCCTCATGCTTGAATTCACGCGCCAATTGGGCACCCATACGTTTACGTGCCGTATGGACATTGACACCGTGGATATTAGAATCAGGGCGAGCAAAATAGATATACTCCATAGAACAGATTGCTAACTGAGTATCATCTGTATAGCTATCATACTGGATTCCCTTGTCATCAATAATCACAATCTCACCTGGTTTCAAATCACGAATCCATTCAGCACCAATAACCTCAAAAGCACAGGTTTCAGAGGAAACAACCACCGCTCCGTTAGCCATTTTACCGATTGAAAGAGGACGAAAACCATTTGGGTCAAGAGCCGCAATCAACTTGTCTTCAAACAGCAAGATATAGGCGAAACCACCTTTAACTAGGCTGAGTGCTTCCTTGATTTTGCCCATCAAGTTCGGATTATGGCTACGACGAATGAGGTGAGCCAAGATTTCCGAGTCCGAAGTCGCGCTGAAAATGGCTCCTCTTTGTTCCAATTCTTTCTTGAGAGAGGCCGCATTGGTCAGATTTCCATTATGAGCCAAGCCAAACTGCATATCGTGAAAACGGAAGAGGAAAGGCTGGATATTATCTACAGAAGCTTCGCCAGCAGTCGCATAACGAACGTGACCAATCGCACCAGTTCCTGTCAATTTATCCAAATTAGCAGGATTTCTGAAGACTTCTGATAAAAGCCCCATATCGCGATGGCGCTTTAACTGTCCCTGATCATTGGAGAGGATTCCTGCCCCCTCCTGACCACGGTGCTGAAGACTGTGGAGCCCAAAATAGGTCAATTTAGCAGCATCTGGATGTCCCCAGATACCGAAAACACCACATTCTTCATTAAGAGATTTTACTTCGTATGTCATTTTTTATACCTAATTTTCATTTGTGTATCATTCCTTTAGTAGCAGGGACGCTCTCAAATACTCCCTAACGAGCTACTGTGGAATGATACGGTAGGAGCTTACTTCACTCGCAAAACAAACCTTTTGAAATCATCAAGAGCTAAATCTACATGACTTTTACATTACTGATACTATCTATTAGAAAATCTGCAAGTCTTATTTTCCAGTGAAATATTTAACCGCCGATGCGAACAGGTGCTGGTCTTTATTTCCTGGGATATTTTGGAAAAGACCGTCCTCATAACGTTCTGAGTGGCCCATCTTACCGATGATTTGGCCATTCTTGCTAGTAATTCCCTCTATAGCATTTACAGAACCATTCGGATTGTACTTAGAGTCCATACTTGGTTTGCCGTTAAAGTCAACATATTGGCTGAAAATTTGTCCATTGTCACGGAGTTCCGCAAATTCCTCTGCTGTCACGACAAACTTCCCTTCACCATGTGAAACGGGAATAGCGTGGATATCGCCTACTTGCACACCAGCTAACCATGGTGAGTTGGTATTGGCAATACGGGTTTCCACCATCTTGGCCACGTGTTGGTTGGCATCATTGTAGAAGAGGGTTGGACTAGTACTAGTGGCTTCTTCAAAGTTCCCGTATGGAAGAAGACCTGATTTGACCAAAGCCTGGAATCCATTACAGATACCGATAATCAAGCCACCACGGACGATAAAGCTATCAATAGCTACACGCACTTTTTCATTGAGCAGGATGTTGACGATAAACTTAGCTGAACCATCTGGCTCGTCCGCAGCTGAGAATCCACCTGCAAAGAAGAGAATGTTAGCCTTGCCAATGTTGTCAACCATGGTTTCAACTGACTTGACAATGGCTTCTTTATTCAAGGTCACAAATGGCACCAAGTTGACCTCTGCACCTTCTTTTTCAAAAGCTTTTGCTGAGTCATATTCTGAGTTGGTTCCTGGGAAGACTGGGATGTAAACCACAGGTTTTTCAACCTTTTCTTTGGCTTTAATCACAACATCTGATGCCACAGCTGGTACTTCAGCCAGTTCTTTGGCTTGGGCAAACTCTGTTGGGTAAACTTCTTCCAGTTTTCCTTGGAAGGCACTGTCAAGTTTCTGTCCATCTAGCTTCACACCGTTGACAAGAAGTGTAAAGTCTGAACTTGTTTGACCGATTTTCTCTACTCCAGCAATTTCTTCAGGAGATGTGAAGACAAATCCGCCTAATTGAGCTATCAAAGCCGTTTCAAGTTCAGGCAAGGTTACTTCTGCACCGATATGATTTCCAAAGGTAGCGAGAGCCAAACTTTCAACCACACCGCCGTATTTAACAGCTGAAGCTGCTGTTACTTTGTGAGCCTTTTGAAGGGCTTCAAACTGAGCAAAATTAGACTTAATCAAGTCAAAATCAATCTCTGCTGAGAGTGCTTGGCCTGGAATGTAGTAGATATTTTCCCCAACAGCTTTAAATTCTGGAGAGAGCACATTACGGCTATCTGCCGTCGTCACCCCAAAAGCGACCAAGGTTGGCGGTACTGTCAATTTTTCAAAAGTACCAGACATGGAGTCCTTACCACCGATAGATGGCAAGCCAAGCTGAATCTGAGCTTCGATAGAGCCTAGGAGAGCTGCTACTGGCTGACCAAAACGCTCAGCTTGCTTGTCCATGCGCTCGAAGTACTCTTGGTAAGAGAAGCGAGCCTTAGACCAGTTTGCACCAGCAGCAACCAAACGAGCAGTTGCTTCGATTACCGCATAGGCAGCACCGTGGTATGGAGACCATTCTGCAATATAAGGGTTGAAACCTTGAGCAATGACTGACGCAGTATGAGTCACACCGTGTTGAACTGGCAATTTCTGCACAGATGCCTCAGTTGGTGTGAGTTGGTAACGACCACCAAGTGGGTGATTAACCGTTGAACGACCAACCGAGCAGTCAAAGATGGTCTGCAAGCCTTTTTGACTCGCATGGTTCAAATCAGACAGAACCACAAGGGTATCAGCTTCAAGCGTGTCAGCGCTTGTTGTACGTTCTTCTGGAAGCTTGACATTCTTGTCAACTACCTTAGCATCCACAACTACACGTACACCGTTTGTATCAAGGAAACGACGTTCCAAATCAACTATGGTTTCGCCATTCCAGTGCATAACAAGATTTGGTTTTTCAGTCACTGTCGCAACGACAACAGCGTCAATATTCTCTTTGTTACATTCGGCAACGAAGGCGTCTACGTCCTCAGGACGAACCACCACAGACATCCGTTCTTGTGATTCAGAGATGGCAATTTCTGTACCGTTCAAACCTTGGTATTTAAGAGGAACCTTGTTAAGGTCGATTTCAAGACCGTCTGCCAATTCACCGATAGCTACACAGACACCACCAGCACCAAAGTCATTGGATTTCTTGATAAGACGAGTGACATCGCCATTACGGAAAAGTCGTTGAATCTTGCGTTCTTCGATAGCATTCCCTTTTTGAACTTCAGCTCCAGCAGTTTCCACAGACTCAACTGTTTGAACCTTAGAAGAGCCTGTCGCACCACCGACACCGTCACGACCTGTTTTGCCGCCGAGCAAGATAATGACATCACCCGCTTCTGGTTTTTCACGAACTACATTTTCCTTAGGAGCCGCACCGACAACGGCACCTAGCTCCATGCGTTTGGCTACAAAACCTGGGTGGAAGTACTCACGAACGTAAGTCGTCGCAAGCCCAATCTGATTCCCGTAAGAAGAATAACCATGGGCCGCTGTTTTAGAAATGACCTGTTGTGGCAATTTCCCAGCACGCGTTTCCGAAATCGGTGCTGTAATATCACCCGCACCTGAGATACGCATAGCTTGGTAAACGTATGAACGTCCTGACAACGGGTCACGAATGGCACCACCGATACAAGTAGCCGCTCCACCAAATGGCTCAATTTCCGTTGGGTGGTTGTGAGTTTCATTTTTGAACATAAGGAGCCAAGGTTCCTTTACACCATTAACATCCACTTCGATTTCGACTGAGCAAGCATTGATTTCGTCTGACACTTCCAGATCATCCAAACGTCCATTGGCACGCTCATAACGACCGAAAATAGTCGCCATATCCATCAAGGTTTGAGGTTTTTCAGAACGTCCCAACTCATCACGCATGGCAATATACTTGTCATAGGTCGCCTGCAATTGCTTTTGGAATTTAGAAGCTGAAAAGTCGATGTATTTTAACTCTGTCTCGAAAGTTGTGTGACGGCAGTGGTCAGACCAGTAAGTGTCCAAAACCTTGAGTTCCGTTTCAGTTGGTACACGTCCGATAGACTTGAAATAATCTTGGATAAAGAGCAAATCATCCACTTCCATAGCCATCCCTTGCTCAGCCTTGTAGTGGGCAAAGTCTTCTGCTGTATAGCTTTCAAAGAAAGTCAATTTAGGAATGGTCTTGTCTGACTCTGAAAATTCCTGCTTAGCAATCCCTGTCGTGATGTCCTTGAAACGAGAATCAACTGGATTGAGCAAGTAGTTCTTGACCGCTTCCAACTCAGCCGCTTCAATATCTTTATTGACCAAGTAAAGTTGGGCTGTATTGACCGTTACATCACTCGAACTTCCCAGCAAAAGCAAGGCTTCCTGTGAAGAAGCTGCACGCTGGTCAAACTGCCCTGGCAAGCTTTCAATAGCAAAGAAAGCATAGTTGGCAAGATCCGCCTGCACAGTCGCTTCATCCAAGACATGGTCTGTCACCTGCTCAGAGAAAATGTGTTTCTCTGCAGGTGCAAACAGGTCCTCTGCCAAGTCAAATACATCATACACTTGCACGATGCGAATACTTTTCAAGCTTGAAAGTCCCAAGTTGTGTTGGAGCTCTCTAACCAAACTCTCTGACTTGACCTGAAAATCAGCCTTTTTTTCAACAAAAATACGTTTATCCATCAATTCTTATTCCTTTATTTCAGCTCTTGTAATGTTCCCAAGCGACCTCTAGGTTGTTATTTTAGTTCTTGCAACTTCTCCCAGACAATCTCGTAAACGTCTGTTAGTTCTCCCAATCCTCTACGGAAAACATCCTTGTCCATGTGGTTGCCATCTGCATCCCACAAACGGCAGTTATCTGGTGAAAATTCGTCTGCCAAGATAATCTTGCCATCCTTATCAAAACCGAACTCTAGCTTAAAGTCAATCAACTTAAGCCCAATCTCAGCAAACCAAGTTTTCAAAAGTTCATTGATACGACGCGTTTCTTCCTTCAAGTAGGCAATCTGCTGGTCATCCGCAATCTGTAGGAATTTTACATGCTCGTCATTGATAAATGGATCATCCAAATCATCATTTTTATAGTAAAACTCAACAATCGGAGTCTCCAAGGCGATTCCCTCATCCACACCAAAACGTTTTGAAAAGGAACCAGCAGTATAGTTGCGGAGCACGACTTCCAAAGGAATAATCTCAACCTTTTTATTGAGTTGTTCCGTGTCTGAAAGTTTCTCCACAAAGTGAGTCGCCACACCAGCCGCATTTAATTTCTCAAAAATAAAAGATGAAATCTGATTATTCAACACTCCCTTACCTGCAATCTGCTCCTTCTTGACACCATTGAAAGCAGTCGCCTGGTCCTTGTAAGTTGAAATAATAAGATTTTCATCCTCAGTTGTATAGATATTTTTAGCTTTTCCCGAATAGATTAATTGTTTTGACATTTTAAAGTTCGCCTTTCGTATTACTTGAGCACATTCTACCATAAAAAACCTAAAATTACAAGAATTTAAACGAATAAATAGTGGATATTTTTCAAAAATCGTAAAGAAAAAACTGCAAGAAAAATCTTTCTCACAGTTTTAAAATCATTTAACTCTAAAAACACGAACATTACTCTTTGCTCAAAAATTGATCCAAATAATAACGCAGGTAACTTTTCTTGCCCGTAATCATCTGCAGGCGGCCTTCCACCCCGTAACGAAGTCTTTCAGCCTGCTCAGAAGTTAGATTAGTCTCCGCCTCAATTTTAAAGAAATTCCCTTTCTCAGTCTTAGTAGCTGTCGCATCAATACTTGTAATAGTAGAATCTAGGAAAAGTTGATTCTTGGCATCATGAGTCGTAGTATAGCGAACAGAATCACCGACCTTGATTCTTGCTACATCTTTTGAACTGAGATAGGCTGTAATTTTGGCTTTCCCTTCTTTTTCCAAGGACGGATAGAGTTGGGCTAGTAGGGCACCTTCTGCTACCATGGTAGAAGTGCTGGTCTCAGGATTAAGATGAAGTACCCCATCCTCACTCGCCGTAATTTTCCCCTTGTCTAAAAGATTTCCCTGAACCTTCTTACCTGACTCCACCTCCAAGATTTTCTGGTCTAGAAGGGTCAATTCCTGACCAACCTTTGCCAAGTGTTGTAATTTAAGAGATTCCAATTGACTGCTTAAGCCTGACGCATAGGCTTGCTGGGTACCTGAACCTGCATACTGAACACGGTAAGTAGCAAGACTGGATTCTAACTGAGAAAGCTGTGCTTCAACCTGCGCAACTGCTTGTGCCTTAGCTTGCGGATTTTCCTCCCCCTGAGACTTATAGAACTGGTAGAGAGAATAGGCTAGATTCTGACTGGCCAAGGAAGTACCTGTTTCAATAGCTGACTTAGCTGTCTGGTAATCGCGAATTTTAGCCTCTGTTTGGCTGATGAGGTTGCCGATTTCGGCTTGGGTTTGGCTAGCTGCTGCATTCTGGGACGCGATGGTCTCATTTTGTTGCGATGTACTAGCCCTAAGACTGCCCGCTTGGCTGAGGTAGTCACGAAAGGTGGCTTGATAGCCAAACTTATCCTCCTCTGGAAAGTGATTCTCCCCTTCTTGCAGACTCTTTTGCAAATACTCCAATTGCTTTTTTTGATCCTTGAGCATATCCAACTGACTAGCATAGGCCTCCGCTTGGACACCCTCTGCCCCTTCTTGATATTGAATCAACAGTTCTCCCTTTTTAACCAGCTTATTTTCTTCCAAATGATTGACAAGAATGCGATTGTTGCTAGTTGACTGGATATTTGCAAGGATACGACTAGGTTCGACAGTCGCTCTAGTGGATAAACTCATCTCTTTCTCTGCAACAGTTGCAAAGCCAAGTAAAAACACGAGCAGAAGCGACATGGGGACAATCACTCGACTGGAAAAATTATGGTAACGACGATTATAAAACTCCGCACTTTCTAAAAATTCTGGTTTCATCCTCTCCTCTTTCTAGCTATTGACCAAATGGGCGTAAAAGCCACCCTGTGCAAGCAAATCAGCATGATTTCCTTCTTCAACAATCTTGCCCTGATCCAAGACAACCACCTTCTCTGTCCGCTCAGCAATGGTCAAGCGGTGAGCAATGAAAATCAAGGTCTTGTCTAAAGCCATGAGATTATCCACAATCCGCTTCTCTGTCAAAATATCCAAACTGCTGGTCGCCTCATCCAAAATCAAGACAGGCGCATCTGTCAAGAGAGCACGCGCCAGAGCAATTCTCTGACGTTGACCACCTGAAATTCCTGCCCCATCCGAAGTCAATTCTGTCTGGTAATTCAGTGGCATGCGCTCGATATCCTCCCGAATCTCTGCCAATTCGACCGCCCGTAAGATATCCTCTTGAGTCGTCCCCTCCTTGGCTCCAAGGAGAAGATTCTCCAAAATCGTTCCATTAAAGACATAGGGCTGTTGAGGCAGATAGTTGATATACTGGCGCAGGGCCTTTTTATCAATCTGATTGAGATTGACACCACCCAGACTAATCTCTCCCTGACTTGGGTCGTAAAAATTAACCATCATCTTAGCCAAAGTCGTCTTACCTGACCCTGAAATTCCCACAAAAGCCACCTTAGAGCCTTGAGGAATGATCAAATTGATATCTGACAAGACATCTCGACCATAGCCATACTTGTAGGAAACCTGCTTGAAGTTCATCTCTCCCTTCATCAAGCTCAAATCCTCAACTGTTTTCTTCTCCTCAAACTCAGAAGCTACCAGATAAACCTCATTCAGACGGTTATTGGCAACCTGCGCTGTCTGAAGCTTTGTTTGCAGATTAATGATATTTTCCAAAGGATTGGTAAAGTAAACAAGCAAGGTATTATAGGTAATCAACTGCCCCAAACTCATCTTGCCATCCATGACCAGAACAGCCCCCATCCAGAGAATTCCGACATTGAGCAAGAGATGGGCAACTTTTTTCAGAGCCTTTTGCTGACTCTCTGCCCGACTATAGGTAAAGGATTTTTTCAGATAATCCACAAATTCCTTGTCAATCTTTTGGTAACGCTGACTTTCACTGGTCAAAGACTTGATAGTCTCAATACCATTGATGTCCTCAATGATAGAAGAAGACAGAACCGCATTGGCTTCCATAGTGTCCCGATTCATCTTTTCAAACGGCTTCATAAAAGCAAAGATAATCACTGTATAGATCGGAAGCGCCAGTAAAGTCATAAAAAAGAGATTGGTATTTTGTGAAAATAAAACAAGGGAAATAATGACAACCGTTGACACATCTAGAAAAATCGAAAGAATGGTCGAAGCCAGCGCATCGATGATACTGTTAGCATCTATAAAACGAGACACGATTTCCCCTGTTCTGCGTGTCGCAAAGAAGGACATGGGCAAGTGAAAAACATGCTTGATATAGGACAAAATCACATCAATCGACAAGCGTTGCCCCAAAACAAGTAAGAGATACTCCTGAGCGTAAGACAAGACCTGCTGGAGAATATAAACGATAACCAGCCCAATAGAAATAATCCCCAACGTCGAACGCATCTGATCTGGCACATAGGTATCAATGATAGACTGCAGATAATAAGAACCCGCAATGTTAATCAAGGTTACCAAGAGTGTTGCCAAAACGATATTAACAATCAAGCCACGCTGCTTCACTAATATAGGGATAAAAGAGAGCAAACCATTCTTTTGATCCTTATGAGGCTTGTAGTCTGGACTAGGTGCCATAAAAAGAGTCACTCCTGTCCATTCTTCCGCAAAGCGCTCACGTGGTAGTTTGGTCAATTTCACCCCAGGATCTGGATCGGCAATATGAATGCTGTCCTTGTCCTGCCCAGTCACCACATAGTAGTGGAGCAATTTCCCTTCCTTAAGCACATGGGCAACAAAAGGAAAAGTCAAATCTGGCAAGTCAAAGAGCGTCATGTCTGCTTTGATTGCTCGCGTCTCAAAACCAATCTCCTCTGCCACCTTGACCAAGCCCAAAGCCGTCGTACCATCCATGGTTGTCTTAGCCAATTCTCGCAAGTGAGCCAAAGAATAATAACTACCATAGTAGCCAAAAACCATGGCTAATGAAGCTACACCGCAGTCCATCTGATCCACCTGCGGACGATAGTGACGTTTCCCAAATTTCATATTCATCTCCTTTTCCTAATACTCAATGAAAATCAAAGAGCAAACTAGGAAACTAGCCGCAGGCTGCTCAAAACACTGTTTTGAGGTTGTAGATAGGACTGACGAAGTCAGTCACATATATACGGCAAGGCGACGTTGACGTGGTTTGAATTTGATTTTCGAAGAGTATAAACTCATCTGATAATACCTATCTTACCCCAATTCCCAAACAAAAACTGGACTTCCTTCCCAAATGCACCTATCTACCTCCCAAATGCACTTTTAAGATAAAAAAATAGGCAGAACAAATGTCCTGCCTAGAAAATATAAGAATTCCAAGTTAATAAAACCGAAATGATTTCGTGTCATTATTAAGTAAAGAAAAGAAATTTTAGTATTTCTAAAAACTATTTATAATAGACACTATAGCATTAAATAAAAATGGTACAGAAAATACTACTGTCAATCTTAAATTTTTAAATCTCGCATAATTTGTTATCCCAATTAGTAATACTGTCAATATGCTGAAATAAGCAAACTTTATATCCGATGGATTAAATAAGTAACAAAGTAAAATGCTAAAACTTAAGGTTATATTTTTAGATAAAAGAACATCTCCAAAGTTCCTCTTATCCTTATCAAAAAATAATGTAATCAGAAAGAGAGAAAATCCATATTCAATAAGAGTTGCTATAAATGTGAAAACAACAGAAATCACTGTCAATATTATTTCTATTTTAATTGTAAAAAGATTAGATAGTTCAGATAATTTATCAATTTGTTCATTTAAAATTCCCGACTTCATCAGTAAATCAATAAACAGATATAAAAGAAAAAGATAAATAATCAGATTCATTAACTTGTATAAACTATTATTTGTTTGAAATTTCATAAACCCGTCCTTCCTCTATTAAAATCCTTTGAGATTTGCTAATCAATTCTTGATGCAATAAATTATGAGATACATATATAATAGTAGAGCTTTCTTTCATGGAAATTAAGCGATTAGCAATCATATCAATACTTCTTGCATCCACTGTTGATAAGGTCTCATCAATAAAAATATAATCCCAATTTTTAGCAAAAATTAAGGATAAGCCTAATTTGAATTTTGTTCCAGTAGAGGCTGTCATATAGTTATCTCCGATTTTGTTATCAAAAAAAGTATTAATTTGTTCTTTATCCTCAAATGATAGATGAATTTGAAAAGAATCACACAATAACTGCAAATTTTCTTCTATAGTGAATGGAATACCCCCAAGCTGATTGGTATCAAGGTATAGTACATCTTTGGAGACACAATTCTTTAAACCACTATCAAAAGTCTCTAGCCCAGCTAAAAGTTGTAGAAGGGTGCTCTTTCCTGAACCATTCTCTCCTTCAACTCTGTAAATTCCCTTATCAATCTCGAGTGATATATTTTTCAGTATACATTTATCATAACTTTTGGATTCATTTTCAATTTTCATAATTTAATTCCCTCTATCAACGCTGCTAAAATTAATAAAAGATAAGAAATGATATACCATTTTAAATTACTTTTTATATAAATAAGTATATTTTTAATTCCCCTATCCTTCAATAATCGGTATAAAAGATACTGACTCATACCTTGATACCAAATAAAATTCGGTATTTCAATAAGACCATGAGGTAATATTCCTTTTATTGTAGCTACTATTCCAATCATCTGACCAGATATACCCAATTGTATTCCTAAAGATAGCAAATCAAAAAGTTGCAATAAGGGCGAAATCGGAAAACAGAATAGATATAGCAAAAAATTTGTAGAATTTGCCTGTAAAACTGTCAATGTAAATTGTAATTCCAGTTTCGGAGGTATAGTAGCAAAAGTCTCACTTTTTAATATAAAGCTTAAAAGTAAACCTAGTGAAAAACAGACTATACAAAATAACACATAGTAAATCAGAAAACCACTTTTTCTCATCTAATGCTCCCTACTAAAGTTAAAAATATTATCAGAAAACAATATAAAACCAGAAAACTCCATCTCAATAAACTAACTGTACCTTTAATTAAAAATAGAGCTTTCTTATAATAGACATAGGCTATAAAATAATTGAATGGAATCAATAACAAATTCAACAAAATACTTTTTATATCATTACTATAACTTGTCACCGGAATCAAACATAACAACAATGAAAATTGTAAGAAAGAGATTAAATGCGTCAACATCATTAGTTGTGCATTCTTAAAAAAGAAATTTATTTTAGAATGATTGAGAGCAGATAATTGAAGTAAAGCGAGATCTACCCCAATTGAGGATTTATGATTCCCTATTATTGCCTCCATTAATGTGATATATATTGAGGTATAAAGAAATAATATTGATATTTTTGTGCCATCAATTGATAACATCGTCATCATATACCAAAATAGATAGGAAAGGAGAATACTAATCAAAATAAAAGAAAAAGTTAACCCTTTATTTAACCAACAAAAACGAAGCAATATAAATAGACTGCTACGAAATCTTTTTTGACTCATTCGACTGCTTTTAAAATAGAAATTACTCGCATGATTATCTAATATCCCCATGACTAAAATAAAATAATTGAGTAGTATGGCATAAATTACAACTTGTCCTTGTTCTATAGACAATAGTCCTATAGATAAAAATAAGAACAATTTACTTATAATTGAAAACAAACTAGGTAGAATTAAAGAAATAATTTGAATAACTATCAAACAAAGAGTAATGGATAAATAAAAATATCCAATAATGTCTAGAAAATACAAAACAAATAAATAAATGAATGATTGTAAAATTTGGAAAGAATAATATTTCTTGACAATGGCAAGAAGATAGAGAAAAATATAGTTTTTCCTTATATAGAAAGTATTTATTTTTTTACTTTGAATAGGCAGTTTCATATTATAACGATTCAAAGTAGCGTAATCTACTACCAAAAAAAGTAAAAATAATTTCCCTTGAAAAGGAAGATAGCTTTTAAAATAGATTGACAAACTTATGATAACAAAAAACAAAAGGGTTATCCCAATAAAATTAAGATAACCTAAAATACTTTCACATTCTTTTTTAGAAAGTATTTTCATCTAGTTCTACCATAGAGCTGCTTTAGCAGCACTTTTCTTTTTCAACATATAAAGAACTGTTGCTGCAATACCCGAACCAATAGAACCTACTCCTGTGATTGCACCTACAATTGAAATTACTGCTGTAACTGTACTATAAGCACTAATCAAATTGACTACAGTAGCAGCAGATCCTGTCGAAATTCCTAATGTCCCAGCCAACATAGGAAAAGAAACAACACCTAAGCTTAACCAACTAATGACTGCTAACATTGCTGAAACAATGAGAAATTTATTATGAAATTCCATTCTTTTAGATTTCATTTTAGTGTACTCCTTTTGTATATTATTTATGTTTTATTGAGAGTTAATTCGCACATGTTGTATTCCTAACTCTCTTCAAATGTTCGTCTATATTTTATACTACTTTTATTAACATATCTATAATAAATAAACTACTACATTTTCCTAGATTATCAAATTACTTTTATACGATTACTACCTCCTTTTTAGTTTACACTTCCTACATCATAAATAAACATACTCAATCCTCACAATCTTCAAATCACTCTTTTTTATATCATTGAAAATTAAGTTTCATCCTCTATACTAATGTAGGAAACCTATTAAAACATTCCTTTAATCCAATATAAGAATACTTTATTCCATTAACCTCTACCTGATATTATAGATAGAACCAGACTCCTATACTTAAAAGGACAAATAACGTTCCAACCATAATAAACCTCCTTTCTTTTTGGAATCGCTTTCTTTATGGGTTTAGTATAACAAAAACATGAAAAAACAACATGACTTAGAAGTCAGGTTGTTGGGAAATCTATTTGTTTTTCTGCTAAGATTCTCTGAACTAATACCTGATCGTCTAGCAATTCTGCTAGAGAAATCGCTTTTTCATAGAAACTTTCTGCCTCTAAAATATTCTTTTCTACAAATAAAGCATATTTTGCCTTTAGCAAAAATAGATGAGGTCGGTAAAAAACATGTCTTGTTTTAGCAATAATTTTCTCAAATGTTTGAATATATATCAGACTATCTTCTGTCTGAATTTGGATAAATAGGCTCAGAAGAACTTTTTCCATCTGAGCTAGGCTAGCCTTATCTTCATATTCTGAACATAGCAATACTTTTTGAGCTAACTCCTCAAAATGTTCTTTATCTTCTAATCCCATAGCACAACAAAAGAAATACAATTCAATAATCAACAAATCATTTACAGAAAAATATTTCTTTTTTAATAGCTGCTGGAAATATTCTTCCACCAATCCTAAACCGTAGGTCGCATCTGAACTACCATAAATATCAAAACGAGCTTGTGTCACATCTACAATTAACTGCTCTTCCTCAGGCAAATTCTCATAATAGTTTTCATATATTTCCTCAAGTATAGCTTCTTTTCGTTCGATTCTTCCTTTATCAGCGTAGGTTTGAGAATGAATCAGCTCATCTTTTAGTTTTAGGAATGCTTTTGGAATCTCTATAGCCTTAACATCTACAATATTCTGTAATGATACTCCAAGTTTATCCGCAATCAATAATAATTTAGGAAGTGTTGCTAAAGCTTGCCCATTTTCAATACGTGCTAGCTGACGAATCGTCAACTCTGATTCATCTCCACAAATATCTATCTGAGTTTTTCCACGAGATCGCCTAATAGTTTTGATTTTATAACCAATTTCACGTTTCAACTCATCCATAGTAATACTCCTTCAGTTGATTACAAAGATTTCTTTTTCTTCCTAATTCTTTTGTCAATCATGTACAAAACGATAATCGAAAACAGCGGTGGTACAATATAACTCTTTTCACTCATTGTCAGCTGAAATCCCAGAGTTGCTAGTATCTTAAAGATGAAAATATTCATCAAAAATAGAAAAATAAATACTAAAAAATATCTTAAAATCTTCTTCATTTCTTTTCTTCAACTTTCCTAATTTCTACACCTATTTTATCAAAAAATACATATAAAACTCCAAATAAACTCCAAACGATATAAATAAACACCTAAACTGCACTTTTTTTGCAAAAAAATAGGCAGAACAAACGTCCTACCTACTAAAAATATGGTATGAAAGGAAATTGATGTTTTACTGTCACCCTAGGCAAGCTTGGAACAAATAAATCATTGATAGTAACCTTTACGACATCCTATTTAAAGTTCCTTCAATTTCTAATATCCCCGCTATTTCTAAGCTACCTCTGGTATGATCTATTCATGGTCAGAATAGATAACACCGTTCTAAATTACGATTCATCGTTACTCCTTTTAAAGTCCAATGTAATGCATTCTGAGATTATACTCTAGTCATTTTAGCACAGACTAACAAGTCATTCTTAACTGCTCACTCTACTCGCTTTTTATTGACCTTATATCCTAGATAAAAGAGCCCAAATAAAACAGGGTAAATTTCTGGATAAAATAGGGTATTGATTGGATTTTTCAAAATCACATACGTTGCGATGTAGATAATGAGTGATACGGTAAAATATCCCTCAGCAAAACCTAATAAGAATTGTTTCATAATAGACTCCTATTTATACTCAATGAAAATCAAAGAGCAAACTAGGAAGCTAGCCACAGGCTGTACTTGAGTACGGCAAGGCGAAGCTGACGTGGTTTGAATTTGATTTTCGAAGAGTATTACCTGACAAGAATGGCGGAAAAACGCTACCATTCATATACACAAAATCCTTTTGATTCATGTTCTTCATTTATAGTTTTGATTATTTTTTGACAAATCTTTGCGAAAAATACCAAAATATCCTGCGAAAAGCAAACCAACTAAAGTCCATTGCTAATTAAAGGAGACTAACGAACCTGTACGAATCACATGAAGCGCGAGATTAAGAGTTATTCCCAACAAAGGAACATATAGTGGCTAGTTTAGGTAACAATGTATTGAGATTAAGGTTGCAGTAGTTCATTATCTAACGCCCACGACGAGCAAAATCTGAACCGAATTTGTAACCAGCCCCAAATGCGCCAAATGCAATAGCACTTAGACCAAATATAATCGAAATAGGTTCAATCCCTCCTTCAATTACTTGCAAATCTTTCTCATCAACTACTTGAAATTTATCCATTCTTTTCTCCTTTACTTCTATATAATAAAATGAATACCATTAAAAACAATGAAATTGTTGGTATATTAAAATCATCAAACCATGTAGGCAAGGGTAGCTTATTCACATCAGCTACCAACCTGATAATTGTATAAGATATTGAACTAAGTAATACCATAAGCTCAGGCCAAATCTTCAACATTAATTTAACAAATTTCATATATATATACAAAATTATGGTCGATTAGCATAATATCCTGCAGCTATGCCCGCACCTGCTGAAACTGTAGCAAGCGCAGCTACACCTCCAATTAATTTCCAACCAATAACTACACCACCAATAATAATTGGTGCAATTCCCCCATCCACATCCATTAACTCTTCTTCTGTAAGAGCTACAAAGTTCTGTTCCATTTTGTCAAAATTTGTCATCTTTTTTCTCCTTTATTTCTATTTTTTAGTTTACGATTTCTGGCTCTTAAACCATTTTAAAAACCAGAATAGATAAATTACTGAATTCCTTTTCGTCTCACTTATCTATTTGAGAAGTGATTTAAAATGAACAGGTAAATTTCATTTATTTTAAATACCATTTGATAAACCATGGCAATAAGATTGGTAAATACATCGCGTAGTCTCCTTCCTTTTCCTCTTACTTATCTATTCGAAAAACAATTCAAAAATGTACAACTAATTAAATTTTATTTAAAAAATAATTTAGTAAACCATGGGTAGAACATTGATATAAACATGAACTAGGCTCCTTTCGTTTCCCTCTTACTTATCTATTTGAAAAACAATCCAAAAACGTACAACCAAATTAAATTTTATTTAAAAAATAATTTAATGTACCATGAATAGAAAATTGGTAGATACATGAAGCAAACTCCTTTCCTTTTCTTCTCACTTATCTATTCGAAAAAGAATTCGAAAATGTACAACTAAATTAAATTTATTTGAAAAATAATTTAGTAAACCATGGGTAGAACATTGATATAAACATGAATCAGACTCCTCTCTTTTTCCTCTTACCTATTTATTCGAAAAAGAATTCGAAAACGTACAACTAAATTAAATTTATTTGAAAAATAATTTAGTAAACCATGGGTAGAACATTGATATAAACATGAATCAGACTCCTCTCTTTTTCCTCTTACCTATTTATTCGAAAAAGAATTCGAAAACGTACAACCAAATTAAATTTTATTTAAAAAATAATTTAATGAACCATGGATAAAAACCGGTCACATACATAAATATTCCTCCTTTTCTTCCTTATCTATCTATTCGTAATTCCCACTAAAAGTTCTAAATTTTTTATTTTTCCTGACAATAAAAAAGCAACACGACTTGCATGTTGCTTCTTACTATTCTTTACTTTTGACGACTTCTACCACATCTCCTACACTTTGGAGTTGGTCAATTTCCTCATCGCTGATTTCGATATTAAATTCATCTTCCAGTGTCAAGATAAACTCCATCAAGTCAACTGAGTCCGCATCCAAATCGTCTTTCAGACTCAAGGATTCTGTCACGACAAAGTCCTCTCCCTGTCGCTCTTGGATAATGGTCACAATACGGTCAAAAATTTCTTTTTCTGTCATCTCTTTTATTCTCCTGAAAATTCACGCGCAGTCTGGGCAACTACGTCTGTTTCTAGCATGGTACGAATCTGGCGAATCGTACTATAAACAGCCTTGGCATCGCTTGAGCCATGAGTCTTGACAACTGGTGCCTTGACACCAAACAAGACTGCTCCACCAACATCTGAGTAGTTGAGCTGTTTTTTCAAACCTCTGAGGCTATCCTTGAGAAGGAGGGCACCTAGTTTCGCTCGAAGACCACCACCTGTAATAGCGGTCTTGAGCAAGTCCATGATTCCCATAGCTGTCCCTTCGATGGATTTGAGTACAGCGTTTCCCGTGAAACCATCTGCCACGACAACATCCGCAACGCCATTCATCAAATCACGCGCTTCCACGTTTCCGATAAAGTTCAAACTTTCATCAGCCGCCAGCAATTCATAGGTTTCCTTACGAAGCGGGTCGCCCTTACTACTCTCTGTTCCGTTGTTAAGCAAGCCAACGCGTGGTTGCGCAATTCCACGGACATTTTTAGCATAGAAGGAACCTAGGACAGCGTATTGATGGAGGTGCTGGGCTGTATTTTCCGCATTGGCACCGAGGTCCAGCATGTCAAAACCTTTTCCATCTACAGTCGGCAAGGTCGACATAAGCCCAGGTCGATCGATATTCTTGATACGACCCACGATGAAAAATCCTGCTGCTAGTAAAGCACCTGTATTCCCAGCCGAGAGTATAGCATCTGCCTCTCCATCTTTGACAGCCTTGGCCGCCAAGACCATACTGGCATTTTTCTTCTTCCGAATAGCTCTTGTAGGTTCATCGTCCGAATCAATCTTCTCATCCGTATGGATAATGCTAACGCGCTCTGTCGCTGTCAGATATTGCTTGATTTTAGCTTCATCTCCGTAGAGTTGAACCTCGATATCTGAAAAGTCAGCTAGGGCTTGATTGACACCCTCAACGATGGCTTGGGGTGCGTAATCGCCCCCCATGGCATCTACTGCGATTTTTTTCATTTCTTTTCCTCTTTTAGTAATTGTCCCCAGTCTGCTAGGGAATCAATAAATTTCTTTGATTTTAGGTGAATCCCAACGTACTCTTCATAGAGTTGATCTATAAACTGGCGTAGTTCTTGCTTGATTTCAGGCTTGAGCGAAATGGTCTCCAAGGTTTCAAAATCAATAGCTTGAAATTGATTGAGCAGATAAGGGATATTGGGATTGAGATGGCAACGTCTCTCATCCTCATGATAATGCTCTGGACAGAGGCAGGCTCCATATTTGAAAGAAAAGTCAAAAGCCTGACCAACCCGATGGCAAAAGACACACTCATTAAAATTGAGGCTAATCCCAAATCGAGTCAAGATTTGAATTTCAAAAATGTTAGTCAAAACCTGATAATCCAAGCCAGCTTCCATCAATTCCAAAGTCTTTTGCAAAAAAGCAAACAAGGGAGCATCCTGCTGATTATCCTGCAAACTAGCATCAGCAAGAGCTGCCACATAGGTCGCATAAGCCATGACAAAGAGGTCGCTATTAATCTTGGGAAAAGTCATCACCTCATGATAGTCCTCGATGTAGCTGAGCCCGTCATCATTGATTCGCAGGAGAAATCGTGCCAACACCAAGGGTTGAATAACAGGCGCCAGTTTGGATTGACCAGCATGTTTAACGAAAAACATCCGTTTCCCAGCCTGCTCTGTAAAAATCTTGACTAGCTTGTCATCCTCACGAAAATTGCGATTGTAGAGCACCAAGCCTTGACTCGTGATAGACTGAATCATGCTTCTCTCATGTACTCCTCAAGTCGTTTCATGGCTTCTTTGATCGTCTCCATGCTGGCTGCATAAGACAGACGAACATATCCTTCTCCGTAGCGACCAAAAGCTGCACCAGGGATAAAGGCAACAGCCTTCTTCTGGGCAAAATCTTTCAGAAAAGCAAAAGAATCTTGATTGTAACCCGCTGGAATCTTAGCAAAGATATAGAAGGCACCGTCTGGTTTGATAATCTCAAAACCAAGAGCAGTCATTTTCTCGATAATATAGTCCCGACGCTGGATGTATTCCTTCTTCATAGGTTCCGCATCGTTTTTACCAGCCGTCAAGGCTTCTACCGCAGCATGTTGAGCCATGGTATTTGCGGCAGTAACCAAATATTGGTGACTCTTGATTAACTGGGCTGTAAAGGCCGCAGGAGCAAAAATCAGCCCCAAACGCCAACCTGTCATGGCATGCGATTTAGACAAACCATTGATGATAATAGCCTGATCTCTCAACATGGTTCCCAGAGACACATGGGCTTCCCCTGTGTAGGTCAATTCTGAGTAAACCTCATCACAGACAACGAAAATCTCATACTTGCGTAAAACAGCTGCCAAAGCTTCCAACTGCTCCCGATTATAAGTAATTCCTGTCGGATTGGCTGGATAATTGAGAATAACCGCCTTGAGCTTGTCACCCTGCTCCAAAATGGCCTTTTCCAACATCTCAGGAGTCAAGACAAACCCATTTTCAGTTGTGTCAATCTCGACAATCTCTGCCCCAACTAGATTGACAATTGGCTCATAGCCTGGATAGGCAGGAGCTGGCAAGAGCACCTTGTCTCCCTCTTCCAAAATAGCTGTCAAAGTAGCAGATAAGGCCTCTGTCGCCCCAATTGTAACCAAGATTTCATTTTCAGGAGCATAGTCCAGTTGGTACTTTTCCTTAACAAAGTCACTGGCTGCCTGACGTAGAGTCAGCAGACCACTCATCCCTGTATAGTAGGATTGGTTCTGATCAATCGCTCGCTTGGCCGCCTCCTTGACATGATCTGGCGTTGTAAAGTCAGGTTCCCCCAAAGTCAAACGCAAGACCCCAGGAATCTCCGAAATAGCCTGGTCAAACTGACGAATCAACGAAACTTGAATCTTATCTAACTGTTTATTAAAGCGCTTAGTTAAGTCCATAGATACCTCCTACTTTCAAAACGTATCTCTATTATACTACAAAAGCCCCCCGACCGCAAAAATACATTATAGAATAGCTTTCCACTTTCTATTTTACTTTTCCTGTTGACAGGTCTATAATGGTAACAGATTCTATTTGGAGGTTTTTATGTCATTTCTATCAAAAAATGGAGCAGGTATCTTGGCCTGCTTTCTCATTTCTATCGTATCTTGGTACTTAGGAGGATTCTTCCCTGTTATTGGCGCGCCCGTTTTTGCCATTTTCATAGGTATGCTCCTACATCCCTTTCTCTCGTCCTATAAACAACTGGATGCTGGGTTGACCTTTAGTTCTAAAAAATTGCTCCAATATGCCGTTGTCTTGCTTGGTTTTGGTCTCAATATCTCTCAAGTCTTCGCAGTCGGGCAATCTTCACTCCCTGTTATCCTTTCCACCATCTCAATAGCCTTGATTGTTGCCTATCTCTTCCAGCGTTTCTTTGCAATGGACACAAAACTGGCTACCTTGATTGGAGTGGGTTCTTCCATCTGTGGGGGCTCTGCCATTGCAGCGACAGCGCCCGTTATCCATGCAAAGGAAAAGGAAGTAGCCCAAGCCATCTCCGTTATCTTTTTCTTCAACGTCTTGGCTGCGCTCATCTTTCCAACCCTAGGCACCTGGCTTCATCTATCCAATGACGGCTTCGCCCTCTTTGCAGGAACTGCAGTCAACGATACTTCCTCTGTAACGGCTACCGCCAGCTCTTGGGACAGTCTCTACCAGACTAATACCCTCGAATCCGCAACCATTGTCAAACTTACGCGGACACTGGCTATCATCCCCATCACTCTCTTTCTCTCCTACTGGCAAAGTCGCGAGCAAAAAAATAAGCAAGGATTACAACTGAAAAAAGTCTTCCCACTTTTTATCCTTTACTTTATCCTTGCATCTCTCCTAACCACCCTGCTGACCTCTCTCGGTGTGTCCAGTAGTTTCTTTACCCCTCTCAAACAACTCTCCAAATTCCTCATTATCATGGCCATGAGTGCTATCGGTCTCAAAACCAATCTGGTAGCTATGGTCAAATCCAGTGGAAAATCCATTATTCTCGGAGCCATCTGCTGGATTGCCATCATCCTCACCAGTCTTGGTATGCAGATCCTTATCGGCATTTTCTAACACTCTTCTAAAATCTCTTCAAGCCACGTCAACGTCGCCTTACCGTAGGTATGGTTACTGACTTCGTCAGTTCTATCCACAACCTCAAAACAGTGTTTCGAGCTGACTTCGTCAGTTCTATCTGCAACTTCAAAATAGTGTTTTGAGCAACCTGCGGCTAGTTTCCTCTTTGCTCTTTGATTTTCATTGAGTATAACACAAAAGGTAGCCCACCAGCTACCTTTTTCTTATGCTTCCTCAATCAAGCGTGTATGTTCTCTCTTGATACAGCGATTCATCACAATGTCATCGCATCCACCAGCACGCAAAATATCTTCTGCTTCCAGACTTTCAAGTCCCAGCTGTGCCCAAAAAATCTTGGCATTAGCCTTGAGAAAATCACGCGCCACATCTGGCAAAAACTCACTGCGACGGTAAACATTGACAATATCTACAGGAAAAGGAATCTCTGCTAGGCTAGCATAAGCCTTTTCACCCAAGATTTCGCCACCTGCCGCCTTGGGATTGACTGGGATGATTTTATAACCCCGCGCCTGCATTTCCTTGGTCACTCGATTGCTGGTTGTTTCCTCGCGGTCAGACAAACCCACCACAGCAAGGGTTTTACTCGTTGCTAGATACTGACGAATCACGCCATCACTTGGATTGATAAATTCTTGACTCATAGAAATCCTCCTTTTTCATCAGTATAGCACATTTTGAAAAGGCTTGCATAATTCTACTACAAAAAAGGAGGACTAGCCCCCTTTTTATTTAGCCTCGTACCAGGTTGCCCCTTCATTTTCATCTGCGATGAGGGGAACACTGAGTTGAATGGCTTCTTCCATGGTTTGTTTGACCAATTTTTTCATCTCTGCCAATTCAGACTTAGGAACTTCAAGGACGATTTCATCGTGCACTTGTAACAGCATCTTAGTCTGATAACCACCTGCAACCAATGCTTTATCTAGCTGAATCATAGCAATCTTGAGAATATCTGCCGCCGAACCCTGAATAGGAGAGTTGATGGCCGTTCGCTCTGCAAAACCACGAATATTGAAGTTACGCGAATTGATATCTGGCAACTCACGACGACGCTTGAAGAGGGTCTCTACATAGCCCTTATCACGCGCCTCACGCACCACTTCATCCATGTAGTTTTTAATACCTGGGAAGCGTTCAAAGTAGGTATCAATATAGGCTTTGGCTTCCTTACGGCTAATGCCTAAATTATTAGACAAACCAAAATCTGAAATCCCGTAAACCACTCCAAAGTTAACCGCCTTGGCATTGCGACGGTCGTTTGCAGTCACATCCTCAGGACGCTCAATGCCAAAGACCCGCATGGCTGTCGAAGTATGAATGTCAGCACCCTCTTGGAAGGCCTTAATCAAGTGCTCATCCTTAGAAATATGCGCCAAAACGCGCAATTCAATCTGTGAATAGTCGGAGCTGAGAAGGACACTATCCTCCCACTCAGGTACAAAAGCTTTACGAATGAGACGCCCCTGTTCCAAACGCACAGGAATATTTTGCAAGTTTGGATCCACACTAGACAGACGCCCAGTCTGGGTCAAATCCTGCACATAGCGAGTATGAATCTTGCCATCAGCCAAAATCCAGTCCTGCAAGCCAATCACATAAGTAGACTGAATCTTGGCAATCTGACGGTAGTCTAGGATTTTCTTAACAATCGGAGCAATAGGAGCCAGGCGCTCCAAGACATCCACCGCTGTCGAATAACCTGTCTTGGTTTTCTTAGTGTATTCTAAAGGTAACCCCAATTTTTCAAAGAGAAGGACACCCAACTGCTTAGGCGAGTTGATATTAAATTCTTCACCAGCCAGTTCATAAATCTCCTGAGTTAGTTTTTCAATGACAAGCTCATTTTCAACCTGCATCTCAAGCAAGGTCTCTTTCTTGACCGTAATACCAGCAATTTCCATCTTAGCAAGGACAAAGGCTAGAGGTTGCTCCATATCATAAAGAAGCTCTAATTGCCCATTTTCACTGAGTTTTTCAAGTAAAACAGGTTCTGTTTCGACCAAAACAGCAAGCTTACGAGCCAAGTGCTCCAAGAATTTCTCACGTTCAGGAATAGCCTTCTTGACTCCCTTACCATAGAAAGTCTCATCATCAACCAAATAAGTCTGACCATAAAGACTAGCAATAGTCGCAATTTCATTGCCCTCCACAGTCGAAAGGAGGTATTTAGCCAAACGACTGTCAAAAGCAGGCGCCTGCAAATCCACACCAAAACGATGCAAGAGAACTTTAGCCTTCTTAAAGTCATAAACTCTCAGAGGGGTTTTTTCTAGAAAATCCTTGAAAATAGGCTCTTGCAACAGCTCAAGCTTGTCTGTTGCATAGAGCTTATAGCCACAAGACCAAGCAAAACCAACCAAATCATCCGTATGGTAATTCTCACCAAAAAGCTCAAAATGGAAGATAGACTCTTCACTCAGCATATCTTGACTAACTTGATCAACGATAGTAAAGTCCAAACTCTCAGCCACATCAGCTGACGACACATTTAAAGCCTGTTTGAGCTGTTTAAAACCCATCTCATCGTAGAATTTCCCAAGATTTTCCACATCTGGACCACTATAGACCAAATCCTCCAAACTAATCTCAATCGGTGCCTTGGTATCAATGGTCGCCAGTGTTTTTGACAAAAAAGCCTGTTCCTTGTCATTGATGAGATTTTCCTTCATCTTAGAAGCCTTCATCCCATCAATATTTTCATAAATCCCCTCAAGCGAACCATGCTCCAGCAAGAGCTTGATACCCGTCTTTTCACCAATTTTAGTAACTCCAGGGATATTATCCGACTTATCACCCATGAGCGCCTTGAGATCGATAAACTGAGTCGGTGTGATGCTCATCTTTTCCATAAGATATTCTGGCGTAAAGGCCTCAAACTCAGCCACACCTTTCTTGGAAATTTCAACCACCGTATGCTCATCCGTCAGCTGAATCAAATCCTTGTCCCCACTGACAATGGTAATATCAAAACCATCTTGCTCAGCTAGTTTATCCAGTGTACCAATGATGTCATCCGCCTCATACTGAGCCAACTCATAGTGACGAATTCCCATATAATCCAGTAACTCACGAATGAAGGGAAATTGCTCACGAAACTCATCGGGAGTCTTAGCTCGACCACCCTTATAGTCCGCATACATCTCTGTACGGAAGGTCGTCTTTCCCGCATCAAAAGCCACCAAAATATGACTAGGCTCAATCCGTTCCAATAAATGACTTAACATCAACTGAAAGCCATAAATGGCATTGGTATGCAAGCCAGCCGCATTCTTAAAACGGTCCAACTGTTGATAGAGCGCAAAAAAAGCCCGAAAAGCAACAGAAGACCCATCAATTAATAATAATTTTTTCTTATCCATACACCCATTATAAAGGAAAGCATCAAAAAATACCATTGGGAAGAGTTAGACCAAGTATTTTTCATACTTTTCCCTAATATAATCATTTAGTTTTAAAAAAGCGCTCCAAGCATTCAAAAACATTTGGGACTTCCCTTAATAAATCTGTTACTTCCTTTTTCAAGATAGCCCAAGATTGCTCAATAGGATTCAAATCCGGTGAATAAGGTGGTAGAGGTAAGAAAAAGTGTTTATCTTAAATGCAAAGTTCATCCAAAATGTTCTTGGGATGAAAACTAGCATTGTCCATAACAATAACATGAGATGGCTTTAAAGCTGCCCATACTGAAGGGACAGCACAAGCAAAATGTGCCGCAATTTCCCGTAAGAAAGCATCTGGATGAGCCTCTACAAAGGCCTTCAACTCCTCCAAAGGGATTTTCCGATTTTTGACGACTCGCTTTTTCCGCTATAAGTGTCCTTGTTCACGTCTTTCTTTTCCCAAGTGAAGAGAGTTCTGACGCCAACATCAAAAGCCTTGGGCACCTTGACATGGCTGTGTCCCTCTTTGATGTAATCTAATGCTCCTTATTTAAAATCTGTACTATAGTAGATTGAATATAGTACAGGATATTTTGATTGCTAAAAAATTTTTAGAAATTCATTTTTCTTTTCTAATCAATTTGTTTACATCTTATTTCAATCCATTATATATGCCATAGCTTTACTATGATATGCTTTTTTAAAACTAAGCAATTATATTTATAAACCATGACATAAAAAAAGGAGCATCTCCAACTACGGAAATGCTCCTTTTTTTTGATAGTTAGAAGCGAGTTTTTACCCAGCCTCTTGGTCATTAAATCTTTTTCTCAATACTGAAAAGTGGAGAAAGTGGGCGTTTTTCATGGATACGTACAATAGCATCACCCAGTAGATGAGCAATCGAAATCTGTTCAATCTTATCAATCAAACGCTCTTCTGACAGATAGATGGTATCCAAAACAACCAATTTCTTGATAGCTGAATTTTGGATATTGTCCATAGCTGGACCAGAAAGAACTGGGTGCGTACAGCTTGCATAGACTTCAACAGCACCAGCTTCTGCAAGAGCATCTGCCGCATGACAAATCGTTCCAGCTGTATCAATCATATCATCAATCAAGATACAAGTCTTGCCTTCGACCTTACCGATGATGTTCATGACTTCACTAGTATTCATCTTATCAACGCTACGACGTTTGTCAATGATAGCAATAGATGTTTTCAAAAATTCTGCCAACTTACGAGCACGAGTCACCCCTCCATGGTCTGGACTGACAACCACATAGTCAGAACCAACCATACCACGACGCTCAAAATAATCCGCAATCAGAGGAGCTCCCATCAAATGATCCACAGGAATATCAAAGAATCCTTGAATCTGCGCAGCATGCAAGTCGATGGTCAATAAACGATCCACTCCAGCTACTTCAAGCATATTTGCGACAAGTTTTGAAGTGATTGGCTCACGCGCTCTCGCCTTTCTATCCTGACGTGCATACCCATAGTAAGGCATGACAACATTGACAGATTCTGCACTCGCACGCTTCAAAGCATCCACCATAATCAAAATTTCAAGTAGATTGTCATTTACAGGCGAGCTAGTTGATTGTAGGATAAAGACGTGTTTCCCACGGATTGATTCTTCGATGTTGACCTGAATCTCTCCATCTGAAAATTGGCGAACACTTGATTTCCCCAACTCTATCCCAATCTCCTGCGCCACACGTTCTGCCAATTCTTGATTAGAAGAAAGGGCAAACAGCTTTAAATCAGAAAAAGACATGATTTCCTCCGGTATATATGTATCGCTTGTGCTTTTCACAAGATTTTTCCATCTACCATTGTAGCTCTTTTTGCACTATTTTTCAATCAAAAATAAAAGAAGGACACCATATTTGTACCCTTGCATCATTCTTTTGAAAAATATTCTAGTTCATTATCTCATCGTTCTTCTCAACAAAGCGATAAGCCTGATAAAAACCGTAAAGAGCAATAGCTGTAACTACTGGAATCGCTAGTGGCAACTCTGTCTCCAATTCCACAAAAGGAGAATTAAACAGGAAGTGAGTTCCCAAGGCTAAACCTAGGAAAATAAGCCCCTCTTTCTTACCAACCTTCTGTCCTTTATAGGCTCTGTAAAGTAAGTAAACACCTACTACAGCTAGACCTGAAAAAGTCCAGTGAGAGGCAATTCCTGAAATGATACGCTCTAAAATTCTCGAAATAGTAAAGTCAAAGCCCTCTGGCAAATCCGTACGAATGTAGCTAATATCCTCAATCATTTGGAAACCCAAACCAGAAGCAATTCCTAGTAAAAACAAAGATTTTAATTTTCGCACAGGAATCAAAGCCAAAACAAAAACAAGTGGCAATAATTTCAAGGGCTCTTCTACCAAAGGAGCCACAATAGCACTTTCAAAGGCATTTAAAAATGCACTATCTGGAAAAAGAACCCCCAGCAAATCATGGATATAGGTATTAGCAAAGCTAGACAACCAGCCTGAAAGGAACATCCCACCCAATAAAGACAGAATCAAAGCGTTCTTTGGCAATTCCCATTTTTTCCCAATACGGAAAAGGAAATAAAGAGCCGGAATCATGTAAAAGAGAGCTAGAAAGATAGAAACTCCCATTAAGCCATATTCCGCACCTGACATCGAACCATCCGTATAGTAGATGGTTTCATACTGCAAACCAATACATAGCAATAACATAAAAATAAATAAAATACTGTTTTTCTTCATACACTTTCTTTCTAAATGAATTTTTTACAATTCTACGACTGTCATACTTCCTGTATCCACATCGTAAATAGCACCAGAAATAATGACATCATCTGGTATTAGGGGAGACTCGATAAGGAGTTGCATGTCCTCACGTACACTCTCCTCTATATCTTGAAAGGGCAAAAAGTCCTGGTCTGACACATCGACACCTAGTTCCTCTTTTAAATACTCCTGAAAAGGCCCATTTTCAAATGTCTGAGCACCACAGTCTGTATGGTGCAATACCACAATCTCTCTTGTCCCCATTTGTTGCTGGGAAATCACCAGAGAACGAATCATGTCTTCTGTCACTCGACCACCTGCATTCCGCAAGATATGAGCATCCCCAAGTGCCAATCCCAAAGCTTGCGCAACGTGCAGACGAGAGTCCATACAGGTCACAATAGCCACTCTTGTTTTGGGTTTAAGTGGCAGATTTAACTGCCCATGTAGGGCAACATAAGCCTGATTGGCTTGCATAAACTGTTCAAAATACGACACGATTCCCTCCTCGAAAATTTGATAGTCAAATATTTCTCCTATCTTATCATTTTTAAGAGGATTTGTCACAGATTATGCAAATACCTTTTTCAAAACTTCCTGAATCGTTGTCACGCCAATGACCTGAATTTCCTTAGGCGGAGTGATTCCTGTCAAGGAATTCTTAGGTACATAAATCTTAGTAAAACCCAGTTTAGCAGCTTCATTAATGCGCTGCTCGATACGATTCACGCGCCGAATTTCTCCTGTCAAACCAAGCTCCCCAACAAAACATTCCTGAGGATTGGTTGGCTTGTCCTTGTAGCTCGAAGCAATGGCAACTGCAACAGCTAAGTCAATGGCAGGTTCATCCAATTTGACACCGCCAGCAGATTTGAGATAGGCGTCCTGATTTTGCAAGAGAAGACCTGCCCGCTTTTCCAAAACAGCCATAATCAAGCTGGCGCGATTGAAATCAAGTCCTGTCGTCGTACGCTTGGCATTTCCAAACATGGTCGGTGTCACCAAGGCCTGAACCTCCGCCAAAATCGGACGCGTCCCTTCCATAGTCACAACGATGGACGATCCCGTAGCCCCGTCTAAACGCTCCTCTAGAAAAACTTGACTCGGATTGAAGACCTCAACCAAGCCACCCGACTGCATCTCAAAAATCCCAATCTCATTAGTGGAACCAAAACGGTTTTTGACCGCTCTTAAAATACGGAAGGTGTGGTGGCGCTCCCCTTCAAAGTAAAGCACCGTATCCACCATATGCTCCAACATACGAGGCCCAGCCAAGGTTCCTTCCTTGGTCACATGACCTACGATAAAGATGGCAATGTTATTAGTTTTGGCCAGCTGCATAAGTTCAGCCGTCACCTCACGCACTTGAGAAACAGACCCCTGCACCCCTGAAATCTCAGGAGACATAATAGTCTGAATGGAGTCAATAATGAGGAAGTTTGGCTGGATTCTTTCTACCTCAGCTCGAACACTCTGCATATTGGTCTCTGCATAGAGATAAAACTCACTATCGATATCTCCCAAACGCTCTGCACGTAGTTTAATCTGCTGGGCAGACTCCTCCCCACTGACATAGAGAACGGTTCCCACTTGAGACAGCTGGGTCGAAACTTGTAGGAGAAGGGTTGATTTTCCAATCCCAGGATCCCCACCGATGAGGACGAGACTTCCTGGGACCACTCCGCCTCCAAGTACACGGTTGAATTCCTCCATCTCTGTCTTGATTCGATTGACATTGATGGAAGTCACCTCAGCCAGTTTCATGGGCTTGGTTTTCTCCCCTGTCAAGGACACACGCGCATTCTTGACCTCGGCAACCTCAACCTCTTCTACAAAGGAAGACCAAGACCCACAGTTAGGACAACGTCCCAGATATTTAGGGGAATTATACCCACAATTTTGACATACAAATGTCGCTTTTTTCTTTGCGATGATAAACCTCTTTCTATATCTCTAACTCACACTCAATCACTTGGCAAAAATCAATCTTCTCATTTGGCACAAACTGGCGCATGAGCATTCGATGAGCAACAACTACCACAGTCTGATGTTCTCGATACTTAGACATACATTCTAGAAAACGAGACTTCATTTCCGTAGCTGTCTCATATTGAATAGGACTATTAGGAAGTAACTCCCCCTTATTTTCTAGAAACATAGTACGAGCTTTTTCAAAATTATCTGTGCCACTTTCATAGACCTGCCATTCATGCAATAATGGCTCCACTCTCAAAGGAAGTCCCGTAGCACAAACCACATAAGAAGCCGTTTCTAAAGCTCTTGTGACTGCAGAAGATATGATTATTTCAGCTGAAGGAAGCAAGGTATTTTTGCTCAGTTTCTGGGCTTGTTGCCGTCCCTTCTCAGACAAGGGCGCCAAATCTATCCCAAATCCCGTATAAGAACGCTCCTCTATCTCACGATAATCTGGCTCACCATGACGTACAAAGATAATCTTCATCCTAGTTCCCAGTCGATCCAAATCCACCAGTTCGAACGCCATCAGCCGCATCTCCATCTGCTATTAAGAAAGGAGCAAAGATAGCCTGGACAACACGTTCTCCAACTTCAAGAACAACCTCTTGGTCTGTGATATTCTTCATCTGAGCAAAAATATGCCCTTCATTCCCAGGATTTCCATAATAATCCCCATCAATAACCCCAACTGAATTAATTAAAACCAAGCCCTTCTTACGAGGATTTGAAGAACGATCATAGAGGTAGAGTACCTCAGTCGGCTGCATATAAGCCTTAACCCCTGTCGGAACCAAGACAATCTCTCCTGGAGCGATAACTGTGCGCACAGCAACCTTTAAGTCGTAACCAGCCGCATGCGCTGTCTCACGCTTAGGCAATAAATTTTCATCTGTAAAACTAGAAACCAATTCAAAACCACGAATTTTCATCATCTTCTCTTTTCTATTATCATTTATTCTAGATTATTCTATCTTATTTATTCGGAAAAAGCACGAAAAAAAGAGCACACAATTCAAATCGCTTAGGGCTGCTGGATTCCTCCCCTGACCCGCTTCACGCAGAACTGTTGCTCCACTATTTATTATATCACATTCCTATTCATTTTAAAAGCAAAATTATTTTTTCCGTCTATTTCTAAAAAAGTCCTGCATAATAGCTGAGCATTCATCTTCCAAAATTCCCGTTTCAACCTCCACACGATGATTGAGACGCTCATCTGTCAAGATATCGTACAAACTCCCAGCAGCGCCAAATTTCTTGTTTTTAGCCCCATAGACCACGTTTGGAATACGGGCGAGGCCAATCGCCCCACTACACATGACACAGGGCTCAATGGTCACAAAAAGCGTGCAATCCAGCAAGCGCCAACTCTCCTCACTCAGGTTCGCATTCTCTATGGCCATAATCTCTGCATGCATAACCGCTCGTTGCAACTCTTCACGCGCATTATGCCCGCGACCAATGATTTCTCCGTCCTTGACAATCACACAACCAATTGGAATTTCATCGTGTTCAAGAGCAATCTCAGCCTCTCTCAAAGCCTTCCTCATAAAGACTTCTTTTTCTTCAAGCGTATAATCCATCTCTTTTCTCTTTTCCTACTTATCGATTTTATTATTATATCATGAATCCTAATACAAAAAAAGCCACCAAATTTGGTGACTCTATAGGGAGATTATTATGAAAAAGAAAAGTTTAGGATATTTGTTACAACAAGTTAGGAGGTCTTCTTGTAACTGTCTATAGTATACCCGACCTATCTTAAACAAATCTTAAAAATTTCTTACGACCAAACACTTTCTAAAATATTTGTTTGTTCACGACCAGGACCTACTGAGAAAGTAGAAATACGAACGCCAACCAATTCACTCACACGACGAACGTAGTTACGCGCATTCTCAGGAAGCTCCTCCAAATTACGAACTCCAGTGATATCTTCTGACCAACCTGGCAACTCTTCATAGATAGGCTTGCAACGTTTCAATTGCTCAAGACTAGCTGGATAGTAGTCAATACGTTGACCATCAAGATCATAAGCCACACAGATTTTCACTGTATCCAAACCACTCAAAACATCGATAGAGTTCAATGAAAGATTAGTGATACCAGAAACACGGCGGCTATGACGCATCACGACTGAGTCAAACCAACCCACACGACGTGGACGACCAGTTGTTGTACCATATTCATGACCCACTTCACGGATACGTTCTCCCACTTCATCAAACAACTCAGTTGGAAAAGGACCATCTCCTACACGACTCGTATAGGCTTTACATACACCTACAACCTTATCAATCTTACTTGGACCAACACCAGAACCAATTGTCACACCACCAGCCACAGGGTTTGAAGAAGTAACAAATGGATAGGTACCTTGGTCGATATCTAGCATAACACCTTGTGCACCTTCAAAAAGAACACGCTTTCCATTATCAAGTGCATCATTCAAGATAACAGATGTATCTGTCACATATTTCTTGATTTGTTGACCATATTCGTAATATTCTTCAAAAATATCATCGAAATCAATCGCTTTACTGTCATACAATTTTTCAAACAGACGATTCTTCTCAGCAAGGTTACGTTCTAAACGCTCACGGAAAATATCTTTATCCAAAAGATCTGCGATACGAATTCCAACACGAGCAGCCTTGTCCATATAAGCTGGACCAATTCCCTTGATTGTAGTCCCAATCTTATTGTCGCCCTTAGCTTCTTCTTGCAAACGGTCTAACTCGATATGATAAGGCAAAATAACATGCGCGCGATCAGAAATACGCAAGTTATCAGTTGTAACCCCCTCCTCATGAAGATAGCTCAACTCTTTTACAAGAGATTTAGGATTTACAACCATACCATTCCCAATAACAGAGATTTTTTCAGGGAAGAAAATTCCAGATGGAATCAAGTGCAACTTAAATTTCTTACCATCAATCACAATCGTGTGGCCTGCATTATCACCACCTTGGTAACGTGCAATCACTTCTGCATTCGCTGAAAGGAAGTCTGTAATCTTCCCTTTACCTTCATCACCCCATTGGGTACCTACAACAACAACTGAAGTCATAATCTTGTCTGAGCCCTCAGGCTCTTCCTTTCTCACATACATGCAGGAATCTCACCTGCAATTATATCTTACAATTTATTATAAGAAAAAATCGCCTTTTTATCAAGAAGAAACAATAGAAAGATTTGCTATTTCCAACTATTAAAAAATGATTTAGAAAAATAACCAGCTATTTGTTATTATAATTCTATAAAAAAGTAAATTTGTTCGGAAATTTACTCAAAACATCTCAACACGAAATAAATCCCCGATTCATTATCAATTTTTCAAGATACAAACGATAAGCAACACGATAATGGTAAACGATAAAATCCCTACGGCACCCAATCCCATATCTAACTAAATAATAAATTAAAAATTTAAAATGAAAATGTTCCCAGTCAAAATTATCACCAAAGAAAGTAGCATACTCTTCTTCAATATTTCTATAAAAATCCGCCATCTGCTCATAAATTTTTTGTAACATAATCAAAACTCCTTTTCTTTTTATGAACTTATTCTAACAAAAAATTTTAATTAATCATTAATAATTCCTGAATTGTTAAAATACCAACCTCAACAAGAGAAAAAATAGGAAAAGTTGACAGAATAGAAACAAATATCTTACATCAAAAACAAACTATTAAATCCCTAAAAATAAAAAATTTCCTATAAATGATTTACAAAAATTATCCTTATTACAAATCATCCTGTACGATTACCATTGCATTGAATCTTTCTCAGTTTAAGCTATAAAGTGATTGAATAGAAATGAAGCACTTTATAATTATTAAAAAGAAAAGTAACTATAATATTTGTGGCTCTATAATATTTGTAGTGGGTAAATCCCCTATGGATATTATGGAGCCTATTTTGTTGTAGAAAAAAAGTCCCATAAAATCTATAATGAAAAGCGACAAAACAACTCATTAGAAAGAATCATATGGAACAATTACATTTTATCACAAAATTACTAGACATTAAAGACCCTAATATCCAAATTATGGATGTTGTTAATATGGGGTAACTTCTCAAAGTAACTTCCACTTGCCCAACCGAAGTGGAAATTAGTCTAAAACGGATTTTTATGGTGGAATTAAGTGTGAGACGTTTGAGTTAGAAATGAGGTCCACTATGACAAAACATAAACACCTTACCCTTTCAGACCGTAATGATATCCAATTAGGCTTAGAGCGCGGTGAAACCTTCAAAACTATCGGGCAACTTATTCTAAAAGACCCGACTACTGTTTCTAAAGAAGTCAAGCGAAACAGACAAGTCCGAGAGTCTACATGCCATAACCTTCCTTGCCCTCTACTCGATAAGGCTCCCTTTGTCTGTAATGGGTGCCCTAAAAGAAGACAAAATTGTGGCTATCAGAAAATCTTCTACCTCGCTAAACAAGCTCAAAAGCAGTACGAACAAACTCTTGTTGAAGCTCGTGAAGGAACTCCTCTCAATTCCAAGACCTTCTGGGACATGGACAAAGTCATTTCTGATGGGGTTAAAAAGGGACAACACATCTATCATATTCTCAAAACTCACAACCTTGACGTCAGCTCCTCAACTGTCTATCGACACATCCGAAAAGGATACCTATCTATCGCTCCGA
>NZ_WIJP01000014.1 GCF_009496155.1 Streptococcus mitis
TTTGAGTTCTCACTCATTTCTGTCACTGACAGATTTATTGTTTTTTCATTGTTCAGTACTACAACAATTGTTGTAGTGCCCTGCACATTGGTTCGTCTTGTTCAGTTTTCAAAGGTCTTTGTCACTTGCTTCTCTCAAGCGACAACTATATTAGTATATCACAGTCGCTTTCGCTTGTCAACACTTTTTTGAAACTTTTTTTATTTTTTTCAATCAGTATTTCTTCTGCAACATACCATAGTCCGTACGGGATTCGAACCCGTGTTACCGCCGTGAAAAGGCGGTGTCTTAACCCCTTGACCAACGGACCTGAGTTGTTTTCAACTCTTACTATTATACAGACTTTTTAAACTTTGTCAACACCTTTTTTAATCTTTTTTCAAGTTAAGTAAAAAGCGTTAAGTAAAAAGAGCCAGAATTATACTGACTCTTCTATTGATTATTAAACTTAGAAGCACGTTCTTCTCCCCACCAATAGGGCATTAGTTCTGCGATTTTCACTGTCTTTCTTCTATCGTAGTCCATCATGAATTCTGCATCCTTATTTTCAGCGTTCAACTCTAAGAGGAACTCTCTGCAAGCTCCACAGGGCATTCCTGAACTTCCACCATAAGGTGATTTGTCTCGAAAGGCTAATACTTTTTTAACCTTAGTTTGTCCTGAGAATTGATACATATTAAAGAGAGCTGCCCGTTCTGCACAGAGGTGGAAAACACCACAGGTTCCCTCCATACAGAAACCTGTAAATATTTGCCCATCTTCTGCTTCTACTGCGGCTACAACATGATTGGCATAAACAAAAGCGGATACTTCATGTGGATTGTATAGTTTCTGTGCTTCTTCGTACATCTTTTCCCAGATGTCCATTGTTGCATCCTTCTTATTTAGAGATTTCTTTTAGCATGTTTTCGATATGCTGAATTGATTTTTCACGTCCAAGCAAGAAAATTGTATCTGGCAATTCTGGTCCATGCATTTCACCTGAAACCGCGATACGAATAGGCATGAAAAGATTTTTCCCTTTAATACCTGTTTCTTTTTGAACAGCTTTTATTTGCGGGAAGATATTTTCTGTCACAAATTCATCATCTGTCATCGCTTCAAGTTTTGCTTTAAAGACTTCAAGAACTGTTGGGACTGTTTCACCCACCATGACTTCGCGCTCCGCTTCGGTCAATTCTGGGAAGTCTGAGAAGAAAAGATCTGTCAATGGAACGATTTCGTCAACTGATTTCATTTGTGGTTTATAGAGCTCAACTAGTTTTTCAGCCTTGTCTGTCAAACGGCCTGCTTTTTCAAGGAATGGTTTTGCCATTTCAAAGATAGTTTCTAGGTCTGCATTCTTGATATAATCATTGCTCATCCAGTCTAGTTTTTTCTGGTCAAAGGCTGCTGGAGACTTGCTGAGGCGGTTTTCATCGAAAAGTTTAATGAGTTCTTCACGAGAGAAAATTTCATCTTCGCCACCTGGGTTCCAACCAAGAAGAGCAATAAAGTTAAAGACTGCTTCCGGTAAATACCCTTTTTTACGGTAGTCTTCGATAAACTGAAGGGTGTTGGTGTCACGTTTAGACAATTTTTTTCCAGTTTCAGAGTTGATAATCAAGGTCATGTGACCAAACTCTGGAGCTTCCCAACCAAGTGCTTCATAAACCATAAGCTGTTTTGGTGTATTAGCAATGTGGTCGTCTCCACGGATTACGTGAGAGATTTGCATATCGTGGTCATCGATAACAACGGCAAAGTTGTATGTTGGGTAACCATCTTTCTTTTGGATAACCCAGTCACCGCCGATATTGCCACCTTCAAATTCGATATCACCTTTGACCATATCATGCCACTTGTAGATACCTGACTCATGGACAGCCAAACGAACAGTTGGGATGATCCCTGCTGCTTCACGTTCTGCGATGTAAGTTGCTTTTTCTTCTTCACTCATACCAAGGTATTCATTGATGTAGCGAGGCGTTTCACCAGCTGCTTCTTGGCGTTCGCGTTCAGCTGCCAACTCTTCTTCTGTAACGTAAGATTTGTAGGCTTTTCCTTCAGCTAATAGTTGATCGATGTATTTTTGATACAAGTCCAAACGTTCAGACTGGCGGTAGTTTTCATGTGTTTCTGGACTTTCATCCCAATCCATTCCTAACCAACGAAGGTTTTCAAGCTGTGAACGTTCACCATCTTCGACATGTCGTTTACGGTCAGTATCTTCAATACGAATGATAAAAGTTCCACCGTGATGACGGGCGTAAAGGTAGTTGAACAATGCTGTACGAGCATTTCCGATGTGTAGTAGTCCTGTTGGACTTGGTGCGTAACGTACGCGGATATCTTTTGACATAGTTTCTCCTATAAAGTCTTTATACTCAATGAAAATCAAAGAGCAAACTAGGAAACTAGTCGCAGGCTGTACTTGAGTACGGCAAGACGACGTTGACGCGGTTTGAATTTGATTTTCGAAGAGTATTAGGCGTCTGCCTTTTTTGCTCTCTATATTATATCACAAGTCTTGGCTGAGTCCAATTTCTATGGATAAAGAGAGTAAAAAGAGTGGACAAACCACTCTTTTCTTCTATTATTATAGACGTGCGTTAAGTTCTTTGCTCAATTCTTCAAATCCTGGTTTTCCAAGAAGGGCAAACATGTTACGTTTGTAAGCTTCAACACCTGGTTGGTCAAATGGGTTGATGGCATTCAAGTAACCTGAAAGGGCAATTGCCAATTCGAAGAAGTAGATAGTGTAACCAAGAGTGAAAGCATCTTGCTCTGGAAGGGTCACGTACATGTTTGGTACATCACCATCTGTGTGGGCAAGAAGAACACCGTCAGTTGCTTTTTTGTTTACAAAGTCAACGTCTTTTCCTTGAAGGTAACCAAGTCCATCAAGGTCTTCTTCCAAGCTAGGGATAATCACGTTTTTACGAGGTTTATCAACACGGACAACTGTTTCAAACATGATACGAGTTCCTTCTTGGATAAATTGACCAAGTGAGTGCAAGTCAGTTGAGAAATTGGCTGAAGTTGGGTAGATACCTTTTTGGTCTTTTCCTTCTGATTCACCAGCCAATTGTTTCCACCACTCTGAGAAGTATTGAAGTGATGGCTCATAGTTTACCAAGATTTCAGTTGCATAGCCTTTACGGTAAAGGATGTTACGAACTGCTGCGTATTGGTAAGCTTCGTTTTCAGAGATTTTATCTGAAGTGTAGTCTTTGCGAGCTGCATTCGCACCTTCCATAAGGGCTTTGATGTCAGCTCCTGATGCTGCGATTGGAAGCAAACCAACGGCTGTCAATACTGAGAAGCGTCCACCGATATCATCTGGAACAACAAATGTTTCCCAATCGTTAGCGTCTGCTTCAACCTTAACAGCACCTTTTTGGCGGTCAGTTGTTGCATAGATACGTTTGTTGGCTTCTTCTTGACCGTATTTCTTAACCAAGAGTTCTTTGAAGACACGGAAAGCGATAGCTGGTTCAGTTGTTGTACCTGATTTAGAAATTACATTTACTGAGAAGTCTTTATCAGCTACGTACTCTACCAAGTCAGCAAGATAAGTAGATGAGATTGAGTTTCCTGCGTAAAGGATTTGTGGAGCTTTGCGCTCTTCTTTTGTTTGCAAGTTTGCAAAGTGATGGTTCAAGAAGTCGATTGCTGCTTTAGCACCAAGGTAAGATCCACCGATACCGATAACAACCAAAACATCGCTGTCTGACTTGATTTGCTCAGCAGCTTTCAAGATGCGGTCAAATTCTTCGCGGTCGTAGTTTTCAGGAAGGTCCAACCATCCCAAGAAGTCGCTACCAGCACCAGTTCCTTTACGGATCAATTCATCTGCTGCTGTTACTTGTGATTGCATGTACTCCACTTCATGCGGTGCAACAAATTTGTCTAAAACTTTTGAATAATCAAATTTAATATGTGACATGTTATTCCTCCAATATTTCTTCTTTTCTATCATAACGCTTACCTTCGTTTTTTTCAAGTTTTTTTGTTGAATTTCTCCAATTTTTATCAGAATTCAAACGTTTGCGTAAAAATTCCACATTCCAAAAATTTTGAAATAATAAAAGAAAGAACGACTAGATGTTCCAGTCGTTACAGTTCATTCAATAAATACTCAAATAATTCTAAATTGCCATCTTCTTCATTGACCAGAAACTCTGGATGCCACTGCAAACCGATAATGCGGTGCTCATCGATAGACTCAATCGCTTCAATGGTCTGGTCTCTTGGATCAATAGCAGTTACACGGAAATTAGGTGCCAAATCTTTAATACTTTGACGATGGACGGAGTTGACCTGACTTTCTTTTCCAAATAGCTTGGCCACCATGCTTCCTTCTACTGTCTCAATAGAGTGAGATGTTCCGAAAGGTAGTCCTTGCCAATGACCTTCGATTTCTTGATTGAGGGTTCCTCCAAAGGCAACATTAACAAGTTGAACACCGCGACAGATTGCCATAATTGGTTTATTCTGACGGAGCGCTTCTTTCAATAGAGCTAGTTCAAACTCATCACGAACCAGATTATAATCATCGCTCTCGATGCTCTTTTTCTCTCCATAAAACTGAGGGTGGACATTTTGTCCTCCTGTCAAGATGAGTTTATCAATCATTTCTACATAATCGCGCACGACTGACTCATCACCAACAGGAATGACTAAAGGGAGACCTCCGACTTGACGAATGCTCTCTGCGAATCTACAAGATACAGATGAATGAATGTTTTTGCCTTCTGCATCTACGGGACACAGATTTGCAGCAACTCCTACAACCGTTCTAGGCATGATGTCTCTCCTTTCGAATGTTAATACTCTTCGAAAATCTCTTCAAACCACGTCAGCGTCGCCTTACCGTATATATGTTACTGACTTCGTCAGTTCTATCTACAACCTCAAAGCAGTGCTTTGAGCAACCTACGGTTAGCTTCCTAGTTTGCTCTTTGATTTTCATTGAGTATAACGATAGTCCTATCATATCACTCAAAACAACTTTCGTCTAATATGTTTTTTTAAAGGCCGTGATAAATATTTTTTATGGACAAGAAAAAGCTGCCCACATAGGACAACTTTTTTCTTATTCGAAGACAAATTGATTGTGATAGAGTTCTGAGTAGAATCCACCTAGTTTCAAGAGTTCATGATGGTTACCACGTTCAATGACTTCTCCATCTTTAAGGACAATAATCTGGTCTGCATTGAGAATGGTTTTCAAGCGATGGGCAATGACAAAACTGGTTCTGCCTGCTACAACCGCCTCCATGGCATGCTGAATCTTGCTTTCTGTCACCGTATCTACGTTTGAAGTTGCTTCATCGAGAATGAGAACTTCTGGATCTGTCATCAGAGTTCGAGCGATAGAAATCAATTGTTTTTGTCCTGTCGAGAAGATGCTCTGGTCATCATCGATAAGGGTATCATATTTATCAGGCAAACTTTCGATATAGTCGTGAATGTGGGTTGCCTTGGCTGCTGCCTCAACCATTTCCTGACTGGCATCTGGCACACCAAAACGGATATTGTCTCGAATCGTTCCGCTAAATAAAACCGAATCTTGCAAGACAATTCCCACCTTGCTTCTGAGACTATCTAAATCATAGTCACGAATGTCTTTGCCGTCAAAATAAATACCACCAGCATCAACATCATAAAAGCGATTGATAAGGTTCATAATAGTCGTTTTCCCTGACCCTGTCGGACCAACAACTGCTGTCATCTGACCTTTAGGGGCAGAAATGCTAACATCTTTCAAAATAGGTTTATCAGGCAAGTATGAAAAATCAATGTGACTGATTTCAACACCTTCTTGCAACTGAGTGAAGGTCGGAGCGTTTTCAGGTCGGATTTCTTCCTCTGCATCGAACATTTCCTGAATCCGTTCAGCCCCTGTAAAGGCCAACTGAAGACTTCCCCAACTAGCTGCAACTTGGATAATAGGCTGGTAGTACTGCTGGGAAAATTGGGCAAACATAACAATCAAACCTAGGGCTGTACTTGTTTCAATAGATTTATCATTCAATAGAAAAGCTGAACCCGCAAAGATGACGATAGCTGTGTTAACCAAACTCATCCCATTCATGACAGGGAACAGAATTCCTGAGAACATCCTTCCTTTAAAGGTTGCCTTGCGCACGCGCTCATTTTGTTCAAGAAAGCCTGTCATCATATCCTCTTGAATTCCCTGCACAATCACGGCTTTTTGACCTGAGATACTCTCATCCATATAGGCATTGAGCTTCCCGACCTCTTTTTGTTGGAGGTTGGTGTATTTGCGTGCCATTTTCACGATGAAAATCAGCATGAGGAAGGCCACTGGTGTGCTGGCAATGGTGATGAGGGCCAGCGTCACATTTCTCGAAAACATGACAAGAATCAGACCAAGGTATAAAACAATATTGCTCATGACCTGAACCAAGCTTTCGTTAAAGGCTTGGAGGATATTATCCAAATCACTAGTAAAACGAGATAGGATATCGCCATCTTGTCGGCGGTCAAAGAAAGAAACCGTCAAACGAGCAAGCTTACCAAAGAGGCCTTTGCGCATCTCATTGGTCGATTCTGCAATTACGCGCGTCATGAGACACATGTATATGACACTGGAGATAAAGAGAACCAAAACCAGCAGGCCAAGATTGACCATGATTCCTGTTAGGCTTTGCCAAACAAGTTCTGGATTGCCATCTTGATAAGCTTGAACTAAATTAGCTAGCTGCGTCACCGCTTGTCCAGAAAAGACCGGAAAGAGAGCTTGGGCAAGAGTCGCCAGAACAATCATCAGGATGACGACTACAAATGATAGCTTATAGACTTTAAAATAATTCCAAAAAAATTGAACAGTCTTCATTTTACTCCTCCTTTCCTTTCTGTGTTTCATAGATTTCACGGTAAACGGCATTGTTGGCAACCAAGTCTGCATGCGTGCCTTGACCAATCAATCGCCCTTGATCTAGAACCAAGATTTTATCTGCATGAACAACCGAGCTAATCTTTTGCGCGATGATAATGGTTGTCGTCCCCTTCAAGTCCTTATTCAAGGCTTCTTGGGCCAGGCGCTCTGACTTAGCATCCAAGGCTGAGGTCGAATCGTCAAAAATCAAGATACGGGGATTGCTGACAATCCCACGCGCAATCGACATCCTTTGCTTTTGTCCACCTGAGAAATTGGTTCCCCGTTCCTCAACTGGACTTTCAAAGGTTTTCTCCATACGATGAATGAATTCACTAGCCTGGGCAATATTAGCTGCGCGTTCCATTTCAAATAGAGTAGCATCTCCTTTACCCTGTCTCAAGTTATCTGCAATCGTTCCACTAAAGAGAATGGCACGTTGGAGAACGATAGAGACAGCTTTACGCAGGGTTCCTTCACTCACTTCTCGAATATCCTTGCCTCCAATTTTGATGGTCCCTTCCTGCGGGTCAAAGAGACGTGGAATCAATTGAGCCAAGGTTGATTTTCCTGCGCCAGTCGCTCCTACTACACCAACCATTTGACCAGGTTCAATAGTAAAGCTCACATCTTTCAGCATCGGTTCCTTGTCCATTGGATAGGTAAAGGTCACATTTTCAAAGCTAAGACTTCCGACCAACTCTTCATCTGGGACATCCTTGAAGGTCATGGCTGGCTCTGCGTCAAGAATTTCTCGAATACGACGCAGAGAAATCATGGCACGACTGACAGAATTTCCCAAAAATCCAACCATGACAATGGTAAAGATAATCTGGCTTAGGTAATTGACAAAGGAAGCAATGGAGCCAACAACCGAAGGATCCGACTGAACCATCCCAGCAACCAGCCAAATAGAAAGGAAGACCGCCCCGTAACCGACCAACATCATGAAAGGTTCCACTACTGAAAAGGCATAACCAATGTAAAGGTTTTGACCGAGAAGTTCGTCTGAAACCTCCGTAAACTTAGCAGACTGCTCTTTTTCTTGGACAAAGGACTTGACCACACGAACACCGCGCAGATTTTCCTTGGCAATGGCATTGATGCGCTCAAGTAGGGTTTGAAACTTGGCAAAACGAGGTCCCATCATTCCCATCATGACGGCAGTCAATCCAAAAATCAAGACTACCATGAGAACAATTACCCACCACAGAGAAGGTAGGGTTTGAACCGCCAGGATAAAGGAACCGATGAACAAGAGGGGAAGTCTGAAAAGAATTTGGAAGGTCATCATGACCACGTTCTGAATCTGGTTGATATCATTTGTCATGCGAACGACTAGATTTCCCGCATTAAATTGTTCAATATTGGCATAAGAAAAGGTTTGAATTTTACGGAAGGCATCCTCTCGAAGGTCGGATGAAACTCCTTGGGCAATATAGGCTGCAAGGACAACATTGAGCCCACCAGCAACCAGACCGACCAAGGCCACACCAATCAACCAGGCCCCGATACTATAAATGGCTTCATATTTCCCAGCAAGGAGGGCGTCTAACACTTCCTGCAGATAACGCGGTTGCAAAAGTGAACTAGCAACCATCAAGCCTGTCATCAGGAGCGAAGCCAAGGTCTGCCACTTGTAGGTTTTTATTTTCTGAATCAGCATACTTTCTCCTTAAAAAATAGACAAAAGGGAGCGACAATGTGTCAGCTCCTTTTCATTCTGTTTGTGTGATGTTATTCTAGCAAAAAAGTGGGGGATTGTCAAAGAAGTCTCCTTGATATAGCTAGAATGACAAGTAATTCATTCTTTATAATTTTTGTTTTAACTCGACCAAGACATTCATAGCCTGCATAGGTGTCATATTGTAAACATCCAGCTTAGACAATTCTGCTAGGATAGGATGCTCTTCTGCTGTATCAAAGAGTGAAATCTGTTCAGTGACGGCACTTGTTTGTCTCATGGGTGCAGGACTTTCTGTCCCTTGATTCTCTAACTGAGTCAAAATCTTATCCGCTCTTGCTAGGAGAGCTGCTGGCAAACCAGCAATCTTGGCAACATGGATACCGTAGGATTTGTCAGCTGGTCCTGGTTCAATCTTGTGAAGGAAGGTGACCTGCCCATCCTGCTCCAAAGTTGCCACGTGGACATTGACCAAATGTTGTAAACTAGACTCCAGACTAGTCAACTCATGGTAGTGGGTCGCAAAGAGGGTCTTGGCTCCGATATGCTCATGGATGTATTCGATGATAGACTGAGCAAGAGCCATACCGTCATAAGTTGCAGTTCCACGACCTAACTCATCAAAGAGAATCAAAGAATTCTTAGTCGCATGCGAAATGGCATTGTTGGCCTCCATCATCTCTACCATAAAGGTTGATTGACCTGAAACCAAGTCATCTGCTGCTCCAATACGAGTAAAGATAGCATCAAAAATCGGCAAATGGGCACTTTCTGCTGGCACATAAGAACCCAACTGGGCCATAACCGACGTCATGGCTAACTGACGCATATAGGTTGACTTTCCGCTCATGTTGGGCCCTGTAATCAGTTGAATACTGGTATCTTCTGCCATCTGAATCGTATTTGGAATATAGGTCTGAGCCCCCATAACCTTTTCAACGACAGCATGGCGCCCTTTCTGGATATCAATTCGCGAATCATCTCCGAATTCAGGTCGAATCAAATGCTGGGTTTCAGCCACAACTGCTAGACTCTGTAAGACATCAACTGTCGCAATGCCTTGAGCTAAAGCCTGCAAACGCTGGATATACTTGCTGACTTCCTCACGAATACGCATAAAAATTTCGTATTCGAGATTGGCTGACTTCTCACGCGCCTCAAGCATATCTCCCTCGATACGGGCCAATTCTTCGGTTCCAAAACGTTCTGAATTTTTCAGCGTCGCCTTGCGGAAAAAGTGAGCAGGCACATTTCCCAGTTGCGAATTGGTCACATGAAAATAGTAGCCATCCTTTTTATTGTAGTCAATCTTAAGCGTGCTGATACCAGAGTTTTCTCGCTCCTTAGCCTCAATCTCAGCAATCCAGCTAGTCCCTTCTCTGAGCACTCGGCGGTATTTATCCAAAGTCTCATCAAACCCCGTCCGGATAATACCCCCATCTGTAATCACATGAGGAGCTTCAGGAGCAATCGCTGCGCTAATCAAACTCTCCAACTCAGGGATTCCATCCAGTTGTGCGATAAGATAGGCTAGAGCAGGTTGCTCCATCCCCTCTAAAATCGCACGGATCCGTGGCACACTGGACAAGGTAGTCGCCAATTGCAAGAGATCCTTAGGATTGGTTTTGCCAAAAGAAACCCGACTAGCCAAGCGTTCGATATCATAAACACCCTTGAGACTGTCTGTCAAATCACTACGCTCAAAGAAGTGGTCAAGAAAGACCTGCACCACCTCTTGACGTTGGACGATTCGTTCCTTATCAATCAAGGGACGATGAATCCAAGAACGCAAGAGACGCATGCCCATAGCCGTCTTGGTTTCATCCAAAAGCCAGAAAAGACTGCCCTGCTTCTTGCCTGAACGGGCATTTTCAACCAAATCCAGACTAGCCTTGGTCGCATAATCCATCTGCAAGAAATCCTTGATTTCATATCGGATAACAGGTTTGAGGTGGTTCAATTCCCTCATCTGGGTTCGATGAACATACTGGAGCAACTTACTAGATGCCGCTTGCTCCACAGCTGCTAATCGTGAATTCAGTAAATGAAGGTCTTCAAAGCCTTTTTTTTCATAGGAAAGTACCAGATTCATCTGACGACTAAGGATTTGTTCCTCTTCCTCAGACAAGTCATAGCCCAGCACCACTTCTCGAGCCTTGAGATTGCGGATTTCCCCACAAACCAGCGTGAAATCCAAAAGACCTGTCACATAAAAATCACCCGTCACTAGGTCCATATAAGCTAGGCCAAATTGATTTCCATCACGATCTATAGCAACCAAGAAGTTGTTCTGACTGTCCGGCTTACTGCTATCGACCACTGTCCCTGGTGTAATGACCTGAACAACCTCTCGTTTCACAACCCCAACTGCTTGTTTAGGATCTTCCATCTGCTCTGCAATAGCTACTTTATAGCCCTGCTCAATCAAGACATCGATATACTGTTGGGCAGAATGATAGGGAACACCCGCCATAGGAATCGGATTGTCGGCATTCTTGTTGCGACTCGTTAAGGAAATTTCCAGAATCTGCGCAGCATTGACCGCATCCTCATAAAATAATTCATAAAAATCACCCATACGAAAGAGCAAAAAAGCATCTGGATATTGCTTTTTAATATCCACATACTGTTGCATGCCAGGTGATAGCTTTTCTGTCGCCATTGTCCGTCTCTCCTTGTCAAAAATAAGTCTTGAGAGCAACTCCCAAGACCTTACTTATCTTTCATCAAATCTAGCAAACGATCTTCCATGAGTTTGGCAACGTGCTGGTCTCGACAAATGACCAATAAGGTATTGGCACCAGCAACTGTTCCTAAAATCCATTCATCCTTGTTTGCATCTACAATATTTGCCAAAACAGAGGCTTCTCCCAATTTGGTATGAAGTACCAAGGTAAACTCTGCTCTTGCAACACCTTCTAAATGATGAGACAAAAATTCAACCAAATCAATCTTTTCCGTCTCATTTGCTAGTACATAATACACCATATCATTTTTCTTGACCTTGGTCAAGCCGATTTCGCGCAAATCACGAGACAGAGTTGTCTGCGTCACAAAGACATTGTGCGCCTCCAACCGATCTTGAATTTCTTTTTGTGTACTTAATTTCTCCTCAGTAATCATTTTTTTTATTAACTGATGACGATCTCTTTTTCTCATAAAATCCTCTTATGTGAATATTTATAACTATTTTTATAACTATATTATACCAAAAAAATAGGAGATTTCAAAAAATTTTTCTTCTTTCTTTAAAATTGTGATAAAATAGTAGAAAAGTCCAAAAAGGAGCTCTTAATGAATACAAAAGAATTGATTGCTAGCGAATTGGCTAGCGTCATTGATAGCCTGGACCAAGAGGCTATTTTAAATTTACTGGAAACCCCTAAAAACTCAGAAATGGGAGACATCGCTTTCCCTGCTTTTTCTCTTGCAAAGGTCGAACGTAAAGCACCTCAACTGATTGCGGCTGAACTGGCTGAAAAGATTAACAGCCAAGCCTTTGAAAAGGTTGTTGCAACGGGACCTTACGTTAACTTTTTCCTTGATAAATCTGCCATTTCTGCTCAAGTATTGCAAGCTGTTATCACTGAAAAAGAACACTATGCTGACCAACATATTGGCAAACAAGAAAATGTTGTGATCGACATGTCTAGTCCCAATATCGCTAAACCATTTTCTATTGGTCACCTGCGCTCAACTGTTATCGGAGATAGCTTATCACATATTTTCCAAAAAATCGGTTATCAAACAGTCAAGGTCAATCATTTGGGAGACTGGGGTAAACAGTTTGGGATGCTGATTGTTGCCTACAAAAAATGGGGTGACGAAGAAGCTGTAAAAGCTCATCCAATCGATGAACTCCTTAAACTCTATGTCCGCATCAACGCTGAAGCTGAAAATGACCCTAGCTTGGATGAAGAAGCACGCGAATGGTTCCGTAAACTTGAAAATGGCGACGAGGAAGCTCTCGCTCTTTGGCAATGGTTCCGTGATGAAAGTTTGGTGGAATTTAACCGCCTGTACAATGAATTACAAGTCGAATTTGACAGCTACAACGGAGAAGCCTTCTACAACGATAAGATGGATGCAGTTGTAGACATTCTTTCTGAAAAAGGCCTTCTTGTTGAATCAGAAGGTGCCCAAGTTGTGAATCTTGAGAAATATGGAATTGAACATCCAGCCCTTATCAAGAAGTCTGATGGAGCAACTCTCTATATCACACGTGACTTGGCTGCAGCCCTTTACCGTAAAAAGGAATACCAATTTGCCAAATCTATCTACGTCGTTGGTCAAGAACAATCTGCCCACTTTAAACAGCTCAAAGCCGTCTTGCAAGAGATGGGCTACGACTGGAGTGACGACATTACTCACGTTCCTTTTGGTTTGGTTACAAAAGAAGGGAAAAAACTCTCTACTCGTAAAGGGAATGTCATCTTGCTAGAGCCTACTGTTGCAGAAGCTGTTAGCCGTGCCAAGGCTCAAATCGAGGCTAAAAATCCTGCACTTGAAAACAAAGACCAAGTAGCACATGCTGTTGGGGTTGGTGCCATTAAATTCTATGACCTCAAAACCGACCGTACAAATGGATATGACTTCGACCTAGAGGCTATGGTGTCCTTCGAGGGGGAAACTGGACCTTACGTTCAATACGCCTACGCTCGTATCCAATCTATCTTACGCAAAGCAAACTTCAAACCAGAAACAGCTGGTAACTATAGCTTGAATGATGCTGAAAGTTGGGAAATCATTAAACTCATCCAAGATTTTCCACGTATTATCAACCGTGCGGCAGATAACTTTGAACCTTCTATCATTGCTAAATTTGCAATCAGCCTGGCTCAAGCCTTCAACAAATATTATGCACATACACGCATCTTAGATGAAAGTCCAGAACGCGACAGCCGTCTAGCCCTCAGCTACGCAACCGCAGTCGTTCTCAAAGAAGCCCTTCGCTTGCTTGGAGTAGAAGCGCCAGAGAAGATGTAAATCGTTACAAGAGACTGGAACTAAAGTTCCTAGCCTCTTGACGGCAATCGCTATATAGCGAATTGCCTAAACGCTTCACTAACTCACCAAACCAAATAATATCAATTTGGTTTGGTTCATGTCGTAATATTTTAAATTACTTGATTGCAAAACAATCTAAGTAACTAACGCCAAATCCTATCAGAGATTTGGCTAGGCGCTTCACTAGTTCTGGGACATAAATATGATTGATTTATGTCTTAAAACGTCGTAATCTTAAAGTTATTGGAACTAAAGTTCCTAATTGTTGGACGCTAGTCGCTTATATGCGGACTAGCTAACTGCTTCACTAGTATTGTAATAGAAATAATATCGATTTCTATTACAATACGTCGTAACTAGGGAGACTTGCCTAAACGCTTTACTAATTCACCTAACCAAATAGTATCGATTTGATTTAGAGGGCTATCAAAAATCTTATCAAGTTTTGCTAACTTGCTCTGCTACTTTGAATTGAATAATTCAATCTACTCACTACTACTTCTTTATCATACAGGGAGATTTCCTATGAGCCAATATGCTTATATCCTCGTTGTAATTAGCTTGGTGTTTCTTTTTCTGCTTAATAAGTACGAGAAGGAGAGACTGCAAAAACTCTACCAAGAACAACTTTTAAAGGATGAAACATTTAGGACTGATATCAAAGAGAAAATTCAAACGACTGAAAACATCAATGATGTCATTGCATATATCAATAAAACTTACCATCTGGGAATGTTGCTATCAAAAGACATTACAGATCAATTGAAATAAACCTAGCTATTCTTTAAGGAATATCAAAACCGAGACTGAGAGTTTAATACTTAGGCTCGGTTTTTATATATTTTTGAAATAACAAATCCTCCACTACCCCAGTAATGCAAGTGCAAAATCCTCTAGAATATGATAGAATAATGAAAAGGACTCTATTAAGGAGGAAAGCATGAAAAAACAAACCGTCGCCGTCTTAGGGCCTGGTTCTTGGGGAACTGCCCTTTCACAAGTCTTAAATGACAATGGACACGAGGTACGTATTTGGGGAAATATTCCCGAACAAATCAATGAAATTAATACACACCATACTAATACACACTACTTTAAAGATGTCTTTCTAGATGACAAAATCATTGCCTACACTGACTTAGCAGAGACACTGAAAGATGTGGATGCGATTTTGTTTGTTGTCCCAACAAAAGTGACACGACTTGTTGCCCAACAAGTTGCAAAAACCTTGGAACATAAGGCTATTATCATGCACGCATCAAAAGGATTAGAACCTGATAGCCATAAACGATTATCAACCATCCTTGAAGAAGAAATTCCTGAACAGCTCCGCAGTGATATTGTCGTTGTCTCAGGACCTAGCCATGCAGAAGAGACCATTGTGCGTGACCTGACTTTAATCACTGCTGCTTCTAAAGATTTACAAACAGCTCAATACGTGCAAGAACTCTTTAGCAATCACTACTTCCGACTTTATACCAATACGGATGTTATTGGAGTCGAAACTGCCGGTGCTCTCAAAAATATTATTGCTGTCGGTGCTGGAGCTTTACACGGTTTGGGATTTGGTGACAATGCCAAGGCAGCCATCATCGCTCGAGGCTTGGCAGAAATTACCCGCTTAGGAGTAGCACTCGGTGCCAGTCCATTGACCTATAGTGGCTTATCTGGTGTGGGAGATTTGATCGTAACGGGAACCTCCGTCCACTCTCGTAACTGGAGAGCTGGAGATGCTCTTGGTCGGGGAGAATCCCTAGCTGATATCGAAGCCAATATGGGCATGGTGATTGAAGGAATTTCAACGACTCGAGCAGCCTATGAACTAGCGCAAGAACTTGGAGTCTATATGCCAATTACACAGGCTATTTACCAAGTTATCTATCACGGAACTAATATTAAAGATGCCATTTATGACATCATGAACAATGAATTTAAAGCAGAAAATGAGTGGTCTTAACCCTCTAGAGAAAGGATTCTTATGACATCAAAAGTTAGAAAAGCAGTCATCCCTGCTGCTGGACTCGGGACTCGATTTTTACCAGCAACCAAGGCCCTTGCCAAAGAAATGTTGCCAATTGTAGACAAACCAACTATCCAGTTTATCGTAGAAGAAGCTCTTAAATCAGGTATTGAAGATATTCTGGTTGTCACTGGTAAGTCAAAACGTTCTATTGAGGACCACTTTGACTCAAACTTTGAGCTTGAATACAATCTTAAGGAAAAAGGCAAAACAGATTTGTTAAAATTGGTAGATGAAGCAACTGGTATGCGCCTCCATTTCATTCGCCAAACTCACCCTCGCGGTCTTGGAGACGCTGTCCTACAAGCCAAAGCTTTTGTAGGGAATGAGCCCTTCGTTGTTATGCTGGGTGATGACCTTATGGACATCACAAATGAGAATGCCGTTCCTTTGACAAAACAACTGATGAATGATTACGAAAAGACACACGCATCAACCATTGCTGTCATGCCTGTACCACACGAAGACGTTTCATCATACGGGGTTATCGCTCCTCAGGGTGAAGGAAGTAATGGACTCTATAGCGTTGAAACTTTCGTAGAAAAACCAGCTCCCGAAGATGCACCAAGTGATTTGGCAATCATCGGTCGCTATCTACTCACACCTGAGATTTTTGATATCTTAGAAAATCAAACTCCTGGTGCTGGAAATGAAATCCAACTTACTGATGCTATTGATACGCTCAATAAAACTCAACGTGTTTTCGCCCGCGAATTTACAGGATCTCGTTACGACGTTGGGGATAAGTTTGGCTTTATGAAAACATCTATTGACTATGCCCTCAAACACCCACAAGTCAAAGATGACTTGAAAGATTACATCATCCAACTGGGGAAAGAATTGGGTGAGGGAGAATAATCCATCTTGCATATGTAAAAAAGCATCTCTAAAATTTGTTCTCTAGAGATGCTTTTACTTTAAAATTGCATGCGGTTTAAAATTACTGAGGTGTCTCTGTCAATCTCCCATCGCAATCTTGGTACTTTGTCACTGACTACAGAATTTCAAACACAAATCTGATTGATGTTTTGATGATCCGAGCCGTTTCTCTAGCATCTAACTGATCTGTAAACAGCAAGTGATTTTTTTTGATATTTTTAGCTAGGAACTCATTTCTTGACTGGATTGATAAATCGCCTGTTCTCTCAATTTCTTTCCTTAAGGAATCTCGTTTTTTCAAGGTTTCTTCTTCAGCCAGCAGGACACAGTATTTTAAACTGATTTGTTTTTCTTTTAAGAAGGTTGCAATTTTCTTTAGTTGCTCTTCAAAAATGACATATTCTATCACAACGGTAATGCCTCGGTCGATGAAATTATTGATCAGACTGATGATATTATCCCAAAATAAATCCATGTAATAACCATCATCTTCCCAAGGAGCCACGAGTCCTCCTTTAATCATTAAATAAATCATGTCGCCTTCAATTACTGCACTTTTCTTAAAAGAATAGGCCAACTCCTTACTGACTGTGCTTTTCCCAACACCAGGAGGGCCTGAAATGATGTAAACACAATTTTCCAACTTTATACCTCTTTTATTCTAATAATTCTTCAATCAATTTCTAATATTATAACATTTTCTATTTTTAAAATACATATAATAAGACTAATACAACACTATATTCTAAAAACTTAATACAAAAGAAATAAAAAAGCACACCATTCTCAATTTTCTGCAAAAAACCTTATTTACAAATGACTTCTTCACGATAGAATGGGCGCTCACTTTCTCAAATCATCTACACACAACGACTTATTTTTAGAGCTGTGTTGTTTCGAATGGTTCCAAAACACATTAAAAGCTACTCATTTTTTAAGTAGCTTTTTTCTTATTCAAGTTTACATATTAGTCGTCACAATCCCATTCCCTTGTAGAAAAGCAAGACTGCAAGTCCTACAAACAACACTACCGCTCCTAACCTCTGGATGGTACTATACATCCGTCTTTCACCTCGAACTGGAAAGATAACTGCTAGAAATGCTCCGCCAACTGCACCACCGATATGACCTGCTAGGCTGATTCCTGGAATCAGAACACTTCCAATAATGTTAACCACAAAAAGTGTCAGATAAGACTGTCCTAGCTGTTGGATATAGGGGTTGCGAGTAGCATAGCGAAGAACAATAATTGCAGCAAATAGCCCATAGAGAGAGGTAGAGGCTCCTGCTGCTAAGGATTTGGGACTAAATACAAAAACAAAGAGATTACCCATCATTCCTGATAAAAGATAGAGAAAGAAAAACTTCTTGGATCCGAAAATTTCCTCTACCTGCCTACCAAGATAATAGAGCGAAAGCATATTGACAATGAAATGCTCCCACCCAATATGAACAAATATGGCAGAGAAGAGACGCCAAGTCTGCTCAGGAAAGAGGCGAATAGCAGGGCCATACATGGCTCCAAATCGAAATAGGGTGTCTGCCTTGTCGAAGTTTCCGCCTGTAGTGACCAACATTAGTAGAAACACCAAGGCCGTCACTAAGAGGAAGAAACTCGTCACAGGATAACGTCTATCAAAGATTTCCTTCATCAATTAAAACCTCCTGAACAGGAATATCATGCTTTTCAGGGATAAAGTCCTTAATTTGACAAGGATATATCGTACTCAAAGTATGACCAGAAAAATGTTTCAGATAGCGGTCATAATAACCTCCACCGTATCCAATCCGATATCCTTCCGTCGTAAAAGCCAGACCAGGAACATGAATCAAATCAATCTGAGAGGCATCCACAACTTCCAAATTTCCCTGTGGTTCCAGTAAGCCAAAGGAAGTTTTGACCAGTTGTTGCGGATTATAGACTACAAAATCCATGCGCCCCTTGGGATAGGTTTTGGGTATCAGAACCTTCTTGCCGTCCTTCAGCGCCTGCTCAATCAGTTCCTGCGTTTGAAATTCGTGAGGAAAAGAGAGATAGGTTGCGATAATTTTAGCTTCTTGGTAAAAGGGGTGTTGTAACAATCGCTCGGTTAAAGCTTGGTCTATAGCCTGTTTTTGTTCTTGAGGTAAAGACTTCATTTCTTGCAAGACTTGCTTGCGTAATTCTGCTTTCATAGACAATTCCTCTACTCTGCTGCCTTCTTTTTCAGGAAACTAGAAACCGCATCCAATCCAATGGCTAAGGCTTCTTCCTTAGGACTCATCTGAGGGTGATGAAGGGCGTAGGGACTATCGATACCTAGCCAAAACATCACGCCATCAACCTTTGAAAGGAGATAACCGAAGTCCTCACCTGTCATAGCAGGTTCTATATCAATCAGATTGATTCCGTCTTTTTCTTCAAAGAAGTTCATCAGTTCACGCGCCAAGGCTGGATTGTTCTCAACAGGCAGGTAACCACCTTGTTTGAGTTCCACTTCAACTTCCATATCAAAGGCTGCTGCAACTCCTTCTGCAACTGTTTTGACCCGCTTTTGCACCAAGAGACTCATATCCTGAGTCAAGGCCCGAATAGTTCCATGCAAAAAAGCTGTGTCTGTGATGACATTGTTGGTTGTTCCAGCTTGAAAAACGCCAAAGGTCACCACTGCTCCCTCGATTGGGTTAACATTGCGGCTGACAACTGACTGCACCTGGGTCACAAAGTAACTAGCAGCCACCAAGGCATCATTAGCTTCATGTGGAAAGGCTGCGTGTCCCCCTTTGCCTTTGAAACGAATCTTCACCTCGCAAGTCCCTGCAAAGAGTGTATGAGTATTAGTCGCAATCTGACCAACCTTCAAATCTGGTCGAACATGAAGGCCATAAAATTGATCTGGTAGCCAGTCTCCAAAAGCGCCATCTTCATACATGAGCATCCCACCAGCTTCATTTTCTTCAGCGGGCTGAAATAGGAAAAGCAAATTATTTTTCGGTTGCTCCTCAAGGGCGCGCTCAAGACAGCCCAAAGCAATAGTCATATGGAAATCATGTCCACAAGCATGCATGCGACCTTGGTGTTGAGAGGCGAAAGGAAGTCCTGTTTGTTCAACGATAGGCAGACCATCAATATCTGTCCGCCAACCAATGGTACGCTCTGGCTGACTTCCCTGCAAGTAGACCAAAATACCTGTCCGCCAAGTACGAACTTGAACAAAATCCTTGCCCGCAGTCAATTTCTCAATCACATCCAATAAATAAGACTGAGTCTTGAACTCCTCCAAGCCAATCTCTGGAATCTGGTGCAAATCTCGTCTAGTCTGAATCAAATCTAACATCTGTCTGTCCTCCTATATAGCAGAAAGAGGCTGGAAGAAGGGTTCCGCCTCTATTTTTCTTTTACCATTACAAGGTACGAAGCGCATCTTCTAGCGCTGTTTTTTGTTGGGTTTGGGCATCAATCTCTTTGATGATACGAGCTGGAACACCTGCTACTACTACGTTTTCTGGGACATCTTGAGTAACGATAGCTCCTGCTGCGACAACTGAACCACTACCGATTTGAACTCCTTCGATAACCACTGCGTTGGCCCCGATAAGAACATTGTCTCCAACACGGACTGGTTCAGCGCTCGCTGGCTCAATCACACCTGCAAGAACCGCTCCTGCACCAACGTGACTGTTTTTCCCAACTATAGCACGACCACCAAGGATAGCCCCCATGTCAATCATAGTTCCTGCACCAATTTCAGCACCGATATTGATAACAGCTCCCATCATGATAACAGCATTGTCTCCAATTTCAACCTGGTCACGGATAATCGCACCTGGCTCGATACGAGCATTGATAGCACGTTTATCTAGCAAGGGAACTGCAGAATTACGAGCATCTTGCTCAACAACATAGTCTTGATTTTCTACCAAACCATCGAGAAGCGGAGCCACGTCCTTCCAGTCTCCAAATAGGACATTCCCTAGCTTAACAACAGAGCTTGGTACAGCAGTTGCGAGTTGTCCTTCAAAGGTTACTTTAACACTGGTTTTCTTTTCAGCATTGGCGATAAATTGGATAATTTCTTGAGCGTTCATTTTTGTAGCAGTCATAGGCGCCTCCTAGTTCATTTTAATGATACCTATTCTACCAAAAAAGGCCTCAAATTTGAAGCCTTTTTGTTTGTTTTTAGGTATGATTTTTAGGGATGTGAGATAAAAGGTGCTGTCGGTAAAAGTAAGCCCCTACCGATACAACCTAAAAACACTCTTCACAACTATCTCCCCGTGTTTTATTGACTATTCTAGTATAGCACACTTTTAGAATTAAGAAAAGACTTTTTATTTACTTTCTTTCGCTTCTTCTATCGATAGGAAAATCATGGGTAAAATAATCAGGGCCATAGCTAGAAGAAGGGACCAATCCACTACCAAGCCTAAAAATAAAACACTCAGCAGAGCCGAAGAGAGGGGTTCGCTGGCACTGATAACGGAAACCACCAAAGGAGAAACCAAGGACACAGCCTTCATGGAAATAAAAAAAGCAAAAGCCGTCCCAAAGAAAGCGATAATGAGACAAATCAAAATACTCCAAATATCAGGAGTAAAGGAAATCTGATAAACCGGCGAGAGAACATTGCTAAATAAACCAGCCAAAATCATCCCCCACCCAACCGTGGGAACAAAACCATAGCGCTTAGCAAAAGGCTGAGGTAGGATAACGTTAAACATAACACCCATGGCACTCAGCAGACCTGTTATAAGGGCTAGTGGCGTCATGGATAACTGAGAGAGATCTCCCTTTGTCGCCATCAAGCAAACACCCAACATGGCAATCAAAACATAGAAAATAGCGCTTTTTGACGCTCGTTTTTGATAAACCAAGCGATTGTAAAAGAGGATAAAGACTGGACTGATAAACTGTAAAATAGTTGCTGTCGCTGCATTTGAGTATTCTACGCAGAGATAGAAAAAATACTGAACTGAAAAAATCCCCAAAATAGCATAGGCTAAAAAGGGTAGATAATTTTTCTTGTCTCGCCAAATATCTAGCACTTGCGATTTTAATTGCATTGCTGACCAAATGAGTACAAGACTCCCTGCCAGTGTCAAACGCATAGAGGTAATCCAGCCCGACGACACCTGATAATGAGTAAAGAAATACTCTCCTAGAATCCCACAGATTCCCCAGATTAAGCCAGATAAGAGCGAATAAATAGTTCCTTTAACAATCTTTTTCTGATACTGATTCATACCTTTATTGTAACACGAAAGGACAAAAGAAAAAAGTGGTAATCAATACCACTTTCTTATCTTCTACTATTTGATTGTGTAGGTGATGATGAACTTGATGTACTGCTAGAGCTAGCACTTGAACTACTACTTGAACTGTTATTCGAACTAGTGCTTGAGCTGGAAGGAGTTGGTAGTGTGCTAACGATACTTGACCAAGCATTTTGATAATCTGCTTCACTTCCTCCAATAGCAAAATGATAGCTGGTCGTAGGAGCTCCCACCTTGTTAGCCCAATAGCTCGTTACAGTAGAACCTGAAAGATCCACCGTTTTTCCATTAACGGTTACTTTGCCTGGCTTCTGCCCTGTAGATCTGAGGACCTGAGATTGAGTCACACTAGAATCAAGATTAAAGCGTTCATTGCCCCAAACACCAGGCTCAGCCTGTTGGATAGCATTGACCAAGTAAGCCATATATTTGGCATTTCGATAATGCCCAGCCCCTTTAGCCATTGGGCGGTTGTCATCATGCCCTAGCCAACCACCTAGAGTCAATCTTGGTGTTGAAAGCATGAGCCACATATTCTCATCTTCATTGGTCGTACCAGTCTTACCAATCCAGTCTGCACGAGCTAAGTTTGAGTTAATAGAAGCCAAGTCCGTTTGGAAACTTGAAGTGATTCGAGATGAAATCACTTCACGAAGCAAACTCTGCATAATCGTTGCTGTTGCCTTCGAGTAAACTTGAACTGGTTTATCTTGGAACTCGTAGATTACTCTACCATCAGATGATTCAATCTTAGAAATCACATGTTTCTGATGGTAGATACCGTTATTGGCAATTGTTTGATAACCATTGGTATGCTGAGCAACTGTGACTTCAATACCACCGCCCATAGGTAGACTTTCGATACCGTACTCTGGAATCTCATAACCCATTTTCTCCATGTATCCCTTGACATCCACGCCCTTCTCACGAAGCATACGATAGGTCCAATAGGCTGGGATATTCCACGAATAGTTCAAGGCTTCCCCCAGGGTCATCATGCCTGTACCTGGACTGTTTACATACATGATAGGATTTCCATTAGAGAATTTTGTCGGATAATTGGACAAGATACTGGCGCTTCCCATCAAACCTTGGTCAATGGCAATACCGTAGGCCAATAAAGGCTTAGTTGTAGAGGCTGGTGAACGCTTGGTATCAAAGGCGTGATTGTTTTGATTTGTCTGGTAATTACGACCACCGACGAAACCTAGAACTGCTCCTGTTTTATTGTCCATCAAAACATTCCCTACTTCAGGCTGCCCAGTCGAATCATCTACCAAACGACCGTAGTTAGCAACTGCATTTTGCATGGCATTATGGATTTTTTTATTGATCGTTGTAGTAATTTTGTAGCCACCTTTACTTAGTTCCTGCTCAGCTCGCTCATGATAAGCTTTTTGAATCGACTCGTTTTTCAACTCTTGGCTAGAAACATTGTCCTGTTGAACTAAATAATCATACATCCGATCTGTTGCTTCAGCCATAGCCGTAAAGTAAAGGTAATCTCTTGAAACAGCATTGATAGTTCCTGATGGCAAGAAATCTTGTTTGAGATTATAATCCTTGTACTGGTCGTATTCTTCCTGAGTCAGAGCACCCGTACGGTACATGTTGTAGAGAACATCCTTGGCCCGCTTCAAACCAAGCTCTAAGTCTTCATCACTCTTTAACTCTCCAGTATTTTCATAAGGGGAATAAGTAATCGGACTCTGTGGCAAACCTGCTAAGAAAGCGGCTTGAGGAATACTCAACTTGTTCGCATCGATACCGAAAATCCCTTCAGCAGCTTGCTGGGCACCTGCAATATTCTGCCCTTTATGATTTCGACCAAAGGGAGCAACATTGAGATAGGTGGTCAAGATTTCATCCTTGCTCATGCTACGTTCCAAGGCAAGGGCATCGACAATTTCTGTAGCCTTACGAGCCAAAGTCGGAGCATCTCCAACCACTTGTTGTTTGATTAACTGTTGGGTCAAGGTCGAGCCTCCGCTAGATGAGCCCAAACCTGCAAAGGTTCCCAAAGTCGCCCGAATCACAGCTTTGGGCACAACCCCATTATGTTCAAGAAAATGTTCATCCTCAGTTGCAACGATAGCCTTTTTGAGATTGTCCGATATTTCCTCAGATGAAACAGAAGTTCGCAGTAGGTCACTCTCAATAGATGCAATGACACTCCCATCTGCATAAACAATTTCTGAGATGGAAGAAATATTTTTAACCTGTTTGACCAAGTCCTCCGCTTGGGGAACCTTAGCCTTGTCAAACAAAGCAACTCCATAACCAAGAGCTACACCAGCACCAAAAAGCCCACCGATAAAGCCTAGAATAAAGAGAGTATTCAAAATTCCCTTGATAGCAACTAAAATGCTACCTAGGATAGCCAGAACTTTCCCACCTGTCCCATCCGACTGCTTCTCTTCTGAGACTTTCTCTGATTTTTTATGATTTATTTTTGATGTTACTAGCTGGAAAAATTCCAGCATTTTTCGTTTTAATTCATTTAATTGATTTTGCATGGATTTCCTCACTCTATTTATTATACCACAAAAGGGAAACTTTCAATAAAATAGCCACTTTCTTCCCTATTCTACTAGGCTATTGCCCAAGTTTGTGATACAATAGTTAGAAACAATAATTTTAAAAAGGAGAAAAGACACATGCACATTTTTGATGAGCTAAAAGAGCGTGGTTTGATTTTTCAAACGACTGATGAAGAAGCTTTGCGTAAAGCCCTAGAAGAAGGTCAAGTTTCTTATTATACTGGCTACGATCCAACTGCTGACAGCCTTCACCTAGGCCATCTTGTCGCAATCTTGACAAGTCGTCGCTTGCAGCTAGCAGGTCACAAACCTTATGCGCTCGTTGGCGGTGCTACAGGTCTCATCGGAGATCCGTCCTTCAAAGATGCTGAACGTAGTCTCCAAACAAAAGACACAGTAGATGGCTGGGTCAAGTCTATCCAAGGACAACTTTCTCGTTTTCTTGACTTTGAAAGTGGTGAAAATAAAGCTGTCATGGTCAACAACTACGACTGGTTTGGCAGCATCAGCTTCATTGACTTCCTCCGTGATATCGGAAAATACTTTACTGTCAACTACATGATGAGTAAGGAGTCTGTGAAAAAACGGATTGAAACAGGAATTTCATACACTGAGTTTGCCTACCAAATCATGCAAGGTTACGACTTCTTCGTTCTTAACCAAGACCACAACGTAACGCTTCAAATCGGTGGTTCTGACCAGTGGGGAAATATGACAGCTGGTACCGAATTGCTTCGTCGTAAGGCTGACAAAACTGGTCACGTTATCACTGTTCCATTGATTACAGATGCAACTGGTAAGAAATTTGGTAAATCAGAAGGAAATGCCGTCTGGCTCAATCCTGAAAAGACTTCTCCATACGAAATGTACCAATTTTGGATGAACGTTATGGACGCTGACGCTGTTCGCTTCTTGAAGATCTTTACTTTCTTGTCACTTGATGAGATTGAAGACATCCGTAAACAATTTGAAGCGGCTCCACATGAACGCTTGGCACAAAAAATCTTGGCTCGTGAAGTTGTTACACTTGTTCACGGCGAAGAAGCCTACAAAGAAGCCCTCAACATCACTGAACAACTCTTTGCAGGAAACATCAAAAATCTTTCTGTTAAAGAGCTCAAACAAGGACTTCGTGGTGTACCAAACTACCAAGTACAAGCAGACGAAAACCACAATATTGTGGAACTCCTCGTCTCATCTAGTGTAGTTAACTCAAAACGCCAAGCCCGTGAAGACGTCCAAAACGGTGCTATCTACGTAAACGGTGACCGCATCCAAGACCTTGAATATGTCTTGAGTGACGCTGATAAGTTAGAGAACGAACTGACTGTTATCCGTCGTGGAAAGAAAAAATATTTTGTGTTGACCTACTAAACTGTTCAACATTTACCTATAAAAAAAGGAGTTAACCTCGAGAAAGGTAACTCCTTTTTGCTGTGAATAGTCCCCACCTATCCCTTAATAGACAGGCTACGCAGGACTATACGTAAAGTTGTTAGATTATGTAAGATAGAGAGATTTGAAGGACTGAGCCAATTAAACAAGCCAAAGCCAATCAAACTACTATTTACGACAACGGTATCTTGAATATTCTTCTTGATAAGTGTTTGCAAAGATGATGATAGCCAATCCAACTCTTGGAAGAAATCCAAGCGATTATCTAACAATAAGATATCGCTCATCTGCTTAGAAATATCTGCACTCTCATTCATCACCACACCGATATCTGATAGGGTTAGAGCAGCTGAGTCATTCAACCCATCCCCAACCATCAAAATAGTGTGACCTGCTTTCTGCAGTTCCTCTACTAACTCAAATTTCCCATCAGGTTTCAAGTCTGTATAGACCTGATCAAAGGGCAAATCTTTGACTAATTCCTCTGTTCTAACCAGGGTATCCCCTGTTGCCAGAATCAATTTTTTCCCTTGTGCCTTAAGTTTCTCCAAGGCTACTTTTGCTTCTTTTCTCAAAGGAGTATGAATACAGAACATTCCAATCAATTCATTCTGATAAGCCAAGAATAAGAGATTGTAGTGACTCTTGTGCTCTTCAATTAAAGCATTTTGTTCCGAACTGATATGAATCTGCTCATCCTGCATCAAGACATAATTCCCAATCAGAACTGGTTGACCATCTATATGAGATTTGATCCCCTTGCTTGCGATATATTGGAGTTTCCCATGCATTTCCTCATGTTCAATCCCCTCTATCTCAGCTTGCTTGACGATGGCATTAGCAATAGGATGATAAATGTGTTCCTCAAGACAGGCACTGATTCTGAGAATATCTTCCTCACTATAGTCTCCAAAAGGTAACACCTTTTCAACTATAGGATAACTAGTTGTAATTGTTCCCGTCTTATCAAACAAGAAAGTATCTACTTCCAGATATTTCTCCAGAACATCCCCATCCTTAATCACCATTTCACGATTCAACCCCTCCTTGATAGCCGTTAAATAAGCTACAGGAGTAGAGATTTTCAAAGCACAGGAGAAATCGACCAATAAGAAAGAAATAGCCTTAGAAAAAGAACCTGTTAATAGGTAAGTCAGCCCAGCCCCCAAGAAATTATATTTGACGACCTTATCCGCCATCTTGATGAAATAGCGTTGTTTCGTTTTCTTGTTTTCTTCAGATTTCTTCATTAACTCAATCAGTTGTAAAATCCGGCTGTTCATCTGATTATCGGTTACACGAATGCGTAACTCTCCAGTTTCTAATACTGTATTTGCACAAACCAAATCAGACTCTCTTTTTTCAACTGGAAAACTCTCTCCCGTCAAGGAACTTTCGTTGACCATACCTAAACCTGAAACTACTTGTCCATCAAACAGAATTTCATTTCCTTGAGATAAGACCAGAACATCTCCTATTTGAACATCGGAACTCTTGATACTAACGACCATATCCCCCTGTACTAAGAATACATCGCTCTCTTTTGCAAGAAGGCTTTGTTCTAAATCTGTTGCAGTTTTTTTCAAGGACCACTGATCTAAATGATTCCCCAAATCAAGCATAAACATGATATTACTTGCCGTCTTGGATTGGTTCATAAACAAGGACAATAAAATCGCCGAACAGTCCAAGACCTCCATCGTTAGTTCCTTACGCGCTAGGGTCTGATAGGCTTCTCTAATATAGCCAAAAGCCTGATAACAAGTCCATATATAGCGAATAGGATACGGTACAAAACTACGAAAAAGTATACGCTTAATCGCTGCACCTGAAACAATAGAATAAGCACTCTCTTCTCTACGAATGGGAAGAGTCATCAACTCAGAAACTTTCCCTTTATCAATTCTTTTTAAAAAGGCTTCTGCATTATCTAATACAGAAAAGCCTTCTTTTATGCGTAGAGTAAAGTGCTGTTGATCCATGTAAAACTGGATAGACTCAATCCCCTTTTCATCTCTCGCCAAGGAACGAAGATAGTCTTGAATATCCAAGGTGAGTGAAAAAGAAGATGATAGTCGGATATGTTGGTATCCTCTATGTAGCACTTTAAAAGACATACTATTCCCCTATAAGGCTATCTAATTGCTCTTCTTTTTTCTCTTGCTCGTACAAATATTTGGCATCTTGCAAGACATCATCTCCATGTTGCTTCACAACAGAAACAGATGCATCTAGCTCGTCTTTTAACTTATAAGCCTTAGCCAAGGCTTTAGAATAACCTTTTTTAGCTTCCTTACTTGCTAAGATTTTCAAACCAAGGGTACCAAATGCAACACCACCTAAAAAGAGTGATGATTTTTTCGCAACTTTTGCGACAGTCAATACTTCTTTTAACATACTTATTTCCTCCTAGCTATTATTATATATTAATTTGTATATAAAAGCAATTTTATTCTATAAATTGGAGAATGGGTTTTATTTCTACTGAATCTCCCATCTACTTATTCCTAAAGTTGCTTTCATTTGCCTCTTTTGATACACTTAAACTATGAATACAAATCTCAAACCCAAACTTCAGCGTTTTGCTTCTGCGACTGCCTTTGCCTGTCCTATCTGCCAAGAAAAGCTGACTCTGGTTGAGAGCAGTCTCAAATGTAGCAATCGCCATTCTTTTGATTTGGCGAAATTTGGCTATGTCAATCTAGCTCCCCAAATCAAGCAATCCGCCAACTACGACAAGGAAAATTTTCAAAACCGTCAACAAATCCTAGAAGCCGGCTTTTATCAGGCTACCTTAGAGGCTGTATCTGACTTGCTAGCCAGTTCAGAAACTAGCACCACAGTCTTAGATATCGGTTGTGGCGAGGGCTTCTACTCTCGGAAACTCCAAGAAACCCACTCCGACAAAACCTTCTATGCCTTTGATATTTCCAAAGATTCCGTCCAAATCGCCGCCAAGAGCGAACCCAACTGGGCAGTCAATTGGTTCGTTGGCGACTTAGCTCGTCTCCCCATAAAAGACGACAGCATGGATATCTTACTTGATATCTTCTCACCTGCCAACTATGGAGAATTTCGTCGCGTTTTATCCAAAGACGGTATCTTGATAAAGGTTATTCCAACTAAAAATCACCTCAAGGAAATCCGTCAGAAGGTACAAGACCAGCTGACAAAGAAGGATTATTCTAATCAAGATATCAAGGAGCATTTTCAGGAACACTTTACCATCCTATCTAACCAAACGGCCTCTCTGACTAAGACTATCACAGCAGATCAGCTCCAAGCCCTACTCAGTATGACTCCTCTCCTATTTCACATCGACCAGAGCAAGATTGACTGGAGCCAACTGACAGAGATTACCATCGAAGCAGAGATTTTGGTTGGGAAAGCATTGTAAACTAGACTTCGCAAAAGTAGAAAACTTACTGAGAATCTTCAATATTACGAAAACGCATAAGAATAGGTACTCAAAAACCTTAATCTTATGCGTTTTGTTATGCAAAAATCGCTGGAGTTTCTATACACATTAAGTGGAAATATTGGAAACTAGTTCTTTTAATAACCATTGAATACCATATATTACATTTGCCCCAAATATGATATAGGCCGTATAAATCAAGTATTTCGATTTTTCTCGCCTCAAAGAATAGATCTTGTACAAGATAAACAAATTTAAAATAATAAATAATAGAGACAAAATCTTCCTCCAAAATAAATCCTAAAAGTACACAGTTAAGCATAGTTCTAATCTTTATTTTCGATTCGAAATAACAAACTTATCAATAAATAGCAAGTGAAATAAGGCAAGTGTAATTCCCGATAAGCACCCATGATAAGAGATTTCTTGATGAGTAAGCGGAAAAAGAGTATTATTACCCATCAAGAGGCATGTCAAAATAACAAATAGTATCCAAAATAAATCAGTCCATTTATATTTTGAAAAATATTTTTTAACATAATAGCACATTTTTCTTGACTACAATAACATTATATGATAAAATGTAAGCGAATACAAATAAAAAGAAATTGCCTTATTCAATTAATATTCCTATAAGAAAGCAGATGATTCCAATGTACAAACTATAATTATCAACCCTTAATATCCAACTTAGTTATGAAAGAATGGTAGGTGATCATTATCATGAAAAAAATACTAATTACTCTATTATTTAGTTGTTTAGCATTGTTTTATTTGCCTATTTCTGTAAACGCCGATACCACTAATGACCTTGTTATAAAATTCAACGAACTGCAATTTACTGTTGAGGATTACAATATCCCTAATCCAGAAGTAGTATATTCGAAATCAGGATTCAACGAAGTTGCAACTGTTATTGATAGTGATACTGGAAAGGTTGTTGAAACTATTGAATTTATTCCAGATCTCTCTCGATCTACAGTTACTTCACACACATTAAAAAGAAGTGCAACATTTGCTAGAACTACAGTTCAATTAAGTGTAAACATTGAATTATATAATGAGGGTTCTTTCCGTCAGATTAACTCAGTTCAAGGTTATTACTTAGGAATAACAAATTCTATTACAAACACATATATTGAAGGACAAAACGTTGATGTTTGGTCTCCACAAGGATACCCCACAACAAGTATAAAGTATGCTTATAATGGTACTTTAACAGCAGCTATAAACAGTAGTGGTTCAGCTCAAGTTAAAGCAGAGTTGTTAGGAGCTGGATTTACATTTGGAGGTACTATTGGAGGTACATCATATTATAGAGTTCCATTTAATCAAAACGGAACTATTAGTCTATACAACTATTAGTCTATACTAACTTAGGAGGTAGTCGATATTATGAATGAAAAAAAACGTACATATTTTATTTGTGCAAGTATTATTATTTCATCTATAATTTTAGGACTCTTTATTTATAACGGACTTGACGTTTTGGGTCAATTTATAAACGATGGCCTCAGGGTAATTAATAGTAATAGGTAGTTAATAGAATTTAAATAAAAAAACGGTAATTTAGTGAATGAACTGCACCCCAAAAGTTAGACAGAGAAAATCTAACTTTTGGGGTGTTTTATTATGAAATTAACTTATGATGATAAAGTTCAGATCTATGAACTTAGAAAACAAGGATATAGCTTAGAGAAGCTTTCAAATAAATTTGGGATAAATAATTCTAATATTAGGTACATGATTAAATTGATTGATCGTTACGGAATAGAGTTCGTCAAAAAAGGAAAAAATCGTTACTATTCTCCTGATTTAAAACGAGAAATGATTCATAAAGTCTTACATGAAGGCTGAACTAAAGATAGAGTTTCTCTTGAATACGGTCTCCCAAGTCGTACGATACTTCTTAATTGGCTAGCACAATACAAGAAAAACAGGTATACTATTGTTGAGAAAATAAGAGGGAGAGTACCTAAAATGGGACGTAAGCCAAAAAAGAGACCTGAAGAGAGAACAGAATTAGAACGTCTTCAAGCAGAAAATGAGTACCTGAGAGCGGAGAATGCCATCCTAAAAAAGTTAAGAGAACTCCGATTGAAGGAGGAAAAAGAGAAAGAAGAAAGACAGAAATTGTTCAAGAATTAATGACTGAGTTTTCGTTAGATATTCTTCTAAAAGCTATTAAACTAGCTCGTTCGACCTACTACTATCACTTGAAACAGCTAGACAAACCAGATAAGGATCAAGAGCTTAAAGCTGAAATTCAATCCATTTTTATCGAACACAAGGGAAATTATGGTTATCGTCGGGTTCATTTAGAACTAAGAAATCGTGGTTATCTGGTAAATCATAAAAGAGTTCAACGCTTGATGAAAGTACTCAATGTACAAGCTAAAATGCGACAGAAACGAAAATATTCTTCTCATAAAGGAGACGTTGGCAAAAAGGCAGAGAATCTCATTCAACGTCAATTTGAAGGCTCTAAAACAATGGAAAAGTGTTACACAGATGTGACAGAATTTGCTATTCCAGCAAGCGCTCAAAAGCTTTACTTATCACCAGTTTTAGATGGCTTTAATAGCGAAATTATCGCCTATAATCTTTCAACTTCACCCAACTTAGAACAAGTAAAAACAATGTTGGAACAGGCATTCACAGAGAAACGCTACGAGAATACGATTCTCCATAGTGACCAAGGCTGGCAATATCAACACGATTCTTATCATCAGTTTCTTGAGGGTAAGGGAATTCAAGCATCCATGTCACGTAAGGGTAACAGCCCAGACAATGGTATGATGGAGTCCTTCTTTGGGATTCTGAAATCGGAAATGTTTTACGGTTATGAGAAGTCGTTTCAGTCGCTTAAGCAATTGGAACAAGCTATTGTAGACTATATTGACTACTACAACAATAAACGAATTAAGGTAAAACTAAAAGGACTTAGTCCTGTGCAGTACAGAACTAAATCCTTAATCTTATGCGTTTGTTATGCAAAAATCGCTGGAGTTTCTATACACATTAAGTGGAAATCTTTGAAACTAGTTCTTTTAATAACCATTGAATACCATATAGTACATTTACCCCAAATATGATATAGGCCGTATAAATCAAGTATTTCGATTTCTCCCGCCTCAAAGAATAGATCTTGTACAAGATAAACAAATTTAAAATAATAAATAACAGAGACAAAATCTTCCTCCAAAATCAATCATAAAAGTAGGCAGTCAAGCATAGTTCTAATCTTTATTTTCGATTCGAAATAACAAACTTATCAATAAATAGCAAGTGAAATAATGCAAGTGTAATTCCCGATAAGCACCCATGATAAGAGATTTCTTGATGGGTAAGGGGGTAAAGATTACTATTACCCGCCAAGAGGCATGTTAAAATAACAAATAGAATCCAAAATAAATCCGTCCATTTATATTTTGAAAAATATTTTTTCCACATAAGAACACCTTCTTTCCTATAATCATATTATAATACTTTATGTAAGCGAATACAAGAAATATGAGGTAATCAACTAAGAAGAAATATAAGGCTGAAGACAGTAAAAACCAGCATTTCTAAACCTTCACTGTATCTAGGATTTATCTGTTTATAGACAAGATTGACCCAAATCCACGGCATTCAAATAAACAGTAAGTGATATAAGGCCAGTACCGAACCCCAGAAACTACCACGAAGAGAGAGTTCTTGATGATTGAGAGGAAACAAATCGTGGTTACCTATATAGAGGCAGGTCAAAATTATAAATAAAATCCAAAATAAACCCTACATTCTTAAAATAACTTAGTACATAAATGACAATGCTGCCACCGCCGTCAATATTGCAAGAACTATTTTCCAAATTTTTTTATTTTTTCCAAAAATCTTATCAGGTAACAAGCTTATTACAAGAAAGGTAATAAACAACACCAATTTTGTATATATCATAAAAACACCTTCTTTCTTATAATTATATTATAACACTTTATGTAAGCGAATACAATAAATATGAGGTGTTCAACTACGAAGAAACATAAGGATGAAAGACAGTAAAAACCAGCATTTTAAGCATTCACTGTATCTAGGATTTCCCTATTTTTAGACAAGATTGACCCAAATCCACAGCATTCAAAAAAAGCGAATTTCAATCGAAATTCGCTTTTTTACAAGATATATTAGTATAAATTTGTACCTTAGTTCAAGTGCCAGATATCTTCGTTATACTGAGCGATTGTACGGTCAGATGAGAAGAATCCTGCTTTAGAAATGTTAACGATGACTTTATCCAACCATGCATCACGGTCTTCGTAGTCAGCAAGCATTTGTTCTTTAACCTTGATGTAGTCTTCTAAGTCAAGAAGAGTCATAAACCAGTCTTTGTTGATCAATTCATTGTAAAGACGTTCCAAGCGCTCTTTGTTTCCAGCTGCAAGAACTGCATCGCTAACGATGAAGTCAACCAATGGTTTGATAGCTTCACGAGCGTAGAATTCGCTTGATTTGTAAGCTGCTTTTTCGTAAAGGTCGATAACAGTTTCTGAATCTTCACCAAAGATGTAGATATTTTCGTCGCCAACCAACTCAGCGATTTCCACGTTAGCACCATCCATAGTACCAAGAGTCAAAGCTCCGTTCAACATGAATTTCATGTTACCAGTACCTGAAGCCTCTTTAGAAGCAAGTGAGATTTGTTCTGAGATATCACATGCTGGGATAAGGAAGCTTGCTGCAGTAACGTTGTAGTTTTCAACCATAACTACTTGCAAGTGTGGAGCTACTGCTGGATCGTTAGCAATCACTTCTGACATGCAAAGGATCAAGTGGATGATGTCTTGAGCGATTGTGTAGGCTGGAGCTGCTTTACCACCAAAGAAGATTGTGATTGGGCGAGCAGGGATGTTACCAGCTTTGATGTCAAGGTATTTGTGGATCACGTACAAAGCGTTCATTTGTTGGCGTTTGTACTCGTGAAGACGTTTGATTTGAATATCAAAGATAGAGTTTGGATTGATTTCCACACCTTGGTGTTCTTTCAAGTGACGAGCCAATTTACGTTTGTTGTGAGCCTTGATGCTTTCCAATTTTTCTTTGACAGCTGCTTTGTCTTCGTAAGACAAGAGTTTTTCAAGCTCATCAGCTTCATGGTGCCAACCTTCTCCAAGAATCTCGTCCAAGTAGTGAGACAATCTTGGGTTAGCATGCATGAGCCAACGACGGAAAGTAATACCGTTTGTTTTGTTGTTGAATTTTTCTGGGTAAAGGTCGTAGAAAGCTTTTAACTCAGAATTTTTCAAGATTTCAGTGTGAAGTGCTGCTACCCCGTTAACGCTGTATCCGTAATGAATATCCATGTGAGCCATGTGAACACGTCCGCTCTCGTCGATAATTTGAACAGCTGGATCTTTCACTTCTGCTTTCACGCGACGGTCCAATTCTTCGATGATTGGTACCAAGTGAGGAACCACTTCTTGCAAGAATTCAAGAGGCCATTTTTCAAGGGCTTCAGCAAGGATTGTGTGGTTAGTGTAGGCAGTCATGCTACGAACGATTGAAATTGCTTCGTCAAGCTCGATACCACGTGCAGTCAAAAGACGGATCAACTCAGGAATAACCATTGATGGGTGAGTATCGTTGATTTGGACAACTGCGTAGTCAGCAAGGTCATGCAAGTTGCTTCCTTTTTCGATTGCTTCTTCGATGATCAATTGCGCACCGTTTGAAACCATGAAGTATTGTTGGAAAATACGGAGCAATTCACCTTGACGGTCACTATCATCTGGGTAAAGGAAAAGAGTCAAGTTGCGAGCGATGTCTGTTTTATCAAAGTTGATACCATCTTTAATGATTGAAGAATCAACTGAATCCAAGTCAAACAAACGCAAGCGGTTTTTAGTTGCTGTCTCATAACCAGTAACATCAATATCATAAAGAGTTGATGTCAAAGTAAAGTCTGCAAATGGTACTTGGTAGCTACGGCTTGAGCGAACCAACCAGTTTTGCTCTGTCAACCATGCATTTGGAATTGTTTCTTGTTGGTTGTTTTTAAGAACTTGTTGGAAAAGACCAAAGTGGTAGTTAAGACCAACACCGTCACCGTTCAAACCAAGAGTAGCAATTGAGTCGATAAAGCAGGCAGCCAAACGTCCCAAACCACCATTACCAAGAGATGGTTCCAATTCAACTTCTTCAACTTCAATCAAGTCTTTACCTGCAGCTGCAAGTTCTTTTTTAACATCGTCGTAAAGACCAAGGTTGATCAAGTTGTTTGACAAAAGTTTACCAATCAAGAACTCAGCTGAGATGTAGTAAACTTTTTTCTTACCAGTGTTAACTGGTTTTTTGCTACTTGCAAGCTTGCTGTAGTTAAGAAGAGCAAGGTAAAGCTCTTCATTACTACATTCTGCAATGGTTTTATTGTAACGATTTTGTACAAATTCTTGTAGTGATAACATGTTTAAGGTGTCTCCTGATATTGTATTATTTCTTTAATTCTACCAAATTTTCATTGATTCGGCGATAGATTGTTGTCAAGTCAAGCAAGCCTTTCTCGACAGCTGGTGTCAATTGTTCCTCAGTCATACGCCAAGACCAGTTTCCACCAAGGGTAGATGGGAAGTTCATACGAGCTACCTCATCCAATTCTAGCAAATCTTGCATGGTTGCAATTGCCATGAAGCTGACTGATGAAAAGACTGTACGAAGCATAGCGTGTGGCACGGTTTCGTATTCTTTACGGTTCGTGTAGCGAGCCATGTACTCACGAGTTGCATCATCGATCTCGTTACGGTACCAACCAAGGACCGTATTGTTATCGTGAGTTCCTGTGTACATAACTGAGTTAGCAGGTGCCAAGTGTGGGCTATCGATACTTTCGTCTTCTGGGTTGAAGGCAAATTGAAGAATCTTCATTCCTGGGAAGCCAGTACGTTCACGCAACTCGATAACTTCGTCTGTCATGAAGCCAAGGTCTTCAGCAATGATGTTTAGCTCACCAAGTTCTTCCTTAACGGCTGCAAAGAGCTTGTAGCCAGGACCTTTCACCCACTCACCAGGTGCTGCTGTATCGGAACCAGCAGGGATTTCCCAGTAAGATTCGAAACCACGGAAGTGGTCGATACGAACGATATCGTAGATTTTGAAGCTTTCACGCAAGCGTTCAATCCACCATTTGTAGCCGTCTTTGTCCATTGCTTCCCAGTCATAGATTGGGTTACCCCAAAGCTGACCAGTTGCAGAAAACTCATCTGGTGGGCATCCTGCGATGCAAGTCGCCTTACCGTTGACATCTGTCTTGAAAAGGTGTGGATTTGCCCACATATCGCTTGAATCTTCCGCTACGTAGATTGGCATGTCCCCAACGATTTCGATGTGGTTGTCGTTAGCGTATGCTTTCAATTTCAACCATTGTTGGAAGAAGAAGTATTGAGTCACACGGTGGTAAATCAACTTGTCTGCTAATTGCTCACGGTAGCTTTCAAGTGCTGAAGCTTTACGAGCACGAGCATCAGCATCTGGCCATTCAGTCCAAGCAAGATTGTCAAAATGCTCCTTGATAGCCATATACTCTGCAAAGAGCTCGAGCCATGATTGGTTGTCTTGAGCAAATTTCTCAAAATCTTTAACATCTCCTACTTCCAAGAAACGTTTTACCGCTTTTTCTAAAAGAGGACGACGTGCATAGTAGATTTTAGCATAGTCAACTTCAGACGCATCGCTACCAAAGTCAACTCCTTCAAGGTCACTTGTTTCCAACAAACCTTGCTCCACCAAGATATCTAAATCGATAAAATGAGTGTTCCCTGCGAAGGCTGAGAAAGATTGGTAAGGAGAATCTCCGTAACTAGTTGTTCCTAATGGAAGGATTTGCCAGTAACGTTGTTTTGTGCGAACCAAGAAATCAACGAAGTCGTAAGCACTTTGACCAAATGATCCGATTCCGTAGGCTCCTGGGAGAGAAGAGATGTGCATCAACACACCACTTTGACGTTTTTTCATAATAAGCACCTCATGTGTTTATAGTTAGATATTACATTTTTACGAACGCAAACGTTTGCGCTAATATCAGTATATCGCATTTTCTTGATAAATGCAAGCGGTTTTAAATAACTTTTTTGATTATTTTTTAAAAAGTTTTTCTTCTTACCCGTATATATATTCTTTCAGAAAGTTAACAAAATAAGAATAAGGGTTTCACTTATCTTATGAACTGGAAATAAAGTAACAAATCTCTTTAGTTTCCATTTGTAAATTAGGCAATCGTTTTCTCAACTTTTTTAAAAATTTAAAATAAAAGCAATTTTTGGATTTTCTTCTATTATAAACAAATAAAACGCTTCCCATTTTCGTGAATTTTTTTAAAGTTTTTACAAAAAATACTTGCAACCGTTTTCTGTTTGTGATATACTAGTCCCATAAAGGAAAACGTTTGCGTTTCCTCATTATAAAATTTGTTATTCTTTAGGAGGAATACACTATGTCATCTAAATTCATGAAAAGCGCTGCTGTGCTTGGAACTGCTACACTTGCTAGCTTGCTTTTGGTAGCTTGCGGAAGCAAACCTGCTGAAAAAGCTGCTGATGCTGGTTCATCTGCAGGGAAAGAAATCACTCTTTACGTTGAAGACCAATACAAAGCTTTCGCTGAAACAGTTGCTAAAGCTTACGAAAAAGAGTCAGGAACAAAAGTTAACATCAAATCTGGTGACCAACTTGGTGGCCTTGACAAACTTTCTCTTGATAACCAATCAGGTCAAGCTGCTGACGTTATGATGGCTCCATACGACCGTGTAGGTAGCCTTGGTACTGACGGACAACTTTCAGAAGTGAAATTGAGCGACGGCGCTAAAACAGATGATAAAACTAAATCTCTTGTAACAGCTGCTGACGGTAAAGTTTACGGTGCTCCTGCCGTTATCGAGTCACTTGTTATGTACTACAACAAAGACTTGGTAAAAGAAGCTCCAAAAACTTTTGCTGACTTAGAAAACCTTGCTAAAGATAGCAAATACGCATTCGCTGGAGAAGATGGAAAAACTTCTGCTTTCCTAGCTGACTGGACAAACTTCTACTATGCATACGGACTTCTTGCTGGTAACGGAGCTTATGTATTTGGCGATAACGGTAAAAATCCTAAAGACATCGGTCTTGCAAACGACGGTTCTATTGCAGGTATCAACTACGCTAAATCTTGGTATGAAAAATGGCCTAAAGGTATGCAAGATGGTACAGCTGCTGGAAACTTAATCCAAACTCAATTCCAAGAAGGTAAAACAGCTGCTATCATTGATGGACCTTGGAAAGCTCAAGCATTCAAAGATGCTAAAGTAAACTACGGTGTTGCGACTATCCCAACTCTTCCAAACGGAAAAGACTACGCAGCATTCGGTGGTGGTAAAGCTTGGATTATCCCATCAAGCACTAAGAACCTTGAAGGAGCACAAAAATTTGTAGACTTCCTTGTTTCAACTGAACAACAAAAAGCCTTCTACGATGCAACTAACGAAATCCCAGCTAACACTGAAGCTCGTTCATACGCTGAAGGTAAAAACGATGAGTTGACAACAGCTGTTATCAAACAGTTCAAGAACGCTCAACCAATGCCAAACATCTCTCAAATGTCTGCAGTTTGGGAACCAGCTGCTAACATGCTCTTTGACTCTGTAAGCGGTAAGAAAGATGCTAAAACAGCTGCTAACGATGCTGTAACATTGATCAAAGAAACAATCAAACAAAAATTTGGTGAATAAAAAATTTGTTCAAGGGGGGTGGAATTCAAATCCCCCTTTGAATTTATCAATAGAAACATAAATAGTTTAGGTTTTATCTAAAAACCAGTATTCTATGAAAGGAGTTATTATGGAAAAGCAACAACCTAGTAAAGCAGCCCTGCTGTCTATCATTCCTGGGTTAGGACAGATTTACAATAAACAAAAAGCCAAAGGTTTTATCTTCCTTGGTGTAACCCTTGTATTCGTCCTTTACTTCCTAGCACTTGCAGCCCCTGAATTGAGCAATCTCATCACTCTTGGTGACAAGCCAGGTCGTGATAATTCCCTATTCATGCTGATTCGTGGTGCCTTCCATTTAATCTTTGTAGTCGTTTATGTACTCTTTTATTTCTCAAATATTAAAGATGCACATACTATCGCAAAACGTATTAACAATGGAATCCCAGTTCCACATACCCTCAAAGATATGATCAAAGGGATTTATGAAAATGGCTTCCCTTACCTCTTGATCATTCCATCTTATGTTGCCATGACCTTCGCGATTATCTTCCCAGTTATCGTAACCTTGATGATTGCCTTTACTAACTATGACTTCCAACACTTACCACCAAACAAATTGTTGGACTGGGTTGGTTTGACAAACTTTACGAACATCTGGAGCTTGAGTACCTTCCGTTCTGCCTTCGGTGCCGTTCTTTCTTGGACTATCATCTGGGCTTTGGCTGCCTCAACTTTACAGATCGTCATCGGTATCTTCACAGCTATCATTGCTAACCAACCATTTATCAAAGGAAAACGTATCTTTGGTGTTATTTTCCTTCTTCCTTGGGCTGTCCCAGCCTTCATCACTATCTTGACATTCTCAAACATGTTTAACGATAGTGTCGGAGCTATTAACACTCAAGTATTGCCAATCTTGGCTAAATTCCTTCCTTTCCTTGATGGTGCTCTTATTCCTTGGAAAACAGACCCAACTTGGACTAAGATTGCCTTGATTATGATGCAAGGTTGGCTTGGATTCCCATACATCTACGTTTTGACTTTGGGTATCTTGCAATCTATTCCTAATGACCTTTACGAAGCAGCTTATATTGACGGTGCCAATGCTTGGCAAAAATTCCGCAACATCACTTTCCCAATGATCTTGGCTGTTGCGGCACCTACTTTAATCAGTCAATACACCTTCAACTTTAACAACTTCTCTATCATGTACCTCTTCAACGCTGGAGGACCTGGTAGTGTCGGTGGTGGAGCTGGTTCAACCGATATCTTGATCTCATGGATCTACCGTTTGACAACAGGTACATCTCCTCAATACTCTATGGCGGCAGCTGTTACCTTGATTATCTCTATCATTGTCATCTCAATCTCTATGATCGCATTCAAGAAACTACACGCATTTGATATGGAGGACGTCTAAGATGAATAATTCAATCAAACTCAAACGTAGACTGACTCAAACCCTTACTTACCTCTACTTGGTGGGCCTTTCAATCGTGATTATCTATCCACTGTTGATTACCATTATGTCAGCCTTCAAAACTGGTAACGTAGTAGCCTTTAAACTAGACAGTAACGTCGACTTTAGTTTTGCTAACTTCCAAGGACTCTTCTCTGAAACCTTGTACGGTACTTGGTACCTCAACACTTTGATTATCGCCTTGATTACTATGGCTGTTCAAACAAGTATCATCGTACTTGCTGGTTATGCCTACAGCCGTTACAACTTCTTGGCTCGTAAACAAAGTTTGGTCTTCTTCTTGATCATCCAAATGGTGCCAACTATGGCCGCTTTGACAGCCTTCTTCGTTATGGCGCTTATGTTGAACGCCCTTAACCACAGCTGGTTCCTCATCTTCCTTTATGTTGGTGGAGGTATCCCGATGAATGCTTGGCTCATGAAAGGCTACTTCGATACAGTGCCAATGTCTCTGGACGAATCTGCAAAACTAGACGGTGCAGGACACTTCCGCCGCTTCTGGCAAATTGTTCTTCCACTTGTTCGCCCAATGATCGCTGTACAAGCTCTCTGGGCCTTCATGGGACCTTTCGGGGACTACATCCTCTCTAGTTTCTTGCTTCGTGAGAAAGAATACTTTACTGTTGCCGTTGGTCTTCAAACCTTCGTTAACAATGCGAAAAACATGAAGATTGCCTACTTCTCAGCAGGTGCTATCCTCATCGCTCTTCCAATCTGTATTCTCTTCTTCTTCCTACAAAAAAACTTTGTTTCAGGACTTACAAGTGGTGGCGACAAGGGATAATTTATCCCCGCCACCCTTTTTCATTTTGGAGCTTGTGACTGTAAAACTATCCTTGTAGCAAGCAATTTCCCTCCTAGACTTGAAATAAAGCACATTTCTCTATATAATAATACTCATATAGAAAACACCTTTTAGAAAGATACAAATGCTTCCATATCCATTTTCATATTTTTCAAGTATTTGGGGATTTCGTAAGCCCCTGTCCAAACGTTTTGGGCTCAACTGGTTTCAACTGCTCTTTACCAGTATCTTCCTGATCAGCTTGTCTATGGTACCCATTGCCATCCAAAATAGCTCACAGGAGACTTATCCGCTAGAAACCTTTATCGATAATGTCTATGAACCATTGACAGGTGATGTTGTTCAGGATCTCTCTGAGCATGCTAGAATTGTTGATGGCACATTAACTTATACAGGAACAGCTAATCAAGCACCTTCTCTTGTGATCGGTCCAAGTCAAAACAAGGAATTACCTAAAGACTTGCAGCTGCATTTCGATACGAAAGAACTAGTCATCAGCAAGGAAAGTAAAGAACTGACTCGTGTCTCTTACCGAGCCATTCAGACTGAGAGTTTCAAAAGCAAGGACAGCTTGACCCAAGCCATTTCTAAAGACTGGTACCAGCAGAATCGTGTCTATATCAGTCTCTTCCTAGTTCTCGGTGCTAGCTTCCTCTTTGGTTTGAATTTCTTTATCGTCTCTCTAGGAGCCAGTCTTCTCCTTTATATCACTAAGAAATCACGCCTCTTTTCATTTAGAACCTTTAAAGAGTGCTATCATTTTATCTTGAACTGTTTAGGATTACCAACTCTGATTACGCTTATTTTGGGATTATTTGGCCAAAATATGACAACTCTCATCACTGTACAAAACATTCTTTTTGTTCTATATCTGGTCACTATCTTTTATAAAACGCATTTCCGTGATCCAGATTACCATAAATAGGAGATTTTTATGCCCGTTACGATTAAAGATGTGGCCAAGGCTGCTGGTGTTTCACCTTCAACCGTAACCCGTGTTATTCAAAATAAATCAACCATTAGCGACGAAACTAAAAAACGCGTTCGCAAGGCTATGAAGGATCTCAATTACCACCCCAACCTCAATGCTCGTAGCTTGGTAAGTAGCTATACTCAAGTTATCGGCTTGGTGCTTCCTGACGACTCAGATGCCTTCTATCAAAATCCTTTCTTCCCATCTGTCCTCCGTGGTATTGCTCAGGTCGCTTCTGAAAACCACTATGCTATTCAGATTGCGACAGGTAAAGACGCCAAAGAGCGACTCAAAGCTATTTCCCAGATGGTCTATGGCAAACGTGTGGATGGTTTAATCTTCCTTTATGCCGAAGAGGAAGATCCCTTGGTCAAGCTAGTCGCAGACGAACAGTTCCCCTTCCTCATCCTAGGAAAATCCATTTCACCCTTTATCCCTCTTGTCGATAATGACAATGTCCAAGCTGGTTTTGATGCGACCGAATATTTCATCAAAAAAGGATGTAAACGAATTGCCTTTATCGGAGGTGCTAAGAAACTCTTCGTTACACAAGACCGTCTAACTGGTTACGAATCCGCACTCAAGCAATACCAACTGCCTATTGATGGAAATTTAACCTATTTTGCAACGGAGTTCCTAGAAGAAAAAGGGTATCAATTTAGTAAACTCCTCTTTCAGCATGATCCGCAGATTGATGCTATCATCACAACCGATAGCCTCCTAGCTGAAGGGGTCTGTGACTATATCGCTAAGCACCAACTGGATGTCCCTGTTCTCAGCTTCGACTCGGTCAATCCCAAACTCAACTTGGCGGCCTATGTTGATATTAATAGCCTAGAACTTGGTCGTGTTTCTCTTGAAACTATCCTCCAGATTATCAACGATGCTAAAAGCAATAAGCAAATTTGTTACCGTCAGTTGATTGCCCACAAAATTATTGAAAAATAAAAACCAGCTCGCGCTGGTTTTTTAGTCATTATACTCAATGAAAATCAAAGAGCAAACTAGGAAGCTAGCCGCAGGTTGCTCAAAGCACAGCTTGGAGGTTGGAGATAAAGCTGACGTGGTTTGAAGAAATTTTCGAAGAGTATTAATTATCTGTTTCTACAAATCGTCCCAGAATATGAACATTCTCCGATACAGAGACAAAGGCACCTGAATCCACCTGTTTCATAATCTGTTTAAATTCATTAAACTCTGCACGTGTAATGACAGTGATTAAAACTGCCTTTCTCTCGTGATTATAGGTTCCTTCTGCATCGTGGATCATAGTTGCTCCGCGGTGCAATTTTTTATGGATTTTTTCAATTACCTTGTCTGGATGATTGGTCACAATCATGGCCTGCATGCGTTTTTGCTTGGTAAAGACTGCGTCTGTCACACGGCTAGAGACAAAGATGGTAATCATAGAGTAGAGGGCGTATTTCCAACCAAAGGTCAAACCTGCTATCAGCATGATGGTACCATTTACCAAGAAAGAAATACTGCCAACATTCTTACCTGTTTTCTTGCGAATGGTCAGACTGACGATATCCGTCCCACCACTGGAGATATTGTTTCGAAGAGCAAAACCGATCCCCAAGCCCATGACAACACCCCCAAAAAGAGCATTGATAATGGGATCCTCCGTCAAGGTTGCCACAGGGACAAACTGGATAAAGAAAGAACTCATAGACACCGTGATAAAGGTAAAGACGGTGAACTTATGGCCAATCTGATACCAAGCCAAGACCATCAAAGGGAAGTTAATGGCGTAGAAGGTTAGCGAAATCGGAATGTGAAAACCAAACCAGTGATTACTCAAGGCAGAGATAATCTGTGCCAGACCTGTCGCACCACTCGAATACACATGTCCTGGTTGGAAAAAGAAATTGACCGCTACTGCTGATAAAAAGCCATATACCAGAGAAGCCGAAATCTTCTCATCATATTTTTCTCGAGAGATGCTTTGTAAGACACGTAAAATTTTTATCTGATAAGCAAAGCGACGCAGATAATAACGCCACCGCTTAATTCGTTTTGCTTGTTTCATCTTCTTCTACTTGTAAGCTGAGTTCCTCTAGTTGTTTGAGCGCTACTGTTGAAGGAGCTTGTGTCATTGGATCAGTTGCCTTGTTGTTCTTAGGGAAGGCAATGACTTCACGGATATTTTCTTCTCCAGCAAGCAACATAACAAAACGGTCAAGTCCGATAGCCAAGCCACCGTGTGGTGGGAAACCATAGTCCATGGCTTCAAGCAGGAAGCCAAACTGGTCATTTGCTTCTTCGGCTGAGAAACCAAGAGCCTTGAACATACGTTCTTGAAGGTCTTTTTGGTTGATACGAAGGCTACCACCACCAAGCTCATAACCGTTCAAGACGATATCGTAAGCAATGGCACGAACCTTAGCCAAATCACCTTCTAATTCGTGAGCAGTTTCTTCCTGTGGAAGTGTGAATGGATGATGGGCGCTCATGTAGCGGCCTTCTTCTTCAGACCATTCAAACATTGGCCAGTCAATTACCCAAAGGAAGTTAAATTTATCGCTATCAATCAAGTCAAGCTCTTTGGCAATACGTCCACGAAGGGCACCAAGTGTTGCATTGGCCACTTCAAGCGTATCTGCCACAAAGAGAATCAAGTCCTTATCTTCAAGCGCAAGTGCTGCTGTCAATTCTGCTTGGATGCTAGTCAAGAACTTAGCAACTGGTCCGTTTAATTCTCCGTCAACTACCTTGACCCAAGCAAGACCTTTGGCACCGTACTGTTTGGCTACTTCCGTCATCTTGTCGATGTCTTTACGTGAATAGTTGTCCGCAGCGCCTTTGACTACAATGGCTTTTACAGCAGGTGCCTCTGAAAAGACTTTAAAGTCTACACCTTTGACCACTTCTGTCAAGTCTTGAAGCAACATGTCAAAACGAGTATCTGGCTTGTCAGAACCGTAAAGAGCCATAGCGTCATCATACTTCATACGAGGGAATGGAAGCGTCACTTCGATGCCTTTGGTTTCCTTCATCACGCGCGCAATCAAGCCTTCTGTGATATCTTGGATTTCTTGCTCAGTAAGGAAAGACGTTTCCAAGTCGACCTGAGTGAACTCAGGCTGGCGGTCACCACGCAAGTCCTCGTCACGGAAACATTTAACGATTTGGTAGTAACGATCAAAACCAGCATTCATCAAGAGCTGCTTAGTAATCTGTGGACTTTGAGGAAGAGCATAGAAATGCCCTTTATTAACACGAGATGGCACCAAATAGTCACGCGCCCCTTCTGGCGTTGACTTAGAAAGGAATGGTGTCTCCACATCGATAAACTCCAGCTCATCCAAGTAGTTGCGGATAGAGTGAGTCACCTTGGCACGGAGTTTAAGATTTTCCAACATTTCTGGACGACGAAGGTCAAGGTAACGGTAACGCAAACGCGTATCGTCATTTGCCTCAATCCCATCCTTAATCTCAAATGGTGTTGTCTTAGCTGTATTAAGCACTGTCAGAGCTGTCACGTTTAACTCAACTGCACCAGTTGGCAACTTATCATTGGCTTGCTCACGCGCAGCGACCTGTCCAGTCACCTCGATAACAAATTCGCTACGAAGGCTTTCAGCTGTTGCCATAACCTCTGCAGATACTTTTTCAGGATTGATAACCAACTGCATGATTCCTTCACGGTCACGAAGATCGATAAAGATCAAACCACCAAGGTCACGACGACGGCCAACCCATCCTTTCAAGGTCATTTCTTGTCCGATGTGTTCCTCACGAACACGACCAGCATACATACTACGTTTCATTGTTTCTCTCCTCTTTTATTCTGTTACTATTTTACCATAAAAGCGCAGGCTCTTCATGAAAATCAGCAGAAAAGTTTGTCAGTCTTTAAAAATCAGGTAAAGTCCCTAAAAATTAGCGCCCATACAAAAATCCGATGAAGTTCACCGGACTCTTTTATTTTGAATTTTTGCCTGCTTTACGCTTTTCAGCAATTTCGGCTGCCTTTCGAGGCAAGACAATCTCCGTTGTGTAGGCTGTCCCAAAACGCCAGACACCTGCAATAGGGGCAAAGACAACTGCTAGATAGTTGTAGAAGAAATCGCCCTTAAAGGCATAAGCTAGCGCTCCAATAATGAAAAATAGAACGACTGCTTGAATCACTGCTAATAAAATTACTCGTTTCATGTGACCTCCTGACTCTATTATAGCATGAGAATCATCAAAAAGCTGACTAAATTATTCAAAGCGTGGAGAGAAATACTGTAAACCAGACCTTTTTCGCTAATATAAGCCAAGACCAAGCTAAAACCAAGACTAGCATAAACTAAAAATTGTTGCACATCTCCTGGGAAATGAATCAAGGCAAACAAGACACTTGATACCAGAAGAAAAATCAGAGTTTGTTTGCTATTGTCCTGCTTAGGAAAGAGATAGCGTGCCAACATCCCTCTAAAGATAAGTTCTTCCGTCAAAGGAGCAAAAATAACGACCGCAAAGAAGGAGAAGAGTGGTTGAGACAAGGTCAAGTCTGTCGCTATTTGCTGATTTACTGAAGGATCATTTGGCAAGAAAAACTGGACAACTAGAGATAAGAACCAAACCAAGGCAGGGAGCCAAATAAATCGGTTGAAGCCACTCTTCTCAATACGAACAGAACCTTTCTGATACCATTTGTAAATGCCGTACACATAAACTCCAGCCAAGGCCACATAGAGCAAGGTAACAGCATAGGGTGAAGCGCCTAAGGCAAGCGACGTAGTCGCGAGCACCTGAATGAAGCCATAGATGAATAAAAAGGATAGAATGGCTAGAAGAAACCAGCCAAGGTTTTTAAGTAGTTTCATATAGGTCTCCTATTTGAAATAGCGTTTTACCATAGGCAACTGCATCACATTGATATAAACATGGATTGCTCCTACAAGCAATAAGGACAGTATTTGAATCTTTCCTGTCAAGAAAGAAATGATAAAAAGAAAAATATATAAGATTGGTAAGACATACTGATTTAATTGGAATAAGATCCGAAAACTCTGTTCCAAATTAGCCTTGCGCTCCCCTTCATCGTAAGAATCGAAATGCTCTAAGATATCCTTTGGTGTAGAGAAAAATGTCAAATCAAGCCGACGAACAAGCGCAATTGTTTTAAAAAGATATTTTTGGTTGTGTAAATACAGTACTAATTCCAAAAAGGAAAGGGAAAATGTTATACGACTTACATCGAGTACAATTACTTCGCTTCCTGAAATGAAGAGAGCCAATACAATCGCTACGGCTGTAATATTAAAAGTAATGTTTCCAAACTCAAGATTACGATACATTTGCACATAATAGGTTTCATTCAGATCATCATCCATTTCCTCTTGATACAAGGAGTGAAATTTTCTGCTTTTCTTTAAGAAATTGAACGTCAAAACAATGCCAACGAAACCTAATAGTAAACAAATAGCTGATATCCATGGTATCAAGATTTTTACATCTAACATAATTCCGTGGAATTCGGCACCAGCCTTCAACATATCTACAAACATGTACAAAAAAACTCCCAAGATAAAAGGAATTAAAAATAACAGGCCACGTTTCTTTTTCATATTCATTCTCCTTTTTCACTTGCTAAATTGTTTGCTTTCTTTTCAATCCAGTCAACGACTGGGATAAGAGCAAAGTAGGCCCAAATAAATTGGCCGCTGTAATAGAGATCAAACCATCCTAGATTTGTTCCAATTAGTAGACACACGCTGACTAATAAAGCTATGGCAACTACATAATAGATCACTTTATACTTGTTCATCACTCGTCCTCCTCCAAGCGAAATACCGATTCGACTGTTTCGTTGAAAATTTGAGATATTTTCAGGGCAATGATAATGGACGGGGTGTACTCATCCCGTTCTAGTAGACTAATGGTCTGTCTGGAGACCCCTGCCAATTTGGCTAGGTCGGTTTGATTGAGGCCATCGCGAGCCCGAAGCTCTTTTAAACGATTTTTAAGCATTCCTTTCTCCTTTTCTCTTAACTTGCTTACATTGTAACACATCTTTTTCTTTTTGACAAATATATTTGTCAAAAAGTTTATGATTTTTGTTATTTTGCAAAAGAAAAAGGTCAGAGTAGTTTTCTGACCAGTTTTTCTACTATTTAAAAGCCTAGTTTTTCAAAGATTTCTGAGAAGTTTTGGCTGATAGCCTCAAGTGACACTTGCACTTCTTCTCGGGTTTGGTTGTTCTTGACCGTCACTTGTCCGCTTTCGACTTCACTCTCTCCTAGGGTGATGAGGGTCTTAGCCGCAAAGACATCAGCTGACTTGAACTGAGCTTTGAGCTTACGGTTGAGGTAATCACGCTCTGCTTTGAATCCTTGTTGGCGAAGGACTTGCACCAACTCCAAGGCCTTGACATTTGCTCCTTGACCCAAGACTGCGATATAGATATCTAGGGCGTTCTCGATAGGGAGGGCCACACCTTGCTTTTCAAGGATAAGAAGCAGGCGCTCTACACCAAGTCCAAAACCAAATCCAGCAGTTTCAGGGCCTCCAAAATAAGAAACCAAACCATCGTAACGGCCACCCGCACAGACTGTCAGGTCATTGCCCTCAATCTCAGTGATAAACTCGAAAATAGTGTGATTGTAGTAGTCCAGACCACGTACCATATTGGTATCGATGATATAGTCTACTCCAAGATTTTCCAACATCTGACGCACAGCATCAAAATGAGCTTGGCTTTCTTCATCAAGGAAGTCCAAGATAGAAGGCGCATTCTCTACTGCTACCTTGTCTTCTTTTTCCTTAGAGTCCAAGACACGGAGAGGATTTTCCTCCAAGCGACGTTGGCTATCCTTAGACAAGGTTTCCTTGAGCGGTGTCAAATAGTCAATTAAGGCTTGACGGTAGGCCGCACGGCTCTCAGGATTTCCAAGAGTGTTAAGATGTAATTTGACACCTTGGATACCGATTTCTTTCAAGAAATGGGCCGCCATCGCGATTGTTTCCACATCGGTAGCTGGATTGCTAGAGCCAAAACACTCAACACCAATCTGGTGGAATTGGCGCAAACGCCCTGCCTGTGGACGCTCATAGCGGAACATTGGGCCCATGTAGTAGAATTTACTTGGCTTTTGCACTTCTGGGGCGAAGAGTTTATTTTCCACATAGGAACGGACAACGGGCGCAGTTCCTTCTGGACGGAGGGTAATATGACGGTCACCCTTGTCATAGAAATCGTACATTTCCTTAGTTACGATATCCGTTGTATCTCCGACAGAGCGACTGATAACCTCGTAATGCTCAAAAATGGGCGTGCGCACTTCTGCATAGTTGTAGCGCTTGAAAATCTCACGGGCAAAGCCCTCAACGTACTGCCATTTGGCAGATTCAGCAGGTAAAATATCCTGCGTTCCTTTTGGTTTTTGTAATTTCATAGGGAATCCTCTTTAAACTTAATAGTCTTATTTTACCATAAATAGAGGGATTAAAACAGTAAGAAAAAAATCAGGATTTAGAGATCATTTTTGAGATTAATAACTGTCAAAAGAATAGCTAGCAAGGAAAGACCAACAAATAGCATCCAAGTCAACTGTATATTCCATACAGCTATAAGTGAAAAACAAGCTGTTCCCACGGGTATGGATAAGGTGAACAATAAACCTAAAAAATTACTGGTACGAGCTAGAACCTCTGGAGCTAGATTTTTCAGGAGCATGGCACTAATCTTTGGTTGAACTTTACCAGACACATACAGAGTTGAACAGAGAAATAGTAAACCAAGTACGACTTGATTGAATAAATTAGCTAGAGCAACTAGACTGAGTCCTACGGTCGCCCACATCATCAATCTAGGCAGGGACTGCTGCCCAAAATAATCATTGCCCGTAAGGCTACTGATGATGATTGCTAACAAAGCACAGAATTGACTGATAAATAATGCCTCTGTGTAAGAAAAATTCAAGAGAGAATGGCTCAAAAAGAAGATATTGTAGATGCCTCCTAAGGAACCACCCAAGGCATTGATAAGCAAGACAGCAAAGATCATGAATCCAAAGTTTTTCTGTCCACCTTTAAGAAAAACAAGGCGTAAATTTCGGTAAATTGTTAGGAACTGATCTTTGATAGAAAGCTTCTCATTTTTTAGTGATTCACCATCAGCAGATGACATTGACAGGCTCAATTTGCTTTTTCCTAAAAAGAGAACAGAGGCTGATACGAGGAAAAAGCAGGCATTGATTCCCGCAACGAGGGAAAAATTGTTGACTGATAGACCTAAGAGCCAGACTCCAAAAGCTTGACCACCAATAGCTGAAATATAGGTGATGAACTGGGAAAAAGAGTAAGCCTCCATCAGATCATCTTCAGCTACTTTTTCCTTAATAAGAGGCATGCGCAAACCACCTGCAAAATCACTGATCACATCACTAATGACATTGATTAAACACAGGCTAGAAAAGGCAAATAAACTAGCTTGCTGAACAACTAAAGCTGCTAGAAAAAATAAAATCGCCTGAAACAAACCACTATAGACCATCCATTTGACCTTGGCCCTCGTATAATCTGCCCGAATCCCTACAAAAACTGTAAAGAGAGTCGGAAGAAGCATGACAATATTCGCCATAGCAACAGCAAAGGAGGCTTGTGGCAAGGTCGATGCATAGACGATAAAGACCAGGTTGAAAATCGAAGCACCAAAAGCATTGAAGAAGCGTGACAAAGTCAAGAGACGATAAGCTTGATTTCTAAACAATAATTTCATAGGTAATCCCCCTTCTTGTTAGAAGTTTTATGTGAAGTATGACTATAGTATAGCACTTAGAAATTTTAGAGGAAAAACTTTTGAATATATGCAACAAATGAAATGAGCAAAAAGAAACGATAGAATTTCTCCAGTGACACGAGAGAGCCCAACAGTTCTATCGCTTCAAATTTCAAATTATTTTCTTAGTTTGCAAATATTCAACAATCGGTCGTATTTCTATAGTATTCAGCAGATTTATTACAGCCAAGCATCTCAAAAATATGGACAGCATCTTCCATCTTTTTCTGGCCTTCCTTGACTCTACCTTGCTTGCTATCAAGGAGACCGTCAGCCCACAAATAGACAATTCGAAAATAGGTTTCATTTTCATTGTAGAAATGCTCTTCGATAACACGTTTAAAATAAGAGGCATTGGTAAATTCTTCACACTCAATGCTGGCTAAAAAGCCATTCAATAGTATAGTGTGAAAAAGGTTTCGATTGCCAGACATTTCCATTAGAAAATCAGATTTTCGTACCATCTCTCTAACATACCTAGTGAAAAGAGAAACAGATAGAAATGGTGAACTGACTGAAAATAAATTGAGTTCATAGATTCCCCAGATTTCGGTAGAAAACAAATAATCATGAAGGACTTTCCCCTCCTCTGCCGTTAACTCTACCCTTTCGTCCATGCTCTTCATATAAGACTTTATAAGAATGGCATTTAGAATATGTTTCTGTTTGTTTTGAGAATGGGCATGCTTTTGATACTCCCTACGATACAAGTCCTCAAGAGGTGCTATATTCTTTGGATCCAAGACATCTATGATTTCTTTTCTCAACTTAGAATCCGTATCATACTGAAAACCTCTCGCCAGAAAGAGGATTTCCTCCACACTGGCAGATATATTTCCCAGAGCAAATAGAAACTTTTCCACCGAAAGTTCACTCTGACCAGTTTCAAAGCGGGATAACATGGACGGCGAAAATTGTCCCCCAGTTGCTTGTCTCAGCGAGATATGTCTTGACTCTCGTAGTTGTCTAAAGACTTTTCCAATCTGCTCCATAGGCTTCCCCTTGATTCAGTGTTTTCTTTATATTATCATATTTTTCCAGAAAATTCATCAAAAACTTGCCAAATTGTCAGAATTATGAGAAAATAGAGGATATTTATCATGTGGAGGGACTGCTATGAGAGAGGATATCAAAATCAATGACCGTGCTTTGGCCTTAAAAGACCAAATTATCGAAAAACTAGAGAAGGTTTTTGATACAGATGTGGAATTGGATGTGTACAATCTAGGATTGATTTATGAAATTAATCTGGACGAAACAGGCCTCTGCAAAATTGTCATGACCTTCACCGATACTGCCTGTGATTGCGCAGAAAGTTTGCCTATCGAAATCGTGGCAGGTCTGAAACAAATCGAGGGTATCGAAGATGTCAAGGTTGAAGTTACCTGGTCGCCTGCTTGGAAGATTACACGAATCAGTCGCTACGGTCGTATTGCCCTTGGACTGCCACCTCGTTAATCAGGTAAATCACTTTTGAAGATAAAAATAAGCAAGCCGAAGTTGGCTTGCTTTTTGAGACTCAATGAAAATTAAAGAGCAAACTAGGAAACTAGCCGCAGGTTGCTCAAAGCACTGCTTTGAGGTTGTAAATAGAACTGACGAAGTCAGCTCAAAACACTGTTTTGAGGTTGCAGATAGAACTGACGAAGTCAGTAACATATATACGGCAAGGCGACGTTGACGTGGTTTGAAGAGATTTTCGAAGAGTATGAGTTTATTTTTTACCTGACTTGTCCATATTCCAGAAGTCTGTCACGGCTCCGCGTGAAGCAGATGATACGATATGAGCGTATTTACCGAGGACACCACGGCTGTAAAGTGGTGGCAAGGTTGTTTCTGCCTTACGTTTTTCAAGTTCTTCTTCGGATACTGCCATGGAAATTTCTTTGGTATCTTGGTCAACTGTAACGATATCGCCTGTACGAAGGTAGGCAATTGGTCCACCATCCTGAGCTTCAGGAGCGATATGTCCAACAACCAGACCATAAGTACCACCAGAGAAACGTCCGTCTGTCAAGAGGGCAACCTTGTCTCCTTGACCTTTACCGACGATCATTGATGAAAGTGACAGCATCTCAGGCATACCAGGACCACCCTTAGGTCCAACAAAACGAACAACGACTACATCGCCATCAACGATTTCATCTGTCAGAACGGCCTGAATAGCATCTTCTTCTGAGTCAAAGACCTTAGCTGGTCCAACGTGACGACGCACTTTAACACCTGATACCTTGGCAACCGCACCGTCAGGAGCAAGGTTCCCGTTCAAGATGATAAGCGGACCGTCTGCACGTTTTGGATTTTCAAGTGGCATGATGACTTTTTGACCTGGTGTGAGGTCTGCAAAGTCAGCCAAGTTTTCAGCAACAGTCTTACCAGTACATGTGATGCGGTCTCCGTGAAGGAACCCATTTGCTAACAAGTACTTCATAACCGCAGGGACACCACCAACTTCGTAGAGGTCTTGGAAGACATACTGACCAGATGGTTTCAAGTCGGCCAAGTGAGGCACACGCTCTTGGATCGTATTGAAGTCCTCAAGTGACAAGTCAACATTGGCAGCATGAGCAATGGCAAGCAAGTGAAGAGTGGCATTTGTAGAACCACCGAGAGCCATGGTTACAGTGATAGCATCTTCAAAGGCTTCACGAGTCAAAATATCTGATGGTTTGAGACCAAGTTCCAACATCTTAACAACAGCACGTCCTGCTGCTTCGATATCTTCTTTCTTATCAGCTGATTCAGCTGGGTGAGAGGATGACCCTGGCAAACTCATCCCTAGAACTTCGATAGCTGTCGCCATGGTATTAGCTGTGTACATACCACCACAGCCACCAGGGCCAGGGCAGGCATTACATTCAAGACGCTTCACATCCTCAGCGGTCATATCACCGTGGTTCCATTTCCCAATCCCCTCAAAAACAGAAACCAAGTCGATGTCTTTGCCATCAAGATTTCCCGGTGCAATAGTTCCACCATAGGCGAAAATAGCCGGAATATCCATATTGGCAATAGCAATCATGGATCCAGGCATGTTCTTATCACAGCCACCGATAGCGACGAAGGCATCCACGTTGTGGCCACCCATAGCTGCCTCGATTGAGTCCGCAATGATGTCACGAGATGTCAAAGAGAAACGCATACCAGGCGTTCCCATGGCAATCCCGTCCGCTACAGTGATAGTCCCAAACTGCACAGGCCAAGCACCTGCAGATTTGACACCTTCTTTAGCCAATTTCCCAAAATCATGCAAGTGGATGTTACATGGTGTATTTTCCGCCCAAGTCGAAATAACCCCAACAATCGGTGTTTCAAAGTCCTTATCTGTCATACCAGTCGCACGAAGCATGGCACGGTTTGGTGATTTAACCATACTGTCATAAATGCTACTGCGGTGACGTGTATCTAATTCAGTCATTTATTCCCTCCCATTTCAGTTCTTACTATTATAGCACATTTTAAAAGCAATGAACAGAAGAAAATTCTTGAATTTTCAGAAAATTTCGATTAATTAGTTTAACGACCTTCTAATTTTTTCATCTTTTTTTGTCAAGTAACTTTACTTTACAAAAAAAATGTGTTATCCTAGTATGGTTGATGAAAATCAGTAGATTGAATCGAATATAAATACCTAAAGGAGAAATCAAAATGGCAGTACCTGCACGTCGCACTTCAAAAGCGAAGAAAAACAAACGTCGTACACACTACAAAGTAACAGCTCCATCTGTAAACTTTGACGAAACTACTGGAGATTACTCACGTTCTCACCGTGTATCACTTAAAGGATACTACAAAGGACGTAAAATCGCTAAAGCTGCATCAGCTGAATAATAGAAGGGAGATACCATGCGCGTAAATATTACACTTGAACACAAAGAATCTGGTGAACGCTTGTACCTTACTTCTAAAAACAAACGTAACACTCCAGACCGTCTTCAATTGAAGAAATACTCACCAAAACTTCGCAAACACGTTGTGTTTACAGAAGTTAAGTAAGCATTCAATAAGAATTAATACAGAAGAAAAACGCTTGAACAGCGTTTTTTCTTTTGTTAATTTCAGTATATTGCAATAAACATCAACCGAATCACCACATTTTTTGAAATAAGAATAATGATTCGGATATTTAAAATAAGAGGAACTTTAGTGTAAAGCTCCTCTTTTTGTTATTTTTTCTTTTACTTACAAATCATAAGACCTGGTTTGATAGAGAGAAATTTCAGCATATAACAAAATCATACTATAACAGCTTTAAACACACTTCTTATTTTTGTTTTGTATTATACTCTTTGATAGACCTGAACTTTCGACAACTAACATCTGCTAAACCACATTTTTTCTTATTTTCTTAATATTTTTATAATCAATATTAACTTGATTTTGGTCACACCTATTTGATGATTTCAAAATAAATGGTTAGTTTGAGAGGTAAGTCAATATAATTTCTATCCACATTGTTGTAACTAACTCAAGGCTCTACAACTTTATCTCGTTCAGTATTTATAACATATAACTTAATGTATTGGGCTCCCCATGTTTCTAGAGTCTGTTTGAATTTATCAATTTCATCTTGATGATAACTATCAAAATAGACATTAAAGCCTTTTAATTCTTTAAATAGTTTTTTAAAATACAGGGAGTCAACTGAATGTTCATCACTGAGATTAAAACCTATGAAATAAATATTTTCAATATCTTTCAGATTTTCAAAAAATGTTAAATTCTCAACATAATGTTTACTGGTATCCTTTTTCATTACATTTACTATCTCAATTATAAAATCATTAACTGAAAAAGGATTTTGTTCGTAATTCTTTAATTTTTCATCTTTACCATGCCCAACAATAAACTTATTCTCATTAATACTTCCATGAATATGACAAACTTGATAATTTTCAACATTATAAACATCTTCTAGTACATTAGTATAATTGAAAGTTAAGAAATAACTGTCTCTAATATGCTTTTGAATGGTTTTTTTAGTAGCAACTATACGTGAAGTGTCCAACGATCGAATCCACTCTGAAAAAAGTTTGAATGTTGCGATTTGATATGCTGATTTGAGATTATGAACTATTTCTTCAACAGCACTAGCTATACGAAATGGTTCTATATCTCCATGTTTATCTACAAACTCGGTTGATGTAAAAGATAAGATATTGAGTTCACCCCAATTTTTTTCAAAATCTTTCCACTCAGGATCGTAATTTTTAAAAGAAATAGTATTAATAACACTATGATAAAAAGCTGCAAGTTCTGCCGTATTATATATTTCTTCACCATCATGGTTTAATACTGAACTGGGAATTTCAAATGCTTCTATTTCATCTTCTATAATCTTATTTCTATCTAATTCATCGAGATTGGATAATTTAAATACAAAGTCCCTAAACTTAGAATACTGAGACTCAATATTATGAGCTATATCAAATCCATTACCTATAACAAAGAGATTCTTCTTATCTAAATTACGAATCTGATAACTTTTAAGAAATCTTTGGTCTTCTTTAGGATTCCCCCTGCTAGAATTTTCTTCTTCGATTAACTTTTTTACTACCTCATATACTTTATTAAATGTATTTTCTTTATTTTCAGTGATTAATCTTGGTGAGGTGCTTTTAGCAACGTAATACATATCATTATCTGTTACTTTTATTAATTCTAATAGATTTTTAGATACCGATTCATTAAATCTAAACGGAATAAATATATCTCCATCTTTTTTCATTGGTAGAAAAGAGCCATCTGAATCACCTACACAAGTATATAAATTTTTGTTATTATGTTCAGATATTCCACCTCCCTCTAAAAATTTAGGTAGATGATGGGCTATTACTTTATCATTAAAAATTTTACTACAAAGACTCTCTTTGAAACGTTCATTTTTGTTCGGCCACTCATATATTTCTTCTGCTTTTATGATTGTATCTATTTCAACTATTTTTGAGTTTCTTCCCGTTTTTGAAACAAATACTAAATAAACTTCTTCTTTTTTTATCTTTTGACGAATATCCGCTGATAATGCATGATTGGCGTGACAAAAAGAATATAAAAAGTTATTGTTCCAAATAAAAGGATCCTCATTATACTTTGTATCTTTAAATCCATCAAAACTAATATTGTATACTTCATTTCCAATTTTTAATTTTTGTTTCACACGAATCGGATGTCCGATAAATACAATGTTAATACCTTCGCAACTTTTCTTTTCTTCCTCGTTATCTCTAATAGTTTCCATGTATCTCCTATCTTGCTAATTACATTTTAGAATTTCAATTTCTAATAGATATCTTTACATCTATTTTATCATATTCATAAAAAGGGCGCTCCATTCAGAAAAGTAATTGCTATTATAATAGACATTTTCGGAATTTTCTATTATAACCGACATTTATTGTATCAATTCTGTAATGATATTTTGGTATACTATATTGAAAAAGGAGGTATATCTATGAAAAAATTTATTTGTGTGTTGTTTGTGTCGTTCCTAGCTATTTTCCTTATTTCATGCTCCAGTCAAAATAACCAAACTTTAGATGGAGAATATTATTGGATAAACGAAAATCGAAATGAACGAGTATTTACGATTTCTGGAAATAAGGGAACAATTGGTAATGGTGAAGCTGATAACTTTGACCTTGATCAAAAGAATAAAAAATTGAATTGAGTGGTTCACAAATTATAAATCGAACTGAAAGCTATACATTTAAAGATGGAGTATTTACTGTTGATATTAGTGGAACAAAACATGATTACTATTTAAAAGGTAGTGACGCTTACAATAAAGCATTAAAAAAATATGGATACGACTAGAAAGGATTGGCTATGAATAACTTAGACGAACAATACGAAAATCTGTATGACTTTATCAAAAATCTTGAAACATTGATTCAAAAGAATGTTTTTGACAACCAACCTACTGAAGAGGTAAGTATATTTGGAAATGAAGTCATGAATCTTTGTAAATCAAAGAAGTTTAATATCAACTCAAGTGATCTCTTGTCCCTCAATTCTTTTGTTGAATTGTTTATGAAAGCAAATGAGTCTTCAAAAGGTTATCTAGCTTCACAAGTAGAGAGATTTTATATTGAAGTCATTGAGCCAACAAAGGATGAATTATATTAACTAACAAAGATTGAGACTATTATAATCAATTACCTATCTACAGAATAGGTGATTTTTTCTTTAAAAGTTAAATTAACTTACCGTTTAGCTGATATTTCTCACCATTTAGGATTTTATATTTTTCTATAGACTGTATTTGTTATTATAGATTCATGAAAAATTTAAAAGAAAAAAATATTAAAAATGCTATTTGGCATATTAAACGTCATTGTGAAATTATTCAAAATTCTCCCGAAGAAAAAATTAGAAATCACGAATTATTTCATCTCCAGGCTAGCGTAGATTGTTTGAAGCGCATTATTAACAATGAAAAGCCCTATCCATGGTTGGATAGGGCTGAGGTGTTTTAAAATAGATAATTTAGCATTATTAATGTGATACTAAATAATAGAATTAACTAAATCTATTTTTCTTGTTTGAAAAAGTGAAAATAAATTCTTTACATTAATCTTTCAAAAATAGCTGTATCTAAAAGATTAAACAAATAACTATCTCTAGCATTGTGATCATCATTTTGTCTAAATTGATAATTATGAAGAACTACAAAGCCATTTTCAATTGCTTCCGCCATATCATGGAAAGAAGCTCGCCAAATTCCAGTTAATGGATTAACTAAATAATCACGATATCTAAGTGTCGTCCAGTCTACCCAAAAGTAGATATAACAATCAGGATAATACCTAGCATAACGTTCGTAATCCATTCTATTAAATGTGACAGTATATGTTGGATCGTAAGGTGTCTGGTTTTCATACATATATCTACCAGCAGTAAAAAAAGGGGTATTTTGAACTTTTAGATCACAATATATTTGATTTTGTTGGTCATATAGATCAATTACTGTTGGATCTTCTTGCTTTCCAGGATTTATAATAATATTTAAACCTAATTCAGGAACTATATCATTTATAAACTCACGTTCTTTTTCATTTCCCAATGCATACCATAAATCCCGATCCTCTGTATTTAAATTAATATTATTACGTTCAGGAATTCTAACAAAAACACCATAATAATTATTATTTCTGCTAGTTCTTAAATCAAATTCTATAGTTTGGTCAATATCAAGTATTTCTGGAACATTGTAAACTCGAATATTACCGATATTATTATTTCTAGTTTCAACAAGTGCAAATTCATTACAATTTACTTCTCTAACAATACCAAACATAAATTTTAATCCTCCAATATTTCTAAACTTTTTGTAGAATTTTTTAAAATATAATTGTAAATAAGATTCTTTAGTTAAATCTTTATCTATAATGGGTAAATTAACAATATTTAAGGTTATACAGAAAATCTAATTTATATATTGTTCTGTTTATTAGAGAAGTGTGTCTAGTTCATTAGTTGAATATCTTTCAATATATTCTAAATAGCTCTCTTCTGTTAGAAGGTGGTTTATATGAGGTATATTTACTATTTGTTGTAACGATTCCCAGTTTGGCAGTGGTCTATCTAAACCAGTTTCCTGTCTAGGTCTATTAAGACGGTTCCATTTTATTATTTTGGTTCCAATCCGAATTGCTGAACTCGAACTATTTTCTGTATTGTACTTATTTTTGACTTGTAACAAAACAATTTCATCCTGACCAAAGTAGCAAAAATCAATCGCTCTATATATAGATCCTGCACACCACAACCAACCACATGGTTCCAATACATCAGCTAAATATTGTTCGAGTATTGCACCATTCATGTTTTCAGCACTCATAAAAAAATAATGTCCATCAATAAAAAGTTGAACAACATCTTCACTTGCACCGGTTGACGCCCGAACTCTTGAAATCAAAGCTTCATCTTTCTCACCATAATTCTTTAATGGATTTGACAATTTATCATTTTGTCTATCTTTAATATATGCAGAAACTAACTTTTCAATATATTCATAAGCAATGTCATTACTCGGTTTATCTACAGTAACTCTTATATTAGTGAACAACTCTTTTCTTTCCATAGCAAATATAAATAGTTGTTCTAATTTATCATTATAAATGGAAATATTTTGGCTATTTAAGACATCATAAAATATATTTAAAATCGTTTCATCGCTGATATTATACTCATCAACCATATTCATTAAACTTATGCTTCTTGCGACCATTGGCTTCGTACCTCTTTTTTAGACTATTATAGCAAAACTCTGGACCTTTTAAGTTTTTTATGGTAAAATAGTTGGGTCTAAAAATTGTTTCGAGGAGGTTCTGTTTGGACAAAAAAAATCTTATAGATGCTGATACAATATCTGAAAGGCTGGATATCTCTCCGCAATATGCAAGAAAATTACTTAGGGAACAAAAAATAAAATCTGAAAAAATTGAAAATAGTTTCTATACTACAGAAATTGACCTAGAAGATTTTCTAAAGAATAGTGATATTATAATAAATCCTAAAGATAGAGTAAGAAAATCTAATAAAATACCCAAAATTATAACACTTTCATTTTTTAGTGGTGGTATGGGATTAGACATTGGTATGGGAAATGCTGGAATCAAGCCACTTCTTGCTTGTGAAATCAACAAGGAAGCTCGTGCTACTATTGTTGAAAACAATAACGAAATAGGTTTAATTGGTGACATTTGGCAATGTTCCAAGGAAAAAATATACAAATATGCTAATATTAACGAAAACACACCTATAGATATAATTTTTGGTGGGCCACCCTGTCAGGCGTTTTCGACAGCAGGAAATAGGAAAGGTTTTGAAGATGCTAGAGGAGATGTATTTATCCGATATTTAGACATAATCGGTGAATTAAAACCAACTTATGCTGTAATTGAAAACGTTAGAGGCCTTCAGACTACCAAGGCTATTCTTGAAGATACCAAAGGATTAGCTATTAAAGGAGGAGTACTGCATTTTGCTAAAGAAAAATTAGAATCTTTTGGATACTCTGTTTCTTTTGAATTATATAACGCTGCCAACTTTGGTGCTCCACAAAAAAGAGAAAGATTTGTAATAATTGCTAAGTTAGGTGATAAGAAGGTACCTTATTTGACTCCAACTCATTCCGAAAATGGTGAATATGGTCTCAAAAAATGGGTTACACTTGGTGATGTGATTTCTGACATACAAGATAAGCCAATGAGATATTCTGAAATTCCTCCAAATCGAAGAGAGTGGTACAAAAAAATTCCTGAAGGCGGAAATTGGAAATCATTATCAGAAGAAGATCAAAAAATTGCTATGGGGAAAAAGTACTATATGGGAGGGGGAAAAACTGGCTTTTTCCGTCGCCTATCATTTAGTGAGCCTAGCCCTACTCTTGTTACTGTTCCAACCATGCCAGCAACTGATTTAATCCATCCTACAGAGTTAAGACCATTATCAATCGAAGAATATGCTAGAATACAAGGTTTTCCTGACAACTGGAGATTTAGAGGCAAACTCGGGGAAATTTATAAACAAATTGGAAACGCTGTTCCAATAAAGCTCGGAGAAGCTATTGGTAAGACCATTTTAAATGATATGAACGGTATAAAAGAAATTGAATATCCAAATTTCAAATACTCCAGATACAAACAAACTTCAGATGAAGAGTTTCCAGAATTTTATCAAAGTAATTTAATAAAAGAGTTCAATAATCAATTCAAAGAAAGTGAGCAATTAACTTTACCCATATGATAATTCCCAATAACAACATTCCATTAATGAGTTTTTGGCCACAAGTTTTTGAACGAATTTTATCTGGAGAAAAACTTCTAGAATATAGGAGAGTTTTTCCAAAAAATTGTAAATGCGCTTTTATATATGTCAGTTCTCCTGTTAAAGCTATTTGTGGAATTATTTATTTTGATGATGTCTATCATTTAGATGATTTAATTGGAAAGTTTGATAAAAAAACAGATAAAAGGATAAATAATTATATAGATAAATACCATTATGCAGGAACTATAAAAGCAATTCAAAAAATACAGCCTATTACACTTAATGAATTAAGAAATGGAGTAACCAATTTTACTGCTCCTCAATCATATTTGTATCTTGATAACTACTCTGAATTAAAGAAATTCATTTATAATAATATTGTTTTAGATGGCGATATTATTATTAACAATTTAGAAAAGTTATTTCCAGACAAACTTTGTAGATAGAATTTAAAAAGCTAGCTCCAGATTAATGCTTTTTAGTTTCTTTTCTACTTCGTTAGTGGTCAAGCTAGTATTTCTTTATGGTATAATTAGTTTAAAGAGAAGTGAGGTAGAAATGATAGTGTCGCTACGCAACTTCATAGTATGAGATGATGGGACAGGCACACCGTCCACTACTCCTAAGTACTTAGATTATTCTAGGTGCTTTTTTATTTTCTCTTGGTTCGCTCTTACTTCAGGACTACTCTTATACCATGAGATAAGCAATTAAGAGACCTTTTCTCTCTTATCTCCTTGCCATTCTGCAGGCAATTAAGGCAAGTTTTTCCTTTCTTATCTGCTAATCATTTTATAAACATCAAATTTTAAATAACAAACTTTTAAACTTCTCTTATTTCACCAATACCCAAACAATAAAACACTATCAACTCGTTTAAATACACGTTTCAAACATGCTGGTGTACCTAATATTGGATTCCACAGTTTTAGACACACACACGCTACAATCATGCTATACGCTGGCATAGATGCTAAAGACTTACAATACAGATTAGGCCACTCTAATATCTCTATGACTTTAAACACTTATGTCCATGCTACCAAAGAGGAGGCTAAAAAGCCGTCTCAATCTTTGAATCGACTATCAGCAATCTATAAATAATAAGGGTGTCCCATTTTGGGGCTACCCTCTTACTATACCTAAAATCAGTTAAGGGTAACTAAAAGGGTAGTAAAAATAAAAAAAGCACTAAGGGAAAGCATCCCAAAGTGCTTAATATCAAGGTTTCAAAGCCTATCTGATTTAATAAAATATTACAACATTTTGTTGTAGAATTCAACGACAAGTGCTTCGTTGATTTCTGGGTTGATTTCGTCGCGTTCTGGCAAGCGAGTCAATGAACCTTCCAATTTTTCAGCGTCGAATGATACGAATGCTGGACGTCCAAGAGTAGCTTCTACTGCTTCAAGGATTGCTGGAACTTTCAATGATTTTTCACGAACTGAGATCACTTGACCTGGAGTTACGCGGTATGATGGGATATCAACACGTTTTCCGTCAACAAGGATGTGACCGTGGTTTACGAATTGACGAGCTTGACGACGAGTAGTCGCAAGACCAAGACGGTAAACAACGTTATCCAAACGACGTTCCAAAAGAAGCATAAAGTTGAAACCTAGGATTCCGCCTTTGATTTTTGTAGCTTGTACGAACAAGTTACGGAATTGTTTTTCACCTACACCGTAAGTGAAACGAAGTTTTTGTTTTTCAGCCAATTGCAAACCGTATTCTGACAATTTAGAACGGTTGTTTGGTCCGTGTTGTCCTGGTACGTAGTTACGACGTGCCAATTCTTTACCTGTACCTGTAAGTGAAAGGCCCAGGCGACGAGCTTGTTTCCAAGATGGTCCTGTATAACGTGACATGTGAATGTCCTCCTGATATAAATAATATTTCGGTGGAAATAGTCACTTAGAAAGCCCTGATTCGTGCAGATGCCCTTCGCCTAAACAGCCAAGGTTACTTGTCATAAGACACCTGTTGACGAGCTTCATACTTTCCTGCTGATATTTCACACAAAATCCATTCTACCATGAATGGCTAGATTTGTAAAGGGGGGTTAAGCTTTATTTTCATTGCCAGAAAGGTTAAGAACAAGGGGTAACTTCTCAAAGTAACTTCCACTTGGCTAGCCGAAGTGGAAATTAGTCTAAAACGGATTTTTATGGTGGAATTAAGTATGAGACGTTTGAGTTAGAAATGAGGTCCACTATGATAAAACATAAACACCTTACACTTTCAGACCGTAATGATATCCAACTAGGTTTAGAGCGCGGTGAAACCTTCAAAGCTATCGGACAATCCATTCTAAAAGACCCAACCACTGTTTCCAAAGAAGTCAAACGAAACAGACAAGTCCGAGAGTCTACATGCGATAACCTTCCTTGCCCTCTACTCGATAAGGCTCCCTTTGTCTGTAATGGGTGCCCTAAAAGAAGACAAAACTGTGGATTTAAAAAAATTTTCTACCTAGCTAAGCAAGCTCAAAAGCAGTACGAACAAACTCTTGTTGAAGCTCGTGAAGGGACTCCCCTTAACTCGCAGACTTTCTGGGACATGGACAAAGTCATTTCTGATGGTGTTAAAAAGGGACAACACATCTATCATATCCTCAAAACTCATAACCTTGATGTCAGCTCCTCAACTGTCTATCGACACATCCGAAAAGGATACCTATCTATCGCTCCGATTGATTTAGCCAGAGCCGTTAAATTCAAAGAAAGACGGAAAAGTAAGCTACCTTCCATCCCTAAAGAAGCTAAAAAAGGACGTTCCTATGAGGATTTCCAAAATTATTTAGCTCTTAACCAACTGAACTACTGGATGGAAATGGACACTGTTATGGGCAGGATAGGAGGTAAAGTCCTACTCACCTTCAATCTCTCTTTCTGTAACTTTATCTTCGCTAGGATTCTGGATAATAAAACTGCCCTTGAGGTTACCAAACACCTCTATGATATCAAGAACACTCTTCACCAAGCTGACAAAGATTTCTTCCTACTCTTTCCTGTCATCCTGACAGATAATGGTGGAGAGTTTGCCAGGGTTGATGACATCGAAATGGATGTGCGAGGAGAGAGTAAACTCTTCTTTTGTGACCCTAATCGCTCTGACCAGAAAGGCAGAATTGAGAAAAATCACACACTAATTCGCGACATTCTACCTAAAGGAACTTCTTTTGACAACTTAACTCAAGAGGACATCAATCTCGTTTGTTCGCATGTCAACAGTGTCAAACGGGCTGCTTTGAATGGAAAGTCAGCCTATGAACTTTTTGCCTTTACTTATGGAGAAGAGATTCCTAAGCTTCTCGGTATTTCTAAAATACCTGCAGAAGATGTCTGCCAGTCTTCTACATTACTCCAACATAAAATCTAAAAACTAACCTAAACCCCCATTCAAACGTCTCACACTAACTTCCACCATAGCGGAACTTAATCTGAAACGCTTTCAGATGAGGGGATTTTGTGCGCTCTTTTTTTCGATGCCTTTCGGCTACAAAAGCGATGAAATCAAGCATTAGTAAAACCAGTGGAACTTACCCTGAAACGGATTTCCACTGGTTTTTACGATTTTTATCAGACTAACTTCCACTTCTACTAGCGGTGGAACTTAGTTTGGGAATTTACCCCAGAAAGGTTAAGAACGAGAGTAAAGGTGCTTCCGAGACCGTACTGGCTAGTAACGGTGATTTCCCCACCCAATTGATGGGCCAATTCACGCGCAATCGCAAGTCCTAAGCCATGACCACCTGTTTTCATATTACGCGAAGTTTCGACACGATAAAGGCGTTTGAAAATATTCTCCAAGTCCTCTGGGGCAATCCCCTGTCCCTCATCCGTCACACTGATTGAAAGCTGGCTCTTCTCCAGCTTAGCTAGCACTTCCAACTTGGTCCCTGGAGCAGAGTATTTAAAAGCGTTATTGACCAGATTCACCAAGATACGAGAAAGCTTGGCATAATCTCCCTCAATCCGGGCAGACTCAGGGATTACCTGCAAGTGGACATCTCGCTCCTCCTGCTCAATCAAGAACTGAAATTCACTCATGCACTCAATCAAGAGCTGGTCCAGAAAAATGCTATCTTTGCTGACAGTCTCCACCTGATTTCTAGCCGTGTTTAGGGTCAAAAAATTCAACTCTTCAACCAGTTTATTGAGTCTTTCCGTCTGGCGTCCAATGGTTGCTAGATAATGGTCCTGTTCTCCTTCTTTGATAACCCCATCCAAAATCCCTTCTACCGTCGCTTGGATTGAAGTGATGGGGGTCTTGATATCATGCGACAGCTGGGCAATCATCAAGCCCTTTTCTCGCTCGCTTTCTTCCAAGGAATCAAAGGTCGCCTGCAAATCATGGGACATTTCATTGAAAGCTTGGCCTAATTGCTGAAATTCTACAGGGCCTTGAACCTCCAGATTTGATGGAAAGTCCTTGTCTGCTACCCGCTTGGCATGTTCCTTAAGTTTAGCCAATGATGTAAAGACTGGCGACAGAAGAAAGAGACTAATCCCAGCACCAACAAAACTAGCCACGAAAGTCATACCCACTAGGAAATAAATTTCTCTTTCTTCAATTAACATTCGCTGGATAGCCCAAAAAACCACAATAATCGTTAGGAGTGTTGAAATGATATACCCTACTAAAATATAACTTTTTAATTTCATTGACTACCTCGTGCTTTCTCAATTTTGTAGCCCAAGCCCCAGACGGTTTTGATGGTCGGTGTTTCTGCACTAGCATGTTTAGCCAACTCCTGTCGCAGAGCATGAATATGAACATTCAAGGTATTAGTATCATCCACATAGTCTTCTTGCCAGACCTTTTCATAGAGGTCTGTTTTAGAGAAAACGCGCTCTGGATTGCTGACTAAAAGCCATAAAAGTTCGAAGGATTTAACTGTCAAATCAAGCGCCACATCTCCGACTTGGACCTCATGACTACCGTGATTCATCCGTAAATCCCCGAGACTGACGACTTCTGTCTCACCTCCACGATGAAGGCGACGCAAGATATTGTGGACACGCAAAACCAACTCACGGGGGCTAAAGGGCTTGGCAATGAAGTCGTCTGCCCCCAAGCTTAGGCCGTAAATCTTGTCCTGCTCACTGGTCTTAGCCGTTATAAAGAGAAAAGGCTGATCCGGAGATTGATACTGAACTTCGCTAATCAAATCATAACCATCCATCCGAGGCATCATGATATCTGTAATAATCAAATCAATCGCTTTTCGTTTGAAGATTTCCAAGGCCTCTACTCCATCATGGGCCACCAAAACCTGATATCCTGCCTGAACCAGATAGCGTTGATGAATATCTGTGATTTCTACCTCGTCGTCAACGAGTAAAATTGTCTTTCCCATCTGTCTCTCCTTTGAAAAAAACAGTGCTATACCACAATAGTATAACACTATTTTAATCTCTTTACGAACATTCTAAACGATATCTGGATTTTTCAAATCCTAGATAGAAAGTCTGTAACTAGACTAGTCATTTTCCTCTTTTTTAGCTTTCAATCCGAGTCCACCTAGCAGACCTGCCAAAGCTAATCCAAAGAATCCAATAGTAGCCATTGATGTTTGGGCTTCGCCAGTATATGGGAGCATGTCTTTTTCGTCTTTCATGTGATCAGCCATCATTGGACTTGACACCTTGTTAGCAGACGCCATCTTGCCTTCATCAGACATTTTGCTTGGGGTTACCATAGGCTGGCTAGCATTCATGGTTTTGTCCTGCTCTTTGTTAGGCATCATCTTATCTTGGCTAGCAGCTGGCATTTTGGATTTCATCTCATTGAGGGACTTATACCCATTCAAGTTCACTGTCAATTCTTTAGTCGCTACAAGGTTGCTCAAATCGGCCTTGCCGTCCTTCGCACCGTACACTTTGATAGTTGCTTTATAGCTTTGAGTGCCGTTTTGTTTTAAGAGGTCAAGAAGCTCTTTATCTGACTTGCCTTGAGTTCCTGCCAAATCCACTTCGTAGAAGTAGAGACCTTTGCCTAACTTCTCTACTGGTGGAAGGGCGGGGTTTTTAGCTGAACCGTTGTCTGACCATGGAGCCTTGTCGGAGGCTTTCAAGATAAGACGAGTCAACATACCGTCACCAGCGAAGAATTCATATGGAATGACTTGGTTGACACCAGCTGTGAATGGACCTGGGAAGTTGGCTTTATCAAGGTAGCTAGCTGGAACATCTACTGTGTCTTTAGTGTTGTCGGCTACTCCTTTTTGCACTTCAGCTGGGGTAGTCAAGCCATTCAAATTAACATTCAAATCCTTAGTCGCTACGAGATTGCTCAAGTCTGCCTTGCCATCTTTAGCGCCGTACACTTTGATGGTAGCTTTATAACTTTG
>NZ_WIJP01000015.1 GCF_009496155.1 Streptococcus mitis
TCGAACCCGTGTTACCGCCGTGAAAAGGCGGTGTCTTAACCCCTTGACCAACGGACCTGAGTTGTTTTCAACTCTTACTATTATACAGACTTTTTAAACTTTGTCAACACCTTTTTTAATCTTTTTTAATTAATTTTACAACAGCTTCAGTTCGAGCGGTGTGTGGAAACATATCGACCGACTGAATATAATGGATATTGTAGACTTCTACTAACCTCACCAAATCACGAGCCAAGGTCGAAACATTGCAAGAAATATAGACCATTTTTTCTGGTACATAGGTAAGAATAGTATCTAATAACTTATCGTCCAGACCTGTACGCGGTGGATCTACGATCAGAGCATCTGCTCGGTAGCCTTCCTTATACCAACGAGGAATAATCTCTTCTGCCGTTCCAGCTTCATAATGAGTATTGTCAAATCCCATTCTTTTAGCATTTCGCTTGGCATCTTCAATGGCTTCTGGAATAATATCCATACCTCTTAGTGTTTTAACTTTCTTTGCGAAGGCAAATCCAATCGTTCCAACTCCACAATAAGCGTCAATCAAATGGTCTTCTTTATTTACATCCAAGGCTTTTACCGCCTCGTTATAAAGAACTTCTGTTTGTTCAGGATTTAGTTGATAGAAAGCTCGAGGAGATAGTGAAAATTCATAATCAAGTACACCTTCTTGAATACTCTTTTCTCCCCAGATAATCTCTGTCTTTTCGCCATAAATCTCACTGGTTTTAGCTGTATTTGTATTCACAGCTACTGTCACAATTTCTGGGAAAGCTTTAACTAAGTCTTTTACTAGTTGGGCTAAATTAAGCTGACGATTTGTAACAATAATAATCTGAACCTGTCCAGTCTTTCTTGCTCGTCGAACCATTATAGTTCTAACACCTAGAACTTTTCTCTCATCCGTGATTGGAATTTGGTGAAAAGTAAGTAATTCCGCTAGACGATTAGCAATCACTTGGGTTTCCTTGTCTTGTACCAGGCAGTCTTTCAACTCTACTAAATAGTGAGAGTTTTGTGCATATAAGCCCGCCTTAACCTGATTTTTGAATTTTCGAGTCTGAAATTGTAACTTAGCACGGTAATATTTTGGTTCCTGCATACCAATCGTCGGGCGGATTTCATAATTTTCATATCCTGCAGGGGCAAATTTTTTCAGCGCTTGATGAAGCAAGTCCGTCTTGAACTCCAGTTGCTTATCATAATGCAGGTGCATGATTTGGCAGCCTCCGCACTCATTGTAAATAGTACAAGCTGGCACAACTCGAAATTTAGACTTCTTGTTGACCTTCAGTAATTTTGCCTCAACAAAGTTACGTTTAATAGAAGTAATCTGACAATAGATATCTTCACCTTTGAGAGCACCAGGCACAAAGACTAATGTTTTTTGATAAAAGCCGATTCCCTCACCATTAATTCCCATGCGCTTGATTTTTAACGGTATTTTTTGTTTCACTTTCAGATTCATACCCCTATCTTATCACATTTTGAGTTATAATAGAACTATGAAAATCACAAAACTTGAAAAGAAAAAAAGACTCTATCTGATGGAGCTTGATAATGGCGACAAATGCTACATTACTGAAGATACTATTGTTCGTTTTATGTTATCAAAAGATAAGGTGATAAGTGAAGAAGAATTGAAAGAGATTCAGGGCTTTGCCAAATTTTCTTACGGTAAGAATCTAGCCCTCTACCACTTATCCTTTAAAGCGCGTACTGAAAAAGAGGTCAGTGAATATCTAAAAAAATATGATATTGATGAAAACATCCTTTCTCAAGTCATTATTAATCTTAAAGAGGATAAGTGGATTAATGATAGCCAGTACGCTTATGCTATCATCAACGCCAATCAACTTTCAGGAGACAAGGGGCCTTATGTACTGACTCAGAAATTAGCACAAAAAGGAATTTCAAAATCTACTATAGAAGAGATCTTGAATGATTTTGATTTTTCGGAAGTTGCTCAACGTGTAGCCAATAAACTATTGAAGAAATATGAAGGAAAACTTCCATCTCGTGCTTTGCAAGATAAGATTATCCAGAATCTGACCAACAAGGGATTTTCCTATTCTGATGCTAAAAGTGCCTTTGACCAGTTGGATAGTCAAGTTGACCAAGAAACGACTCAGGAACTCATCTTCAAGGAACTTGATAAGCAATATGCTAAGTATGCCCGAAAATATGAAGGATACGAACTTAAACAGCGTTTAACCCAAGTTTTAGCACGAAAGGGCTACGATTTTTCGGATATAGCAAGCGCTCTTAGAGAATATCTTTAATATTTTCATGTAAAATTCACAGATTTTAGGTAATTTTATGGTACAATAGTAAACGATAAACTTATAAATTGTAGAAAGTTGGTTAGTTATGAAGCTTCCAAAAGAAGGCGACTTTATTACAATTCAAAGTTATAAGCATGATGGGAGTCTCCACCGAACTTGGCGGGACACCATGGTACTAAAAACAACAGAAAACGCCATTATTGGTGTCAACGATCATACACTGGTTACCGAAAGTGATGGTCGTCGTTGGGTCACTCGAGAACCTGCTATTGTTTACTTTCACAAGAAATATTGGTTTAATATCATTGCCATGATTCGTGATAATGGAATTTCCTACTATTGCAATATGGCTAGCCCCTACTATCTGGATGAAGAAGCACTGAAGTATATTGATTACGATTTGGATGTTAAAATTTTTACAGATGGAGAGAAACGTCTCTTGGACGTTGAGGAGTATGAGCGTCACAAACGCAAAATGAATTATTCTGATGACTTGGACTATATTTTAAAAGAACATGTCAAAATTCTTGTTGATTGGATTAACAATGGACGTGGTCCTTTCTCAGAAGCCTATGTAAACATTTGGTACAAGCGCTATGTAGAACTAAAGAATCGGTAAAGTTGTCAAAGGTCAGGAACAAAATCCTGACCTTGTTTTTTTTGATAGTGTAAAATAAGTTGTGTAGACACAAAAAAGGAATAAATCTATTATAGTAGAGTTACAACACATTACTAGAAAGAGATTTATGCAGAATTCACGAAATATATAAAACAAATAAATATACTGATATTTTTTAATATCTTTGTTCCTTGTAAGTTTATAATAAACTTATATCGTTTAATACAAAAATACGGAGATGACTCGTATAAAAAATACAGGTCAACTTCGTATCAAAAAATTTTTTTGTATTTCCACCTAGCATCAATCATTTAGCACAACATTTTAAAAATAATATCTTTACAGAGAAAATGCTATTTAATCTACCAACTCATTTAATCGTTTTTGAAAATATAAAGCAATACTTTTAGATTCAATAAACTCAAAATATTTTATGACATTGTTCATTTGTTTAATTCCAGACTCTTTAGATTCAGTCAGATATATTTTATATCCTTCTACAAATTTGAATGTAGATTTTTCAAAAACTTTTGTGTCATCTTTTAATAATTTCTTTAATTTCATTTCAAAGTAGTCTGCATATATTAGATGTGAATTTTCAAGGCAACAGAACCAAAAATTTAAACAAGCTGACACAACTAAATTTCTATTCTTACCGATTTTTTCGTAATAATGTGTACGCTCTAGTATTTCTTTTCCGACCCTGTAAATATAATCTATTTCAAAAAGATGATATAAATTACCAATCAGCGTTATCTCATAGGACTCCCATCGTTCCTTCTGGAATAAATAGTCATATACTAAATTTAGATCATCTCTACTAACTACATGATTACAATCTATCTGATTTAATAATCCCTGAACCATAATTGTATTTATTTTATGAGTTTTTTCCCCAGTCTTCTCAAAAAGCTTTTGTTGCTCATTTTTTATTACCTCCAATCCTTTGGTATTCAAACTATAAAAATTCGGAGATAAATTAACCAAAAAATCATCAAGCTCCGATCTTTTATAATGTTCTAGGTAATTACAAAAATTCTCTATCGAAACATTGATATTTGATAATAATTCAAAAAACGTTGAAAGAGAAATTTCATTTTCTCCCCTTTCAAACCTAGAGAGTTGAGATTTTGATATAGAATCAGCTGCAGCATACTCTAAAGAATATCCGTTTAATTTTCTAAAATATCGAAAAGCTTTTCCGTAATTTTTCACAATTTCGTTCCCTTAACTTTCTTTTCGAGCGATAAACATACCATATTCTTTAGGAATGATCAACATACCATTATTAAACTCACTTTCCAATCTTTTACGTATTATTTCCTCTTCTAGTGAACCTATTTCTGAAATTCCTTTAAACGATTGGATGTATTTAACTAGGTCATCTATACTAGTTAAATGTAACTCATCATCATAGAGTAATGTATCGACAGAGTTAAAATACCTACTCAGGTACCTTTTACCATTTTGTAAAGTAAACGTTTTATTTTCTAAATCTTGATTAACCTCATCTTTAAATAAATTTGCCAAATAATTTACAACTCCATTTTCGCCAAATGTAGCACAGTAAAAAATGCCTTCGGTTTTTAATACCCTATTCACCTCAGAGAGAGCTTTAGGAATATCATTCACATGATGTAAAAGCATATTAGCAATAACAATATCAAAAGTTTCATTCTCAAAAGAAATCTTTTGAATATCCATTATCTCATAGTTGACATTGTCTCTATTTCCAATCACTGACTTCGTAGTTTCTACCATGTCATTAGAAAAATCCGTTATAATCAATTGCTTCATCTTGTCTATAGAATCAAGATTACTTTTCCATAGTTCTCCTGTACCACATCCCAATTCTAGAACCTTTACTTCATCAGTGATTTGGTAGTTAGAAAATATCCAATTATTAAAGCCCAATTTATTTTTGGAATACTTCTTATGCAATTCTACTCGAATATCAAGATTATCATGACTTTTATATTGTTCAATTACTTTATCAATCATTTTAAATGACCTCCACTCTATAATTTGACATTATATCACAAGAATAAAGATAGTGTAAAAAAAGTTGTATAAATGCAAAAAAGGAATATTCCATTATAGCAGAGTTGCAACACATTTCTATAAAGAAATTTATTCCTACGACTCAGTTTAGCGTGCTTAACTTCCTAACTCAAAAACAAAGCATCGATTAATTTATCCGTTCTTCTTTGGAAACGGGTTTGAACTGATAATTGCTCGTTTTGATTTAAAAAGCTCCTTTTAGTAAAACTTTATTTTTTAAGAGTCCTAGCCTTATTGAAGTCTCGCAAATTATGGACTAGGAATTCATAGATCGGTCCATCGACTTCTCTCCATCACCTTTTCCTAGCAAAAAACCTGCCTCGAGGCAGGTTTTCGTTTAAATATCTAATTTCGTAACGGTAAATTTAATGTGGGAATAATCTTTCTCTATATCCTTATCTACCATAAAGGCTGTAGCATCTTTCTTAACCTGAACAAGGTCAATGTTCTGGGCTTGGGCTGCATAGACGCATCCACAATAACATTGACGGTAGATGTCATACTCTTCACACATCTCTACTGAACGTTTGTATCCTTGATTTTTCTTGAAATCACTTGGAAGATAATGAGTTGTGTAAATTTTTTGCACATCGATTCCGATGCTGTTGATGGTTTGAGAATTCTTATGAGGACTGATGGTCAAGGCTGAACCAAAGTAGTCAAAGCCCAAATCCATAGCCACTTGCGCTGTCTTATCCAGTCGATAGTCAAAGCAAACCTTGCAACGGTCGCCACCTTCTGGTTCTTCCTCAAGTCCTCTAACTAGTTTTCTATATTCATTTGGTTCGTAGGGAGCTTCTAGGTACTGAACCGTATTTCCTGTCCGCTCATTGAAATCACTGACAAATTTCTTGGTAACATAAGCTCGCTTATGGTATTCTGCCTTGGGATGGATATTGGAATTGGCAAAATAGATGGTCACATCTGCATACTTGGTCAGATATTCTAGGGTATAGGTACTGCAAGGGGCACAGCAAACATGCATGAGAATGGTTGGCCGTTGCTCATTTTTCTCCCATACTTGTACCATCTTCTGCATGACACGGTCATAATTAATCTTCTGATTGGGGTTCATCTTGCTCAGAATTTCTTCTACATCGATCATGTTCTTCTCCTTTTTCTAGTCTTATTTTATCATATAAGTTAGGAGAGCTCAAATCTATTTAGAAGTGAATAGCATAAAAAGGAGGGATAGGCATTCCCTCCTTTTGTGATTTTTATAAGTTTCTTTCTGAAAGCTTACATCATCCCGCCCATCATACTTGGATCCATGGCTGGAGCTGGGGCTACTGGTTCTGGTTTATTGGCTACGACTGCTTCCGTAGTCAAAATCAAGCTGGCTACAGATGCTGCATTTTGTAGGGCTGAACGGCTCACTTTAACTGGGTCGATAATCCCTTGATCAATCATATTAACCCACTCGCCAGTTGCTGCGTTAAAGCCTGTACCAACTTCAGCATTTTTCAAACGATCGATAACGATTGAACCTTCAAATCCTGCATTGTGGGCGATTTGACGAACAGGTTCTTCCAAAGCACGGAGAACAATATTGCGTCCTGTTGCTTCATCTCCTGTCAATTCCAAATCAGCTACGGCAGGTATAACATTTACAAGTGCTGTTCCACCACCTGCAACGATTCCTTCTTCAACAGCTGCACGAGTAGCGTTGAGGGCATCTTCAATGCGGAGTTTCATTTCTTTCAACTCAGTTTCAGTTGCGGCACCGACCTTAATAACCGCTACACCACCTGACAATTTGGCCAAGCGTTCTTGCAATTTTTCACGGTCAAATTCAGAAGTTGTGGTTTCGATTTGAGACTTGATAACCGCAACGCGGTGAGAAATCGCTTCAGGATTTCCAGCACCTTCTACGATAACCGTGCTATCTTTGTCCACAGTTACTCTCACTGCTTGACCAAGTGCTTCAATTGTCGCATCTTTCAACTCAAGACCAAGGTCTTCTGTGATAACTGTTCCGCCTGTTAAGATGGCAATGTCTTCTAGCATGGCTTTGCGACGGTCACCAAAACCAGGTGCCTTGACTGCTACCACGTTGAAGGTTCCACGAATCTTGTTCAATACAAGGGTTGGAAGAGCCTCACCATCCACATCATCCGCAATAATCAAGAGCGGACGATTGCTTTGGAGAATGCTTTCTAGGAGTGGCAAGATTTCTTGGATATTTGAAATCTTCTTATCAGTAATCAAAATGTATGGATTTTCAAGATCTGCCACCATTTTTTCGCTATCTGTCACCATGTACTGTGAAAGATAACCACGATCGAACTGCATTCCTTCTACGACTTCAAGCTCTGTTTCCATACCACGTGACTCTTCGATAGTGATGACTCCGTCTTTGCCAACTTTTTCCATGGCTTCAGAAATGTACTCACCGACTTTTTCAGAACGAGAAGATACAGCAGCAACCTGAGCGATGGCTTCTTTATTAGCGACAGGGATGGCATTATTTTTCAAGGCTTCTACTGCTGCGGCAACTGCTGTTTCAATCCCACGACGAATTCCGATTGGATTGGCACCTGCTGTGACGTTTTTGATTCCTTCGCGGACAATTGCTTGGGTCAAGACTGTTGCAGTTGTCGTTCCGTCACCTGCGATATCGTTGGTTTTTGAAGCTACTTCTGACACCAATTTAGCACCCATATTTTCAAAATGGTCTTCCAATTCGATTTCTTTGGCAATAGTCACGCCGTCATTGGTAATCAAGGGTGAGCCAAATGATTTTTCCAACACAACATTACGACCTTTTGGTCCCAAGGTTACTTTAACAGTATCTGCAAGGATATCGACACCACGAACCATGGCTGAACGAGCATCAGATGAAAATTTAATTTCTTTTGACATACTTACTTTCTCCTTCTATTCTTCAATAATTGCCAAGATGTTCGCTTCGCCTACGATGATGTACTTTTCATCGCCATCTTTGACATCGAGACCTGCGTGAGCTTCAACCAAGACACGGTCTCCAGCTTTAACACTTGGAGCAACCAAGTCACCGTTCAAGGTACGAACACCTTGTCCAATAGCCACAACTTGGGCTGTTTTTGTTTTTTCTTGAGCTGAACCTGCAAGGACAAAGCCACCAACAGTTTGTTCTTTTTCCTCAATTTTTAAGACCACACGGTCTCCTAATGGTTTCAACATCTGATTTCCTCCATGATGAGATAGATAGTGTTAGCACTCTTTATACCTGAGTGCTAAATCATAGTTCTATTGTATCACTTGGTCAGAAATAGTCAAGAAAAAAGTCTGACTTTCTCAAGATAAAAAGCCTGAGAGCAACTCAGACTTTTCAATGTTTAAAATGGTAATTCCTCCTCTTCCAAAACCAAGTCAGCCAAATCTTGGCCTGCGTTATTTTCACGCATGGCACGTTGAGCACGACTTTCTAATAATTGGAATCCTGTAACAAGTACTTCAGTCACGTAATTCATCTGGCCATTTTTCTCAAAACGACGGGTACGTAATTCTCCATCCACTGAAATGAGACTTCCTTTAGTTGCGTAGCTTGCCAATGTTTCTGCTAGTCTGCCCCATAGAACCATATTGACAAAGTCAGCTCCACGCTCCCCATTTTGGTCTTTGTAACGACGGTTCACAGCGATAGTTGCTCGCGCTACTGACTTGTCATTGTTGGTTTTGTGCAATTCTGGTGTAGACGTCAAGCGTCCGATTAAGATAACTTTATTATACATATTTTCTTCCTCCTACTTATCTATTCGCAGAAAATCAAAAAAAGTTACAGAAATTTGTAACTTTTCGAGGAAATTTCTTATTTTTTATGAATCATGAAACCTGTCGCCTGTTGATTGGCCATAATAGTCATATCTGTAATCTGCACACGGCGAGGTTGACTGGTCACATAGACTACTGTGTCTGCGATGTCTGGTGCCTGCAAGGCTTCGATTCCCTGATAAACCGTCGCAGCTCGCTCTTTGTCACCATGAAAACGCACTGTAGAAAAATCTGTTTCGACAATTCCTGGCTGAATGGTGGTCACCTTGATATCCGTTGCAATGGTATCAATTCGCAGTCCATCTGAAAAAGTCTTAACTGCTGCCTTGGTAGCTGAGTAAATAGCGGCACCAGCATAGGCGTAGATTCCTGCGGTTGAGCCCATATTGATGATATGTCCTTGATTGGCTTTTACCATTTCTGGCAAGAAACAGCGAGTGACTGCCATCAAACCTTTGACATTGGTATCCAGCATGGTCAACATATCCAACTCCTCATAGTCCTGATAAGGTGCCAAACCTAGAGCCAAGCCTGCGTTATTGACCAGAATATCAATCTGCCCTACTCTTTCTAGAATATCGGAGCAGACAGTCTTCACCATGGTCATATCCATGACATCTAGCGGAAAAGTCCAAACTGTTTGATTTGGAAAAGTTTCTGCAAACTCCGACTTGAGGGTTTCTAGTCTGTCTATCCGTCGTCCAGTTAGAACGACATTCTCACCCTGCTCCAGATAAGCACGCGCAATCGCTTCACCGATTCCTGATGTCGCCCCTGTAATCACTACATTTTTTGCCATCTTATTTCCTTCTAGCTGGTCTATCAGATACTGACAACTTCCTAGGCAGTCCAGTGTTTAGCTGGATCAAATGGAGTTCCAACAACTTGGTCTTCTGATAATTCAATAACACCACGTTTTTGCGGAGCATTTGGCAGATGCAATTCACGAGGACTACACATCATGCCAAAACTCTTTTCACCACGAAGTTGGCCTGGGAAAATGAGATTGCCTTTGGGCATCATGGCACCTGGAAGAGCGACAATGGTTTTCAAGCCAACACGCGCATTGGGAGCACCTGCAACAATTTGCACAGTCTTGTCACTTGCGACTGCAACTTGGCAGATGTTGAGATGGTCACTATCAGGATGGGCTACCATCTCGACAATCTCACCAACAACAAACTTAGGTTCCTTGTCATTAACAATTTCTTCTGCAAAACCTTCCGCCTGCAATTCTTGGTTCAAACGAGCTACTTGCTCATCTGACAAAAATACTTGACCGCGCTCTGCAATTTCAAATAAACTTGAAACTTCGAAAACATTCCACGCCACTGTTTCTCCATTATCTTTGAGGAAAACACGAGCTACCTTGCCTTTGCGCTCCACATCTAGTTTGGCATCTCCGCTATTTTTCACGATGACCATAAGGACATCACCGACATGTTCTTTATTATATGTAAAAATCATTGTTTCCTTTTTCTCCTATTTCAGTCCTGCTAAAAAATCGTTAATTTGCTGCTTGCTTTTACGGTCGCGATTGACAAAACGACCAATTTCCTTGTCCTTTTCTAGAACAACAAGGCTAGGGATTCCATATACATCCCAGAGTTTGGCCAAATCCATATACTGGTCTCTATCCACTCGAATAAAGGTAAACTCTGGATTGGTCTCCTCAATTTCTGGTAAGGCAGGATAAATATAACGGCAATCGCCACACCAGTCCGCCACAAAAAGGAAGACCTTCTTGCCATCTTTTTCTACTAAAGATGCCAATTCTTCTAAACTTGCTGGTTGTATCATAAGACTTCCTCCTCATAGACTAGGTCTTCATTTTCATAGACAAAGGTATAATGACGGCCATCCTCAAAAATGACCCCTCCGACAAGTCGTTCTAGACTGCTTTCATAAACTTGAACATAAAGAGTCGCAATTTCCCCCATATCTGAAAAATGGTCTCGCACAATTGCTGTTAACTCTTCCTGAGTCTTCATGAGCTTACGGTCATCTGCAACTTTTTTCGTAGCAAGGGCAAGGCTTCCAATACCAAGCAGAGCCAGACCTGCCATCCACATTTTTTTAGCTTTCATACCATTCATTTTAACACAAAAAAGGCTTTAGGACAAATGAGGAAGCCGCAGAAAAGCAAGTAAAAAGCCTCTTCCTTTAAGGAAAAGGACTTCTTATACTCAATGAAAATCAAAGGGCAAACTAGGAAGCTAGACGCAGCTTGCTCAAAACACTGTTTTGAGATTGCAGATGGAAGCTGAGGTGGTTTAAAGAGATTTTCGAAGAGTATTATTCTTATTGCCAGGCGCCTGAGTTGCCAACGTAGTAACCATCAGGTGTGTAGGTATTGCGAAGCATCTTACCTGATGAAGCTAGATAATACCACTTGCCATTATCTTTGACCCAATCATTCGCTAGCATGGCTCCAGAAGAACTTACATAATACCATTCTCCCTTGTCATATACCCAAGTGCTTGCTTTCATAGCTCCTGAAGTTGATAAATAGTACCACTTGCCTTGGTCGTAAAACCAGTCACTAGCAATCATGGCTCCTGATGATTTAAAGGCATACCAGTTGCCACCTTGATAAAGCCAAGTTTGATTGAACATGACTCCTTTATCATTCATAAAGTACCAGTTTCCATTATCCTTAACCCAAGCATTCTGCACTAATTGACCTTGTTTTTGATAGTACCAGTTTTGGTTTGATTGTAGCCAGCTTTCTGCTTTTACAATGGGATAAAGTTCTTTGAAAGCTCCTCCATCATATTTGTGACTGATAGATTTTAGTTTTTCAAGTTTCAACTCACTATTGTCATAGTCTGCCCAAGCATATACTTTTTGACCATTGACAGTCTCTGGTAAGGTAGCAGTGTAAGTCTTGGTTTGATAATCCCATTTAGCATCGAGGTAAGTATATTGATCATTTGATTCTTCAATACGATAGTAGCCTCTCTTTCCACTATCATTATGAATATTATCCACAACTTTCGTTGACCAGATCTTCACTTCGTTTCCGCTCTTAGCCTCGACCTTGATATCTCCTCTATAGCCATATGGAACATAGAAATTCAGATAACGCCCATCTACGCCAATCATAGACTTGTCCTTTTCTTGACCTAGGAAATTGACTGTCTGATCTTGACCATTGAGACTGACCGTCCACTCGATTTTCTCAGTTTTTGGCAAATCCAAGATTTTGATATCTACTTCATGGCCATTGTTAAACCGAAGAATCTTGCCATCTTGATACTGTACTCCACACTTAACAACCCATTCTTCTTTAAGCTCAAATGCCTGTCCTGAATAAGGGAAAGCTAGCAAAGCTAGGCCTGTTAAAGCTAAACTAAATAGTGTCATTTTTTTCATTGTAGTTCCTCCTTAGGATTTTTTATGTTAATTATATCACTATGTTTTTATTTTGCAAATCTTATCCTAAATATGCAAGCAAAAAACCTCTGAGATTCTTCTCAAAGGTTCTGATTTAACTAATTGCTGTTCTCAACCGCTGCAGTCACAAAAGCAGTGTAGAGTTCTTCTGGGCGATTTGGACGGCTTGACAGTTCAGGGTGATACTGACACGCTACAAAGAATTTATTTTCAGGAATTTCCACGACTTCGACCAAACGATTGTCTGGAGAAACTCCTGAGAAGACAAAGCCTGCTGCCTCAAACTGCTCACGGAAGGCATTATTAAACTCATAACGGTGACGGTGACGGCGTTGCACCACTTCTTGATTGTGATAAGCAGCTGCTGCCTTAGAGCCACGTTTCAACTTAGATGGATAAAGCCCCAAACGAAGGGTTCCACCCATATCCTCAACATCAATCTGATCACGCATGATATCAATGATAGGGTATTTTGTTTCTGGTGCAAGCTCTGCAGAATTGGCACCCTCAAGGCCTAAAACGTTACGAGCAAACTCGATACATGTCAACTGCATTCCCAAGCAGACACCTAACATTGGAACATCATTTTCACGCGCATAGCGGATGGCTTGGATTTTCCCTTCCGTACCACGTTGACCAAAACCACCTGGTACGATGATTCCGTCCGCATCAGACAAGAGCTCTGCTACATTCTCTGCTGTCACATCATTGGCATTGATCCAATTGATTTTAACTTCTGCATCATTTGCATAACCAGAGTGTTTCAAGGCTTCAACCACAGAGATGTAGGCATCTTGCAACTCAACATACTTACCGACAAGGGAAATCTTGACTTGTTTCTTGAGGTTCATGACCTTATCCACCATGGCTGACCATTCTGTCATATCCGCTACTGGTGCGTCTAATTTCAAATGATCACAGACAATTTGGTCCATGCCTTGTGCCTGCAAGTTCAGTGGAATTTGATAAAGGTGTTCAACATCCAACGATTCGATAACGGCTTCTGGTGCCACATCACAGAACTGTGCTAGTTTGTTTTTAATTCCTTGACCAGCTGGCTCTTCTGTACGAATCACCAACATATTTGGCTGGATTCCCAATCCACGCAATTCTTTGACAGAGTGTTGGGTTGGTTTGGTTTTCATTTCACCAGCGGCCTTGAGGTAAGGAAGCAAGGTTGTATGAATGTACATGACATTGTCCGCACCCACATCTGCCTTCATCTGACGAAGGGCCTCTAGGAATGGTAAGGACTCGATATCTCCTACTGTTCCACCAACTTCTGTGATAATGACATCAGAGTCGGTCGTTAGAGCGGCACGCTTGATTTTCTCTTTCAAAGCATCTGTGATATGAGGAATAACCTGAACAGTTGCCCCAAGGTATTCTCCACGACGTTCCTTACGAAGAACTTCACTGTAAATTTTACCAGTTGTCACGTTGGAATATTTGTTAAGATTGATATCGATGAAACGTTCATAGTGACCCAAGTCCAAATCTGTCTCAGCTCCATCATCTGTCACAAAGACTTCTCCGTGCTGGTAAGGACTCATGGTTCCCGGATCGATATTGATATAAGGGTCAAACTTTTGAATCGTTACTTTGAGACCACGATTTTTCAAGAGACGCCCCAGACTCGCTGCAACGATCCCTTTCCCAATAGACGATACCACACCACCAGTTACAAAAATATATTTCGTAGACATAGATTCCTCTTTCTAAAATACTCAAGACCTTGTTAACTACGAGGGGAGATAGAAAACAAGACCCTACTAATAAGAATAATCTGGGACTACTGCACCAGATTCACAACAAAAATACAAGAAGATAACTTCTTGAAAAAATAAAAATAGCTCCCTAAGAACTAGGGAGCTCCGACCTCTAAAAGAGGTGCCCGAACAATATGATACCTAAAAATAGGGCAATTGTCAATAGCTAACTTTTATTCCACGATGTTTTCAGCATCATCATCTGAAAACTCGTCGTCTTCTTCGTTGAGATCCACGTCTTCACCCAAGTCATCTGGGGCGATTTCGTTGATTTCTGCATCGTAAGCTTCCACTTCATTTTTCTCATCATCTGGATTTTCATCATCGTATGAAAGAGCTGGATCTGCTTCGTATGCATCTTCGTCTTCTGGATCATCCGCATTGTAATCAATGGCATCTGAATCACCATCCATGAAGGCATTGACACGTTTTTTCTTAGTTTTTGGTGCTACTTCATCGTCGTCGTTTTCTTCAAGAGCGATGATTTCTTCGTCGATTTCGTCCACACCATACCATGAACGAAGCCCCCATTTGTTGTCTCCAAGTGAGATGAAGCTACCGTCAAAGTTCAACTCTGTGTAGAACAAAGGCAAAGCTTCACGGATATCGCTATTTGATGTTCCAAGGTAGTTTTGAATTTCGTTTACAAGATCGCTAAAATGCATCTCATGGTCGCGACCACGAAGTTCCAAGATAGCACGCGCCACCTCAATCATAGATAGTTCACTTTTTTCTTGCCCAGCAAATACTTCTAATTCCAAAGCGTTTCTCCTCATTTATACTACTATCGCCAGAGCGAACAGACTCTGACCTCATTTTATCATTTACTCTTTATTTTACGATAATTTTGCAGAATAGTCAAAGGTTAAGGGGGATAAAGTGACAGGACTTTTTATTGGTAACTTCTCAAAGTAACTTCCATTTGCCCAACCGAAGTGGAAATTAGTCTAAAACGAATTTTCATTTCTTTGCTACCCAGCCGACGGCATCAATAGGTGGAGTTTTAATATCAATCCAGATGAATTCAATGCGATTATATATGAAAATTAAGCTACAATGTCGAACTTCTCAGAGCGGTTCGAACTTACAGAATTTGTCATGTAGTAACCTGCTTTCTAAAAGTAATTAGCTAGTCTGAGATAATAGGTAATAGCTAATGTTAGACTGGATAAAATCTTTAAAATATTCTTAGTGAGAAGAAAGTTATAGATTAAGAAAATGAATATGAACTAACATTTCTTTTTACATGGTTTATTTTTAAATTATAATATTGTAAAAACTCATGTTCGTTTAAAGTATATACCTCATTAACTAGACTATGTTCATATTTATTCAAATCCCAAAATGTAAAAAATTGTTTAGTAGTTCTTTTTGAAATTTTTTTCTTTAAATTCCGATTCTTAAAGCTCGCTGGGATGGTATTTGCTGTAGCAATTTCGAGATATTCCGACGAAACATCATTCTTCTCTTCACGATATACTACAATATAATTCAATCGTTTTTGAAAATCTTTCAAATTAAAACCAAATGAGTCCGTCAAAATCAAAAGACTATCTTTCAATTTTAAATTTAGGCCATGTTTCTGTTTTTGATCAATCTTGGCATTCTTAAATTCTATCAAAAATATTTGATCATTATTTCCTTCCAAATAAGTATCAACTGATTTTAAAATTGTATATGATGCATTTAAATGTTTGGCACAGTAAATTTTTTTTACATTATCAAAATCAACCACATCGTCAGCAATATTCGATAAAGCGTATCCTTGGTCATCTTTTGAACAATCTCTCAGTGTTTTTTTGCAGTTATTTTTGATAACATGACCATCCATAAAACAATTAATCATCATTCCCCTCCAAAAGTTCCTCGAGCTTGTCAAGTTTTTCAAAAGGTACTGTTAATAAATCATAAATTTGATTCGTCTCATGTTTAATATCTTCGATAATAGGAATGTTTGACTCATCAATTTTCGCTAAATAGTATTTTGTTTCTGACGTAAGTTTATGAATTTTGGAATAAACTTCAATAGCATTCAAAAGATAGGGACTATGAGTGTTGATAAGAATATGCAATCCAAATTCCTTCTGGAGTAATACGATAATTTCAGCAAATTTTAATTGCCATTCTGGATGTAAATGAACTTCAGGTTCATCTAATATCAGTGTCCCATTTTCCCTAATTACTCCTTTTTCCAAAAGAGATTTAATTAAGTAAAAAGTTTTCATACCCGAAGAATAATTAACTATATTAAGTTTTTTTTCGTCCTCCTCATCCTCTGAACTATTTACAGACTCTGTTCTCAATATGTCGTTAATATTCCCAAACACTAAGTTCAATCTATCTGTTGTTCTAGCTCGTAATGTATAGGTATCATAACTTTCATCTTCCATTTGTTCTATCAAGTGAGTATTATGATTCAATTTTGAATTAAATTTAAACATAAAATTATTCAAAAATAAATTATCAACTATAGCAGCTGCATCATCAATATAAACTACATCTGTTCTAAAATTTATCATTTTATCTGAAGAAGCTATATTTTGGTTAATTTCAACATTTATTTTATCTTCTTTTATTTGTAAGGAAATTATTCCCTTTATTGGATTATATATATTATTTATTTGATTATTAAATTCATCATTCAAATGCTTTGTCAAAATTTGATTAAAAATAGATTGATCCGACTGAGATAACACTCCTTCAATGCTGTTAGAAATAGCATCCAAATCTATGGCATCAAGATTTGAAACTGAATATCTAAAATGTTCATTATTAAATTCATCGATTGAGTCAGTAATACTTTGTTTAAGAGTATCTCTATAAAATTCACCAATATTTTCATCAAGAATAAGTAACAAATTTTCTGAAATTGTTTTTATTAACTCTCTAACAATATGTCTTGGAGCTATTCTTCTAACTTGTCCTCTTGCAGTATAAGTTTCCCAATTCACCTCAACATCTGATAAATAATTTGACAAAATTTGATTAATTGACTTAGTTCTATCACTAGAAATTTTATTAATTACATCATAGTTAGCACTAAATATCGAAAATAAAGAACGGCTAATTGTACTCTTTCCGGTCCCATTATACCCGGCAATAGTTGTAATTCCTTTTATTTCAATTTCTGCATATTTAACGTTCCCTATATTATTTATTATTAATTTCATGTATTATCTCCTTTTGAAATAGGACTCTCACTATCATTTTATCATAAACCACGTAAAAAAGCAGAGCAAAGGCATAAATTGTCTATTAAGTATATGTTATTTTATTTCACCAACTTCTTCATCTCATCAATACGAGCTACGGTCGCATCGTATTTGGCTTGGTAGTCGGCTTGTTTATCGCGCTCTTTTTGAACGACTTCTGGTTTGGCGTTGGCTACGAAGCGTTCGTTAGAGAGCTTCTTGCCGACCATGTCCAGTTCTTTTTGCCATTTAGCCAGTTCCTTGTCGAGGCGAGCCAGTTCTTCTTCGACATTGAGGAGATCTGCGAGAGGCAAGTAGATTTCTGCTCCTGTGATGACGCTTGACATGGCGAGTTCAGGTGCAGGAATAGTTGATGCGATTTCCAAGTGTTCTGGATTTGTGAAGCGTTTGATGTAATTGACATTGCTGTTAAAGAAGGCTTCCAAGTCGCTATCGCTTGTTTTAACAAGGATTGTGATTGGCTTGCTTGGTGCTACGTTTACTTCTGCACGCGCATTACGAACGGCACGGATCAAGTCTTTGAGGCTTTCTACGCCTGTGTGGGCAACAAGGTCTTCAAAGGCTGGATTTACAGTTGGGTATGCAGCTGTTACGATAGAGCCTTCTGAGATTTGTCCAAAGATTTCCTCTGTCACGAATGGCATGATTGGGTGGAGGAGACGAAGGATCTTGTCCAAAGTATAAAGAAGAACAGAGCGTGTGATGACCTTCTCTTCTTCATTATCGCTATAAAGGACTTCCTTGGTCAACTCAACGTACCAGTCCGCAAACTCATCCCAGATGAAGTTGTAGAGGATGTGACCAGCCACACCAAACTCAAACTTATCAAAGTTGGCAGTTGCTTTTCCGATAGTTTCATTGAGGTTGTGGAGAATCCAGCGGTCTGTGACATTTCCAGCTTCCTTGTTAACAACTTTTTCCACATTGGCAGTTGCTTGCTCAAGGGTCAAGCCTTCATTGTTCATGAGGATGTAGCGAGAGATGTTCCAGATCTTGTTGATGAAGTTCCATGAAGCATCCATTTTTTCGTAAGAGAAGCGAACATCTTGACCTGGTGCAGAACCGTTTGAAAGGAACCAACGAAGGCTATCTGTTCCGTACTTATCAATAACATCCATTGGATCAATCCCGTTACCGAGAGACTTAGACATCTTGCGTCCTTGCTCATCACGAATGAGACCATGAATCAAGGCATTTTTGAATGGCGACTTGCCAGTAAATTCCAAACCTTGGAAAATCATTCGAGACACCCAGAACGGAATAATATCATAACCAGTCACCAAAGTTGAAGTTGGGAAGTAACGTTTGAAGTCTTCTGAGTCGACATCAGGCCAGCCCATGGTTGAGAATGGCCAAAGAGCAGAACTGAACCAAGTATCCAAGACGTCTTCGTCCTGAGTCCAACCGTCACCTTCTGGAGCTTCTTCGCCGACATATATTTCACCCTCAGCATTGTACCAAGCAGGGATTTGGTGTCCCCACCAGAGCTGACGAGAGATTACCCAGTCGTGGACATTTTCCATCCATTGGAGGAAGGTATCGTTGAAACGAGGTGGGTAGAATTCTACCTTGTCGTCTGTGTCTTGGTTGGCAATGGCATTCTTAGCTAATTGGTCCATCTTGACAAACCATTGCGTAGACAAGCGTGGCTCAACCACAACGCCAGTCCGCTCTGAGTGACCAACACTGTGGATACGTTTTTCGATTTTGACGAGGGTTCCGATTTCTTCCAACTTAGCAACGACTGCCTTACGAGCTTCAAAACGGTCCATGCCTGCAAATTCAAAGGCAAGCTCGTTCATAGTTCCGTCGTCGTTCATGACGTTAACTTGTGGCAAGTTGTGGCGTTGACCAACCAAGAAGTCGTTTGGATCGTGGGCAGGCGTGATTTTCACAACACCAGTACCAAACTCAGGGTCTGCGTGCTCATCCCCAACGATTGGGATGAGTTTATTAGCAATTGGAAGGATGACATTTTTACCAATCAAATCCTTGTAACGTGGATCTTCTGGATTGACCGCAACCGCCACATCCCCAAACATAGTTTCAGGACGAGTTGTCGCAACTTCAAGGGCGCGTGAACCATCTTCCAGCATGTAATTCATGTGGTAGAAGGCACCTTCAACATCCTTGTGAATCACCTCGATGTCAGAAAGGGCTGTGCGAGCTGCTGGGTCCCAGTTGATGATAAACTCACCGCGGTAAATCCAGCCTTTCTTGTAAAGGTCCACAAAGACCTTGCGAACGGCTTTTGACAAACCTTCGTCAAGAGTGAAACGCTCTCGAGAATAGTCTACAGAGAGGCCCATCTTGCCCCATTGTTCCTTGATGGTAGTGGCATATTCGTCTTTCCATTCCCAGACCTTGTCGAGGAATTTCTCACGGCCGAGGTCATAACGGCTAATTCCCTCACCACGCAAGCGCTCCTCAACCTTAGCCTGAGTGGCAATCCCCGCGTGGTCCATACCTGGAAGCCAAAGCGTATCAAAACCTTGCATCCGTTTTTGACGGATAATGATATCCTGCAAAGTCGTATCCCAAGCGTGACCAAGGTGAAGTTTACCAGTTACGTTTGGCGGTGGAATCACGATTGAATAAGGCTTAGCCTTTTGATCTCCTGAAGGCTTGAAAACATCAGCTTCAAGCCATTTTTGGTAACGACCAGCCTCAACCTCGGCTGGATTGTATTTAGGTGAAAGTTCTTTAGACATGTGTTTGTCCTTTCTAGTTAATTTCTAAGCTACTTTGATAAGCATCTAAAATGTCAATAGTATCTCTTATAATAGGGCTCTGTGTGGCTTTGTAAAGAGATTTATTCCCAATAATATAAAACTCTTCTTTAGCCCTAGTCACTGCAACGTTTAAAATATTGGGTTCAGAGACAGCCCAGCGAGCAGCTCCCTCACTCATATTATCTGCTCCAAGCACAAAATATACAATCTTATTTTCTTTTCCTTGGAAAGTATGTACCGTCCCTACATTTATAGGTTTTCCATTTTCCCGCTTTGTGAAACCGATTTTATCTAGTTCTTTCGCTAGTTGAACCGATACATTTTTAAAAGGAGTAATGACATAAATATCATCAAATTCCTCATGTCTTTTCTGCAACTCTTCTTTCAAATAATCAGCTTGCTCAGGAACAAATTTATCCTTAGCACCTCCACCAACGTCAAACCATTCTCCCAGACCTCGAGCTTCTTCCTTTCCTTGAACCATTAAATTATCATAAGAAATTTTATTGGAAATACTGAACATCGGATCACTAGAACGACGATGAACCCAGAGAGGAAGTCCTATCCATGTCCCATCTTGTTTTTTAAAACCATATCTACTAGCAGAATCCATCAATTCTTGCGTTGATGATACAAGATATTTAGAGTCTATCTTGTGGTGCTGTGCTAAAAATCCTAAAATATTTTTATCCATAGTCTGTACTGGTTGTATTTGAGAAGGATCCCCAACAGCCATAATATGCTTACTTCTAAAAATAGCCCCCACACTTGCTTGAGGTAATGCCTGACCAGCTTCATCAATAAATATATTACCGATACTATTTTCAGGCAAACACCAAAACATGGAATTAAAGCTTGCAAAAGTTGTACTAATAACTGGAACAGTGAAATTAATCCAATCCCATGCAGTTTTATATAAATCACTAGCATTATCTCTCATTGAATAGTTTTGAGGTTTCTCCCAAATCCATAACGCTTTTTCAAAATGCTTTTTATTGTCATATATAAATTGTTTTCTAACTGCAAGTGCTTTAATAAACAAACGACTCTGCTCTTCTAGATAGGCATCATCAAACCAAAAATTTGATACTTGCAGCTCTTCATACGGAACGGAAAAATTCAACTTATTAACTGTACATGTAGCAAGTTCCGATTGTAATTTCAAAATTTTTTCCTGATGACGAATTAATTTATCTTCTTGTTTAGATTTCCATTCATTATACCTCTGTTGCCTTTGACTCAATTGATTTAATTCAAGTTCATGCATTTTTATCTCTTTTTGCAAACCGTGGCAATATTGACTTTCATTATGTACTTTCTTCAGTTCTGCTTTTAGACTTTCATTTGCTTGATTCAATCTCGTAAAATAAGTATCTAATTTCGATGGTGTGAAAAGTCTTTTTAACCATAAGAAACGTGGAGCTTGTAATTTTATCAACTCGACATCTTGTGTTGCTATCTGTTTGTTAACATTTAACATAGAAATAAGATGCTCGCGTTCAGACAGCTCAGTTTCTATTTTCTTTTTACTATTTTCTAATTGAGTATATTTATCCCGTATTTTAGATAGTTCTGAACGTCTTTGAGCATCATCCTGATGAAACTCTATCTCAACCTGCTGGTAAGCATTTTTCAATTTTACATGCAATCGAATCTTATCTGCTATCTCTTGCATCTTTTCTCTTTTATCAAACAGCTTCTGATATTGAATTTTAAACTCTTCGTATACTGATGGATTCGATTGAAATTTATCCGAATTCAACTCTTGTCGTATTGCTTTTAAAACATTTTGCAGACGGTCTCTATTCTGTTTTTTTCCACCTTCTATCGAAAATAATCCCCAATGTTTTTTGTCGTTAGAAACATCTTCATCTTCTAACAATAAATCATTACTGATTTCAGCAAAATAATTAATTTTCTTTAATTCATCTAACCAATTTGATTTCTGATAGATTTCTTTTCTTTGGGGTAATTCATTAACAATATTTTTAACAGCTCCATTGTTAGAACTTGCAACTACGATTCCTTTATCTGCAATTTCTTTTGGTAATTTTGCAATAAGATAAGGATTGTCATGATAAACTAGATTCCCTTTAAGTTTAGGATCCGATAATTCACTAATAATTCTAGCTTGTTCCGTTACCAAATCTGCAAAAATGTCTTTTAAAAGTGTCGTTTTACCAGTCCCCGGAGGTCCATTGACACTTCTTACCTCCTCATCCGCATTTGAAGCTAGATTTACAGCTACTTGTTGCATCATAGAAAGAGCATATCTAGGGTTACTAGGAAATCTTCCTAATGGATAATTTTTCGGTTCAAGTATTGTTTCTAAATCTTTGGGATTAAAATAGTATGATTCTTTATTGCTGTCCAGATTGACCCTTACAGAATCGAATCCTGACAAATAACTATTGAGATTTTCATTATAAATTGATTTTGCATATTTCAAATCCTTTAGAAAAAATGAATGTAAATTTATTTCGTCATCAAAATTCTTAACAAAATAATATCTGCAATCACTTGGTGAAATCTCATACTTTTTGAGAAGTTTACTAAAAACTTCGTTGAACTCTCCATCAAGAAACGCCTGACCTAATTGTTCTCGAAGCTCATTTTCTGCTATTAAGAAATCTTTAGGCAATTCCCTATTTTTGAAAATTTGCCCACTCATAGTTAAAAAAAACTTATCAGCTAAGAACTTCAAATCTTTATCAAAGTATAGAGCAAAAGTAAATTTATAAGAAGCTCTTCCCAATTCTTCCTCTGTCTCCTTTAAATTGTATTTGCCTCTTAACACTTCAATAATTTTTCGAAAAGGGAAAATTCCACAATAAACAGCAATCCCTGAACTAGATTTTAATTTTTGACGTTTAAAAAAATCTTTTAATATGGATTGATAATCATCCCCTTGAAAAATTTTATACTTAGAATCACTTTTTTCAATATTCCCTTCTGATAATTGTTCTACTGTAATCCAAGCATCTAATATTTGATTATGACTACTTCTCATCATGTCTCCTCTTAAAGAATATAAAAACAAGAATATATCTTACTCGTAAAAAAACTCCCCCACTCACTCCTCAGCAAGCCATATCTCAAATCATCACAGCGGTTGCCTCGGGCATCTTTACGGTCTCTTATGCGAGCTTCGAGGGTAAAGTCAAGCTTTTCTGCGACTCGTTGACTTTGGACATTATAGCCAAAACAAGTTAGTTCAATCTTGTGAAGACCTAGTTCTCTAAAAGCTATGTCAATCAAGGCACGCGCTGCTTCTGGCACATAACCTCGTCCCCAATAGTCTGGGTGCAAGGTGTAGCCAATCTCCAGTACATCGTCTTCGTGCCGATGGTTGAAGTCAACAGAACCAACGATCTCATCCGTTCCTTTGACAACAATCCCGTAGCCTGCTGGGTAAGAAACTTATGAACGACTAGCATAATCAAAGATATCCTCTGCATCCGCCACTGTACGGACTCGTAAGACCAGACGCTCTGTTTCCAACCGTTCTGGTAACTCAGCTCTTGTCATCCTTCTTCCTCGCTTTTTTGATGAAACTCCCCTTAATATCTACACGCTTGTCCAGATAACGATAGACGCGCTGATAGCCATCTCCCATGAAATATGTTGGGGCAAACAGTTCATTTCTAAAATGCCCCTTTTCATCCAAAAGTTCTGGGTCAACAAGTCGCTCAACAATCTTAGCAAAGATATGGCAGATTCCATCTTCCTCGATAATCCGATCTACCTGACAATCCAAAATGACTGGACAATCCTCTAAAATCGGTGCCTGAGTTCGTTCAGAAATTTCATAATGCACTCCCAAACGTTCCAATTTCTCCTGATGACTGATAAAACCAGCCTGCTCCATCTCGAGCATGAGATTTTCATCAGGAATATTCACAGTAAACTTCTGGTAATGCTTGATTTGCTCAGCCACATTTTCCTCAGCTCCGACACCAATGACTAGCCAATCTCCTAGACTATAAGAGGAACTACAGGTCGTGATGTTATATCCAAAATTCTGATCTTGATATCCTAAAATAAAAACAGGAAAGCCATAGTATAGTTTATTAGTTTTAAATGATTGTTTCATAACAACCTCCTTTGACTAAGACACAAAAGAAAAGCCCTGCCATCTACATGACAGGGACGAATGTATTTATCCGCGGTACCACCCAATTTCGGGCAGTTGCCCGCAACTTTAGTCTTTAAAAGAAAAGACATAATTTTATTTCATTTTCATCCATCAGCAACCAGTTTTGACACATTTGTGGACTTCTCAGCGCCGCCACTTTCTGTAAAATGCGGGATTCAAAACACCTCTAATGGCTCTATTGTAGCAAGATTTTTTCGGAAATGCAAGGCACAAGAAAGATTACTTGAACTTGATGCCATTTTCTTTCAATTTCTTGATGGTAGCTGGGCCGATTCCTTTCAAGGCAAGGAGTTCTTTTTCAGTCCAGTTTTTGAAATCTGAAGCAGACTTGATTCCTTCATCATAGAAAGTCTTAGCACGATCAAGTGGAAGTCCACCCAAGTTTGCTGCAAAATCTTCTACAGAATTGGCTACTTTTTGAGCTTGCTCTTTGGTAGCTTCTACTGCTTGTTCAACTTTTTTAGAAACAGCTTTACCAGCTTGGCTTGCTGACTGTTCTGCACGTTTTACGACTTTTTTTGTCTCTTCTACAACCTTAGTCACAGTACTTGAAAAAGCACCTGCACGACGGAGGCTATTTCGTAATTGTTTTTTACGATTGAGTTTCTTTGACATGATAAAATCCTTTCAATAAAAAACCCCTGCTCTGACAAGGATTTAATAAAAGTATTTTATCAAGATTTTAGTAAAAAATCAAGAATCTATCTCGTTTAATAATTTCGCTCACCAAACAAGCCATCTGGCAAATCATGGAATCCCTTGCCTGCTTTGAAGTTTTCAAACTTACTAAGCAAGAACTGATAAGCATCCAAGCGACTTTCGTAGCGAATCATGGCATCTTTGGCACGCTCGTCTTGGTCTTCTTCGTAGACTTTTTGGCTTTCCTTATGCGCCATGTCGTTAATCATAATCTGAGTATTAACCCAAGCTTCAAATTCCTTCATAAATTCTTGTTCGTAACTCATTTTTTTCTCCTTATTCTAGTCCACGGAAATAGTCCGTATCAATCTCACGGTAGGGCTGGATATCCTGAACGTATTCCAGCACACCTTGGAATTCTCCGTTTTCATCGTGCACTGCGGCGTAAGTGATGTGGACAAACTTACCTCGCGACTCAGACTTGAACCACATCTCATACTTGTCCTTGACTCCCTCACGAAGACCCTTCATGATAGTCTTGACCTTGTCCAAATACTTAGGCGGATGACAGAGTTCGACATTGCGCCCGACTTGGGACGGTGTCCGTTTGAAAATCATCTCATCAGCTGGCGTATTGTCATTATAATACTGGAAAATATCGTCCTTATTGACAAAGGTAATCTCCATAGGAAGGTGATTGAGGATGAGATTGGCCTGCTCGACCGATAGATAGCCATTCCCAAAAGCCTGTTGACTATGGCGGTCCAGCACTGCTTCCTTTTCCTTAGGGGTAAAGGTAATGGTAAACTGTCCTTCTGGCGTATCGATAACTTGTTGAACTTGCCCCTCTGCCGTATCTAGCTGTACAGGCTCCCCTGCAATCTTTTCCTCAACAAAGCTCTGTCGTTCTGGCACCCATTTCTCAGACGGACGGATGATGGCATAACCATAGGCATCGCTCTCCTCCGCAATCTGAAGCCAGTCATCCTGAGTGAAAGACTCAAGGAGAATCATAAGGAGGATGGACTCTTCCTTGAAAATCATACTTTCAAACTCTGTCGCAAAGGCTTCAAAATCTTCTTTTACAGTGGAAATCGGCACTTCAGGTAGTGACTTGGCTGTCTCTAAAGCTGTTTGAAAGAGTTCTCTGATCTGATCATCCACTCCCCACATAACTTTGGGAGGCGAATCGTGCCCATAACGCTCCATGATGGGGAAGAAGAGCTCTTCCTTGCGCTGGTAGTGGATGTCAAATTGCCCCACAAGTCCCATCTGACGCACCAAGCCCTTACGCATCTCCACCAGCATTTCTTCATCTTCCATAGACTCATAGGTATCTAACAATCTACGAATGCGAATCAAGGCAGCACGGAGAGCCAGATTTTCTTCTTTAAAAATCCGAACTGGGTGACCTGGGTGCTCGGTATCTGCAACTTCGACAGCCTTAACAGCATTTTTAAAAAGATTGGCATGGACATCACAGAGTTCCATGACATCTTCAAAGGTGACACCTGAGTCTGAGTTCATCAGCTCGTGTTCCATGAGGGAAATCTCGATGGCTGAAACGCCTGTAAAGGTCGCATCAAAACGCGCCTGAACCGACTCAGGAGAGGCGCCATTATGCAATTCTAACAAAATATCCCGTAGGACATGAATCCGTTCATCTGCCATTAGTCTAATCCAATCACTTCGTAGCCATTCGCTTCCAGTGTACGGACAATCTTGTCCATAGGAGTTCCTTCCAGCTTAGAACCCTGTTTAAGTGATACCTTGCGACCGATAGTATTACGCATCAAGGGATTAGCAAGAGGTTTAAAACCCAGCTCTACTAGGATTTCCAAGACTTCTGGATGCTTATCCACCACTTCTGCAACAGGAATTGACACATCGATGATATTGTCCATGACGACCTCCATTATCGTTTATAAATGATATTATTTATTTTATTATACCATAAGGAAAGAGATTAAAAAACTAGCAGTACAAGACTTGCTAGTTCCCCACGACTTGGATTACTATCTAAATAAGTTTAAAGAGCCAATCCAATAGTTTAAATAATAGCTTGTAAAACAGCAGTTGGACTGCAAAAGAGATAATCATCCACAAGAATTTCACAATCCCAAAAATTGGTTTGATAAAAATAATGGCAAGAAGACCCCAGAAAAATTTCATTTTCTATCCTCTGGCTTGATGAGCCACCGAGCCGTATCCATTAGCTTGTCTGCAATAAAAAGTTTCCCCAGACCGACAACGGCGTGGTCATCTTTCTTTATCGTTTTCATCACTTTTACACCTTGCATGGTCAAAAAGTAATTCCCATAAGTTTTAGCTAGAATTTTTATGAGTCCCATATCACTCTCCTTCGATGATTTCAGCCTCTTTTCGGATCGTTTCAACATCTTCTTGATATTGAACTTCACTATAGTTGACTAGCTTGGATAATTCTTTCTGCAAGCTTTCCCCCATTGGTTTCATAGTTGCAAAGGTTAAACCACCTGAAATGATACCTCCCAAGATAGGAATAAATTTCCCCATTCCTTTGGCCAGCCCTCCCTTGGTCAGATTCACACCAAATATTTTTAAGACTTTTTTCAAAATAGGGTACCAAAGCGTCTTTGTTAACGCTTTATTAGGTACTGTTTTCATTACCTGTTTGGCAATTGTTATACCACCAGCACGTAGCAAGGCAGCGGTTCCATTTACCCCCAACATGACGCCTAGATAAAGCAAGAGGGTATTTTGAGCATCTTCACTCAACTCATCGCGTGAAGCCCAAAGATCCTCATAACCATAAATATAACCTAATTCTTGAGCCAATTTCAGAGAAAAACCATAAAATTGAGCCACATCAGCTGGAATGGTAATTGCCATAGCAATCCCTCCAGGTAATCCTGCAACAACAGACGTTCCACTCGCCAATAAAACATTATCCCGAATACAGGCATTAGCCACTCGATCTAAGGTTTCTTGAGATAAGAGAGACGTTGGGCCTTGTTCTAATAAAGTAGGAATGTCCTGTGGATCCAATTCTTTGGAAAACTTATCCACTAAAAATTTCGAACGATCAACCTTAACAACAGGTAGTTTCACCACTTGTTGCAATACTTGCATAGCCAACTCTTGTTCAGCCATATACAAACTCCTTTTACTTCTGTAAGTTATATTCTATGATAGCATACTCTTTTAAAGTATGTTTCAAATCCCCCTCAAAAATTTTCAAAAAATCCTTAGCAACTTATTTGTTAAAGAACTTTAATAGTCTTTGTAGAGACAACTCGAATATTCAACTCTACCTTTACAACTTGATATTCTATCTATGAACGATAGTCTATTGTTGTTTCAACTAAAATGTTCCTTGAATACACACTAATACTCTTCGAAAATCAAATTCAAACCACGTCAGCGTCGCCTTACCGTACCCAAGTACAGCTTGCGGCTAGCTTCCTAGTTTGCTTTTTGATTTTCATTGAGTATAACTATGAACTTTCGAGTTTCATTTTATAAATCCATAATTTCTTTTTTCTTTCGATCAAATTCTTCTTGAGATAGTATCCCTGCATCTAAAAGAGATTTTAGTTTTGTAAGTGCTTCGATTTGCTCATCTAATGATAAACTTGCTTTCATGGCTTTTTCATCTAAACTTTGAACCATATTCATTCCAAATATCATTCCAGCACTATCACCTAGACCATGTTGCTCCACTCCTGATGCAATTTTTTGTTGTGCTGCAATATTAGAAGATTTCTGCGATACATCATCATAAGCTTTTAAATTCATCTTATTTGATGAAAATTGTTTAACCAATTCCTTAGATTCTGGTGAGAACTCAATATTAGCAATGGCAACTTTTACAATCTCAAATCCAAAACGTTCTTTCCAAGTCCCTGCATACTGTCCATCATTTGATACTTGTTCTGCAAGAATTGAAGCTTGTGAGGGTAATTGTGAAATACGATAAGTTGTGGACAAAGAATTAAGTGCAACAATAAAAGATTGAAGAAATTCTGTCACTATTTGTGATCTAGCTTGAGCGCTATCAAAGGTATAATAAGTCACATTGGCAGGAAGAAAATTTCTGATAAATTGCTTAGCATCTGTAATTTGGATAGAAAATGTTCCAAAAGCACGTACTTCTAAATCTGTCCCATAAAACAAATCATTATACATGACTGGACCACGAGTCCCAAATTTAATATCACGAATTTCTCTCAAATTAACAAAACAAATCTGTTTTTGCTGATCACTTTGGCCACCGAATCCAACACGATTAACAACATTGTCAAACAGTGACTTTTTCAATCCATCACCGTTAAAAACACTGCTTTCACCATTTTGGTATTCATATCCACCTGGTTCTGTAATAATTTCCTCTATACCAGACTGACTAAAGATAAAGGCAGCAGTATTTTCTGGAATAAAAATCTTGGATCCGTTGGAAATAACACCTACAGATCCCTTCGTATTGACACCCCTACCATTATTACTTTCTTGAACAATACCTGGACTTACAGCTGTATGTTCATCAAAAGCTTGAACTGTGATAATTTCTTTCCACTGATCTGCAAATGTCCCACCAATAGAATCTGTAATTGCTTTTATCAACCCCATTTAATTGCCCCCTTATAAACTCTGCTCCATATCACAATAGGCACATCTCACTGTTTGCTTCACTTGACCTGACAAAGGTGCTCCACAAAAGCTACACTTGGTTGAAATCTTTTCTGGCTCTGCATCCTTAATTCCAAGCCCTGCTTTAAAAGTGTCAAATGTATCCTTAAATGTTTCTGCCAAAACATCTGCTCCAAATAAGCTGCTATCTCCTAAGGTTTCAAAATTACTCGTATCACCTGAAATCAATTTAATAATGTTTCTAGCCCACTTATCAGTATCTTTAGTATTATTAAATGCAAAGATAGCTTGTCCACCATTATAATAAATTTCCAACCGTTTCACACCATTGGTTTTGGTTACTGAAACTTGAGGTTTCCCTTCAAAAATTTTAATCTGGTTAATGGGGATAGTAACTTGGTCTTTTTTTCCTCCCCATAAACCTTTTTTGATATATATTAAGTGTAGATTCGTTAAAATTAATTCATCTGTAGACAAACCATTTTTCCCAAAACTCACATGGTCACTATTCATAACCATGTATTCATGTGGCAATAATTGATAATCCATATTGAACTCCACTCTTCCTATTAAAGACTAGCTTTCCACTGCTCCACTTGTTCATGTAGATTATCACGATAATCTTTTAGAACCTTAATAACTTCTTCTTTCCCTTGAATCGGTGCTTTCTTGAGTGGACCATATTGTTTTTTCAAATCTTCCATCTCTTTTTTAGTGCTATCTTTTAGTTCTTGGATAGCAGCGCTATCTTCTAAAACAGTCCCTTTAAAGGCTTCGTCTGCTTCTGTATAGTAATTATCGATTATTTTCTCATTCATAATCAAGTAATCTTCATAAGTTTTTATAGACTCAATTGTCGCATCGCTAACATCTTGTGGGTTGAAATCGCCTGAACTGAGTTTTTCTTTTGCTTTGGCAAGCAACCCTTTCTTTTCAGAACTACTAGATGAAGCTTCTGTTTGACTCTCACTAGAAGAGCTACTTGTTTTTTCAGATAGAGAACTACAAGCAACTAGAGTAGAAACGGAAAGACATAGCAAAGCTAAACGACAAATTTTTTTTATATTATTCATTAATAGAATCTCCTTTTATTTATGAAATCATCATATCATATTTCCTAAAAAAAAAAAGCATTTTCTGTTTAGCTAACCTTTAAAAATACAGAATTCTAGTTAAAAGAATATTTTTCCATTTCAAATTCCACCTATTTTCTCCACCAAAAAAGAGGGGTACCCCTCTTCTTTAGTTTTTATCCAGATTACGTAGCATTTCGTCAATCTTGTTTCCATACTCGATGGATTCGTCTTTGACGAAGGTCAAATCTGGGACTTTGTACAATTTCAAATTGCGACCAAGTTCACGTTTGATGGTACCAGTCGCTTTTTCAAGCCCGATTTGAGCTTTTTGATTATCTGAAGCAAGGTTACTCAAAATGGTGTAGTAAACCTTGGCTACAGACAAGTCACCTAGCATTTGAACATCTGTGATGGTCACGCCTTGAACACGCGGATCACGGACTTTCTTTTGCAAAATCTCATTGACTTCACGCTTGATTTCCATGCCCACACGATCCGTACGGAAATGATTTGCCATGATATTCCTTTCTCTACTTTGAACCAAAAGCTAGGCCAGCAGACCTAGCTATTTTTAAACTTATTGATTTTCATTTCAAATTGAAACGAAGTTCAATTTGAGATCATCTGCTTCTTTCGCTGTGATGAAAGTGATGGAACTGATTTATCAGTCCCATCACAGGGGATTTTTGAGACCCTAGGCTCAAAAATAAGCAATGAAACCATCGGTTTGCTTGCATCCCTCACCAGCTAAGAAAGGAGCAAAAATCTTATCTTTTGATTTCTTCCATGACATAAGCCTCAATCACATCATCAGTCTTGATGTCATTGTAGCCATCAATCATCAATCCACCTTCACGACCGTTTGTAACTTCTTTAACGTCGTCTTTGTAGTGTTTCAAGCTTGCGAGTTCACCATCGTAAATAACGACACCATCACGGATAACACGGACTTTAGAGTCACGGGTAACCTTACCGTTGATAACCATGAATCCACCGATAGTTCCCACTTTAGACACCTTGAAGGTTTCACGAATAACTGCTTCACCGATAACTTTTTCTTCGAATTCTGGATCAAGCATCCCTTTCATAGCTTCTTCCATCTCTTCGATAACCTTGTAGATAATGCTGTGGAGACGGATTTCCACATCGTCAGCTTCTGCTTGTTGACGAGCTTGTGGTGTAGGGCGTACGTTGAAACCAACGATAAAGGCATTTGAAGCTTCCGCAAGTGTTACGTCAGATTCGTTGATGGCACCGACTGCTGAGTGGACGATGGTAACTTTAACACCTTCCACATCAATCTTTTGAAGTGAGGCAGAAAGGGCTTCAACTGAACCTTGTACGTCGGCCTTGATGATAACGTTAACAGATTTGAGTTCACCAGCTTTAAGGGTATCAAAGAGGTTTTCAAGGCTGACACGTTGGGTAGCTTGACGTTGTTTCATAAGGGCACGTTTGGCACGTTCTTCACCAGCCGCACGCGCAGATTTTTCATCTTCGTAAACAGCAAAGTGGTCACCTGCCATTGGCGCTTCGTTCAAACCTGTGATTGACACTGGTGTTGATGGCCCAGCAACCTTAACACGACGACCAAGGTCGTTGGTCATAGCACGGACACGACCGAAGGTATTGCCGACAACGATTGGGTCTTGAACATTCAAGGTACCTTGTTGAACAAGAAGGGTTGCGACCGCACCTTTTCCTTTATCCAAGCGAGCTTCGATAACTGTACCGATCGCACGCACTGTTGGATCTGCCTTGAGTTCTTGGATTTCAGCTACAAGAAGGACTGTTTCCAACAACTCTTCGATGTTTTGGTTGAATTTAGCTGAGATTTCAACAAATTCAGAATCTCCACCCCAAGCTGTTGACATAACACCATGCTCTGCCAATTCACCGATAACGCGTTCTGGGTTGGCACCTGGCTTATCAATCTTGTTGATGGCTACGATGATTGGAACGTTGGCTGCTTTTGAGTGGTTGATGGCTTCAATTGTCTGAGGCATAACCCCGTCATCTGCCGCTACGACCAAGATAGTAATATCGGTAACAGAAGCACCACGCGCACGCATCGATGTAAAGGCCGCGTGTCCTGGTGTATCAAGGAAGGTAATCTTCTTGCCATTTTCCACGATTTGGTAGGCACCGATATGCTGCGTGATACCACCTGCTTCACCTGTCGCAACACGAGAATTACGAAGGGTATCTAGGAGGGTTGTTTTACCATGGTCAACGTGTCCCATGATGGTTACAACTGGTGGACGCTCTACCAATTCATCTTCATTGAGATAACCATCTTCGACAAAGAAACGTTCGATGTCGGCATTATCCACTTCAACCTTTTGTTTAGCTTCGATACCGTAATCCACCATGAGGAGTTCGATTGTTTCACCATCCAAGGATTGGTTTTGTGTCGCCATAACACCCATCATAAAGAGTTTCTTAACGATTTCAGCTGGTTCACGTTTGATACGTTTTGCGATTTCCGCAACGGTCATACCATCTGTATATTCAAATTCTGTTGGCAATTCATGGAATTTACGCTCTGTAACAGGTTTTGGAGTCTGATTACGGTTGTTCTTGTTATTGCCTTTTTTGTTCTTTTTGTTGTTATTCCAGTTACTATTCTTTTGATTTCTCACTTGATTTTGACTACTTCGATTCTTTTGTTGTTTTCTAGGACCATCTTCTTCGTGATCATAATCGTCACGATTTTTGTCTGGTCGAGCTTGTTTTTTACGACGTGTATCCACTGCAGGTTCTTTTTTGTCAGGGACGACTTCAACCACTGCTTGAACTTGCTGTGCTTGTTGCGCTTGTTCAGCTAACTTAGCCGCTTCTTCAAAGATTTCCTCTGGTTCCTTGCGTTTGTTAGCTTGAGCCAAGGCTTCTTTAGCAGCCTGATACTGCTTGAAGCGTTCCTCACTTGAACGTGCGTACTCTGCATTTTGCTCTGCTTTGAGAGCTGCTGCACGGGCTTTAAAGTCAATACGTGGAGCCGCTTGATTTGGACGTTTGTCCTCTTGTTGACGGCGCTCATTTCCACGATTTTGCTGACCTTGCTGTTTCTTAGCTTGGTCATTAAAGCGACGATTGTCGCGGTTTCCTTGACCTTGTTTTCCACCATTGCGGCCGTCGTTTTTCTGACGGTTCCCGTTTTGTTGTTGGTCACGGTTATTGCCCTTATTTTGCTTGCGTCGTTCTGCCTGCTCTTTGGCACGGGCTTCACGCTCAGCCTTGAAATTACGACTTTGCGGTTTAGCCGCTACTTTTTCTGTTTTAGGAGCGACTGGTTCAGCAGGCTTTGCCTCTTCCTTAGCCACAGCTGGTTTAGCTGGCTCAGATTTTTCGGCTTTCTTTTCTGCACTTGCTTTTGGTGCTGCAGGTTTTGCTTCTTCTTTCGGAGCAGCAGGCTTAAAGCTGGCAGCGATTTTTGCAGCGACAGCTTCTTCCACACTTGACGAGTGGCTTTTCACATCCAAGCCCAACTCTTTTGCACGCGCTACAACTTCCTTACTTTCTTTTCCAAGTTCTTTTGCGATTTCGTACAATCTTTTCTTAGACAAATCATGTCCTCCTCTTCTATTCCATAAGAGACCTCATTTTCTTTGTAAATCCAGCATCTGTCACAGCCAAAACCTTTCTTGATTTCCCGACTGCTATGCTTAATTCCAGTGTTGAAAACACGGTTACAATTTCTACTTGATAATAATGACTTTTATCTTGAATCTTCTTGGTTAGATTGGGTCCAGCATCATGGGCTAGAAAGACCAACTTTGCCTTGCCGTCTTGAATGGCCTTGACCACCAATTCTTCACCCGATATAATCCGCCCTGCTCGCTGAGCAAGTCCCAAGAGATTGCTTATCTTTTGCTTATTCAAGTCCTAACTCTCTTCTTTTCACTTTGTGATCCACATAAGCAATCAACTCGTCATAGAAGCTTTCATCCACTTCCATGCTAAAGCTACGGTTAAAGACCTTCTTCTTTTTCGCCTCTAAGGCTTCTGCATTGTCTAGTTTGATATAAGCGCCGCGGCCATTAGCCTTGCCTGTTGGATCGATAAAGACTTGTCCTTCCTTGTTCTTGACAATGCGGAGCAAATCACGCTTATCAATCACTTCATTGGACACAACAGACTTGCGCAAAGGGATTTTTCTCGTTTTCATCTTTCCCTCCTCTAGCAGCTTTTATTCTTCCACAGTATCGTTTTCTGCTTCCAACTCTACCGAACCAGCTTCTTCCATGGCTTCAAATTCGCTAGCAGACTTGATATCAATACGGTAACCAGTCAAGTGAGCCGCCAAACGCACGTTTTGTCCACGACGACCGATGGCAAGAGAAAGCTTGTTATCTGGAACAACCACCAAGGCACGTTTGCTGTCGTTTTCGTCAAAGATAACTTGGTCAACTTCAGCAGGAGCAATGGCATTGTAGATAAATTCAGCTGGATCTGCTACCCACTCGATAACGTCAATATTTTCTTCGATTGGCACCGTACGACCGCTCTTCGCATCGTAACGAGCTGGGTGGAATTTGCTAGTAATCTTCTTGATATTAGCACCACCACGTCCAACGATTGTACCGATAGCGTCCACGTTTGGATTATGACTGCGAACAGCAACCTTGGTACGGTCACCAGCTTCACGAGCCACGCTCATGATTTCAACAGTTCCGTCATAAACTTCTGGAATCTCTTGCTCCATCAAGCGTTTAATCATTTCTGGATGACTACGGCTAACAAAGACGTTGACACCACGAGGGTTGTCTTCAACCTTGTAAACATAGACTTCGATACGATCGTGAGAAGCAAACTCTTCTCCAGGGATTCGGTCTTGTTTTGACAATTGGGCTTCGATGCTCCCAAGGTTGACATAGATAAAGCGGTTATCAAAGCGTTCTACCGTACCAGACATGATTTCTTGTTCATGTTCTTTGTAAGTATTGTATGTGATAGCACGTGTTTGCTTGCGCATTTTTTCCATGATGGTTTGTTTTGCAGATTGGGCTGCTACACGACCAAACTCAGCAGGTGCTTCTTCAAACTTGATTTTGTCACCAAGCTCATAAGCTGAATTAATGGCAAGAGCATCTTTCAAGCTGATTTCCAAACGGCTATCAAATACTTCATCAACCACTTCACGAACAGTATAAACGGTAAAGTCACCTGTTTTTTCGTTGAAATCAATAGCTACGCTATCAGATTGACCATAGCGTCTGCGATAAGCGGAACGAAGCGACTCTACTACTGCGTCGATGATGTCTTCTTTTTTGATTCCCTTGTCTTCTTCCAAAATGCGGAAGGCCTCTAGCATTTCTTTACTCATGTTTTCTTCACTTTTGAATCCTCAAAAGCTATCCTTTCTTTTTCTATAATTTAACTGCTAAACGTGCTTTTGATACTAAACTGTATGGAATTTGGACGGTTTTCTTACGCGTCTTGTCCATATATTCCATAGTCAACTCGTCCTCTTCAAAGGCCAACAGAGTTCCTTCAAAGACCTTTTGCTTATCGATGGCTTGGTAGAGCCCGACATGGATGTATTTCCCAACCGCTCCAGCGACAGCATCCTTGGTTTTCAAAGGACGTTCCAAGCCTGGACTGGTGATTTCTAGGAAATATTGTTCTGGGAAGGGATCTGGCTTGATGGTGTCTAGGACAGGACTGATTATTTCTGTCAAGTCCGCCGTGTCGTTCAAGGTAATTCCTTCAGGTTTATCTACAAAAATACTGAGAATCATGTCACTGCCAATCTTTCCATACTCGATATCCACGAGTTCGAAAGGAGCTTCTATGACAGGTTCTACAACTTCTCTGACTAATTCTACGATTGTTGCGATTGCGTCCACCTCCTCATAAGCAAGAGGCGAAGATATTTCCCCGCCTCACTTTTCATATTCTTGCTATAAGTATAACACAAATCAAGCTAACCTGCAAGGATTTGACCTTGAAGCTTTTTGTCTGGGCTTACAAGACTTACTGGGCCACTCCTAATAATCCTAAGTCGTATTTCCAAGTTAAAATGCGTCTGACAGACTCATCAATACGTTCTTCTGTCAACTCTCCAGAGGAAATTTTCTTTAATAAATAAGGAATCTGAGTTTGATAGGAAGACCCTAGAATCAGATCGTTTCCAGCTACAATCACTTGAAAAGCAGCTTCTTCCTGACTGACAAAATTGGCTAATCCCGCCATGTCTAAATCATCCGTCATAATAACACCTTTGAAATGCAGTTCCTTACGAAGAAGGTCAGTAATTTTCGGTGAGATAGATGATGGCACTGTGTCAATTTTAGATAAGATATTGTGAGAGACTAACACACTACCAGCCCCTGCATCTATCCCAGCTCGAAAGGGAAGAAAATCAGCTTGTCTTAATTCATCCAGAGAACGATTGTCTTGGATAATAGCAGTATGACTGTCTCCATTATCGCCATATCCTGGAAAATGTTTCAAAGTTGACCCAACCTTACTCTTTTTAAGTTCTTCTACAACCTGCTGAACATAACTTGCAGTTGTTTGGGCATCTTGTCCAATCGTTCGATCATAAATGAAAGCAGAATGATTCCTTGCAAGATCCGCAACTGGGAAAAGTCCAGCATTGATTCCAACAGATTTTAGCAGCTCTGACTTTTGCTTCGTATCAGAAAGCACTACCTCCATCCCCCCTTGATGATAAAGTGCCATAGGAGATTGAAAAGGAGTTTTTAAAATCGAACTAATACGAGTCACTGTCCCTCCTTCTTCATCTGAACCAATCAACAAAGGAATCTTGGCAGCAGCTTGGTAGCCCTTTGTCAAAGCCTTTATATCCTCTAAACTTCGACCCTCAAAATCTCTGCCAAATAAGATATAACCAGACAAATGATAGGATTGGAGATCTTCTATCTGGTGATTAGAAGGAACTCTAGCCCAAAATAATTGCCCCACTTTCTCTTCCAAGGTCATCGCGGCTAATCTGTCTTCGATAACCTTATTTTCCTCTCCTTCACTGGTTTCAATAGTTGTTTCAGTTTTTTCTACTTGCACCTCTACCTGTCTATGTTGTTGATAGTCAGAAAAAATCAAACCAACTATCACAAGGAAAAAGAAAAGATAGAATACAAGAGGATTTATACTATTTCTCATAACCTTTTCATTATACCACTTATCGAGCCGCAAATACACACTTAGCAAAAACTACTGTTTTAAAATGACACTAAAAGGACTTAATTCTGTGCAATTCAGAACTAAATCCTTAGAATATATGATTCGTTTTACTTTTTGAATGCGAAACAGTTTTTGAAATCTCTTTAGATTAAAACTGAGCCTCAACTCGGTAGATAACTTGCCCCTTGTTGGAGAATTTTTGCTCGTATTCTGTCATGACATTGCCTTCAAAATCACTGGCATGTAAATCTAGCCAGACGCCGTTGAGCTTCATGCCATACTGAGAAAAGCTCACTAGGCTATATTCAAACAAGCCACGGTTATCCGTCTTGAAATGAATTTCTCCATTTTCAGGTAAGATACGCTTGAAGGTATCCAAGAAGGTCTTGTAGGTCAAACGACGCTTTTCATGGCGTTTTTTCGGCCATGGATCTGAAAAATTCAGATACAAGCGATTAATCTCACCGTCTTCAAAGTAGTCAGTCAAGTCAGAACCATCTACCCACAGAAGCTTGATGTTAGGCACTCCAACTTCAAGAACCTTGTCCAAAGCGTAGCTCAAAACAGACTTTTGAATATCAATCCCGATATAGTTGATGTCAGGGTTTTGCTTGGCCATACCTGAAACAAAGGCACCCTTTCCACTTCCAACTTCCACATGAATGGGATTGTCATTGCCAAACAAGTCCCGCCATTTCCCCTTGGCTTCCAAGGGATTGAGGACCACATACTGGGGATTTGCTTCTAGTAATTCTGTCGCCCCTTTACGATTTCTAACTCTCATCTTCTCTTTCCATACTTGTCTCGGAAGTGACGTAAGCCATGAATCTCCCGATTGACATTTTCTAAATCTTGGTTCATATAATACTTGGAAATCTGGCTCAAATAAGACAATTGACCGTACCAATACAATTTATTCAATACCGTTTGATTGTACTTATAGCCGTAGTAGGTCAACCATTCCTTCCACTGATGTTCTGGAATATAATGGCAGAGCATATGGGCCACATCAAACATGCGATCGGTCAAGCGAACCGAATCCCAATCTACCAAATAAATCAAGCCACTATCTGTCTCAATCCAATTACTATGTCGTACATCTCCATGGACAATGGTCGCATAGTCCTCTCTAAATCCTGGAATAGTCTGACGTAAATCAGCCATCACTTCACTGATAAAATGATTTTTACGCAAAGCATCTGGAGCCGTTTCTTGCCAAGACTGTAGTAAATCTACAGGTGTTTCCATGGCATACCCCAAACGACTCAACTGTGTCATCAACGGACGTGAGCGATGAAGACGGGTTAAGATATTGACGATTTGTTTACGATTCATATCATAGGGGGTCAATATCTTGCCTGTCAACCATTCTTGAGCACACATATCACGCCCATCTGCCAAACGGCGACTCCATAATAATTGTGGAGCAATTTGTTCTCTAGCTAGACCAGGTAGGATTGGAGAGGTGTTCATTTTTACAAAGATACGCTTCCCATCAGGATAGCTACCCATATAAGCCTTGCCACTTTTCCCAGGTATGGGAGTCAGTGTTAGCTCATTATCACCCAAATCCATTTCTTTCCTCCGTATAAAGTTTCCTTACTATTCTACTAGTTTTTGGCCTATTCGTCAACCGCTCCAGACCTGATTCTCAAAGAAAAGCCTCTGGATTGGCTTGGGATATCATTCTAGAAAGAAAAAGGCAAGCACCGTCTTCTGCTTACCTTTTCATGATTTTTATAAATAATATAAGAGTGGCAAACTGTTGTAAAACATATGGACTAGAGTAGAAACCCACAAATTTTGGCTCTTTTTATAGGCAAAGCCCAGCAACAAGCCCCCGAAAAGATAATAGCAAAACGAAGGAATATCATAAGGTTCATGCAGGAAAGAAAAGAGAGAGGAAGTCAGTACAAGCCCCAGCCAAGAATTATCAAAAACTGCACCTTGAAGAAGCCCTCTAAACATGAATTCCTCCTGTATAGGTGCCAAAACTGTAGCACTAACAATAAAAGAAAGCGAAAGTCCTTTACTAGCTTCCTCAAGGTGTTGATCCGAAGCACCAGAAACAACTGAGAAAAAAGCATGATAGCTAATACTTACAAGCACAGTGAGAAGAAAAATTCCAATGAACAGCAAGAGTTGTTTCCTGCTTAACATCCCAAAAGAAATCATGTCAAACCATTTCGCATAACCAAAACTAAGGAAAAGCAAGAGACTCTTTATAATAATGAATGTGTACTGGTGTTGAAAATAATCCCCTTGATTAATGGAATAACCCGCTGCACCAACGATTGCAAATACTAAAAATCCCAAAAACAAGGCATGACATTTATTGAAAATGGCCATAAAACTATCCTCCTCAACAAACAGACTTCCCTACAAGTCATCCTTTCGCTCTAACCTTTCCAATACAAACCATTTGAGTAACCAAAATCCGACAACATAACCAGCCCCTAAGAATATAGCCATTAAAGCTAACATGGGACTCAGGAAATAAAAGACCACCACAGATACAAAGGTTAGCACAAAAACATTAAAGGCAATGGTGTCAGAAGCCAAGACTAGAATATAGGGTGTCAACCAGTCTAAGGTTTTTGAATCTAGGAAAAATAAGCGTTTATGCATGATGATCTCCTCTTGTCAGGCTCTATTACTGCAAGATTAAGAAGACAGTTTGTTCTTTTTAAGTCTAACCTGACTACTAGATAATAGATACATTAAGGCATTAAAGACAATGAAAATATGTCCATAGAATAAAATCAACCTCACATCCAAACCAAGATAAAGTTTGACCATCAAAAAGATGAGCAAAAGAATTTGAAACCATATCGTTTTTCCAAAAATAAATTTAAAACGGTTTTTAATGTCTGCCTCCTTGATTTGTACCGTCACCCCTTTATTGGTAAGAAGAAAAACTCCTGCTTCAAACAAGCCACTGTAGAGAACCAGCCACCCAATCGATACATTAGAGATTTGTAAAAATGTCCCTAAAAGAATATTCAACATACTGCTCAAGAAAATAACAAGAAATAATCTGTATTTCATATTAAATACCTCCATTCATTTATTTCACGAACTTTTTAATAGAGTCTTCTACTCAAATATCCTGATAAAAGAGGAAAGAAAGCTACTTTTTATAATACTTCAAACCCCAAATGAGTAGAAGCATGATAATCAAGCAGAGAATAGCACCAATGTAGGCAATCAATTGCTGATAGAATTCTCCTGCTGTAATACCTCTATACAAACAGATAATAGACATAAAGCCTGTCAAGCCGATATACATAAGTTGATTGGTTCTAGGACTAACCAAACCATCATTTACTTATATTTAAGAGTATCTCTTTTATGTTAGTGTATGTTAACACTAAAAAACAAGTTAGGCCAATAATATTTAAAATGAACAATAACGGGGTTAAGTCTCTAAAAAAATTATCTACTGACACTACAAGAAATACTATACATATTATAGTCGAAACTATCTTTTTCTTATCCATAATTATTTACTCCTTTCCTAACAAATCCAGCTTATCAATCAAGAGCGATTTTTAACATAATGTAGCAGCAACCTTTGCAACTTTGACAATTTCAGTATAGCACTATTTGTTAAAATTTTTCATCCAAATCTTGAATTGTCATCGAGATATCTTAAATTGCAAAAACTTCATTAGCCCCTACTTTTTATAATACTTCAAACCCCAAATGAGTAGAAGCATGATAAGCAAGCAGAGAATAGCGCCAATATAGGCAATTAATTGCTGATAGAATTCTCCTGCTGTGATCCCTCTATACAAACAAATGATAGACATAAAACCTGTCAAACCAATGAACATAAGTTGATTGGTTCTAGGACTAACTAAATCATCATCTTCAAACTCTCTTATCCTCATTTCCCTAGTGAGGTAAACAGTGACCAAAATAGAAGCCAAGTTAATAACCACTAAAAGAAATTGGAGGACTAAGGAAAAATTTAAAAACTGACGAGATAGAAATAGATAAGTAGAGACAAGTAAGGGCAACTGACCTAGGAACAATCTCGCAAGAAAGATGTTCCGTTTTTTAAAAAATATTTTTTTCATAGCTTTCTCAATTACAATTAAATGATATCTAATCATTTTCTAAAATTTGATAACTTTTGTGAAATGTTTTAGCAGAAACAACTCTATGATTGGTGATATCTATATAATCACCTGGATAACCAAGAACATACATTCCATAACCAGCAAATCCTCCTCCAACTGTTCCAACTAGACCAAACTTGATATTCGTTGCGAGAGAAGTGTTAAGACCTGCCATTAGAATGCGCACATGATTATCCAACCAAACCATATAATTTTTTTGAAAAGCTTCCTCTACCCAACTTGGTTTAGGAGTTGCTTGACCAATTTCCCAAACATCAACAATTTGATTCCCATATTTTGCCTTCATAGCTTCAATCCTTTTTAAATACCATTACATGAGTTTGGAGTTCCCCCTATACCATAAGGACTACATGGTTTTGAAGGATGTATAATAGGCCACTTACCATTTAATTGATCCAAAATTGGAGACAGTGCTAGTCCACCCAATAAAACAGAAAGCATATCTCCCCAACCTCCAAAACCACCTTCAACGCAAGCAAGCATATCAGTATCCATAATCTCAAATTGTTCCATCGTTTTTATATTTATAACAAATACTACTTTTTTGTTTTTTTGTTTTGTTGTTTTGTTGCAACTTTTGCTAATTTAGTCTATCATTGTTTTTTAAAATTTTTCCAAATCTTGAATTGTCATCGAGATATCTTAAATTACAAAAACTTCATTAACCCCTACTTTTTATAATACTTCAAGCCCCAAATGAGTAGAAGCATGATGATCAAGCAGAGAATAGCGCCAATATAGGCAATTAATTGCTGATAGAATTCTCCTGCTGTTATCCCTCTATACAAACAGATAATAGACATAAAACCTGTCAAACCAATGAACATAAGTTGATTGGTTCTAGGACTAACCAAATCATCATCTTCAAACTTTCTTATCCTCATTTCTCTAGTGAGGTAAACAGTGACCAAAATAGAAGCCAAGTTAATAACTACTAAAAGAAATTGGAAAACTACGGAAAAATTTAAAAACTGACGAGATAGAAACAGATAAGTAGAGACAAGTAAAGGCAACTGACCTAAGAACAATCTCGCAAGAAAGATGTTCCGTTTTTTAGCAAGAAACGTTTTCATTTCTTTGCTCCTTTCATATACTATCAGACAAAGAACGACACATACTCACCTGTTCAACTTAAGTAGCCAGAAAAAAGAGACACGTAATAGTAGCATTCATTAAGCCATGTACAACTACACAGGAATATAGATTTCTTTGCTTTATATAAAGACAACCCAATACAAGTCCTGTCACAAGATGCTGAGAAATAATCTCTCCATCATGAGCAAATCCAAAAAGAACAGCTGAAAGAAAAACAGCAAAAATAGGAGAATATTTTTCTAAAGTTCCTAAAATGATTCCTCTAAAAAGCATCTCCTCCAAAAGAGGTTGAGTAAAAGCAGTTGACAACCAAAATAGAACTGTATAAAAGAAACCACTAGTTTCAAAATGTTGAAAAAAACTCAAAGAACTTGTGTTATCGTGGGCTTTTCCAAGGACGGTAGTAAAAAATATAAAACTAACTACTAAAATTAGATTAGCTAGATAAGCAAAAATAATCCATCTCAATTCTACCCACTTGATTGGTAAGCGATCTAAAGTAGTCTCATCCCCCCATCTCTTAACAAGATATACAATAATTGTTAAACATATAAAGAAAGATAAAAAGTAGACACCAACACCGAATACTTCTCCCATCACTCCGTCATAAAATCGTCTAACAACAGATAATGGTACAACTTGAATAGCAAAAGTAAGTAAAAAGCAAGTCAGCACTTTTATAAAGATAGAACTTATGTTTTTCATAGTTTATCCTTTCTTGAATGTCTAGATGATTTTTTAGCATTGTCCCCTGTTTGTAGATTTGCTAAATCAATCATTTTTTCTCCTTTTGTATTTCTTATAATTAACATAACACGATATAATGGAAGTAATAATTAGCGCACCTCCAATAATAAAGTTTAATAAATCCTGATGGTCTACAACTAAGTACAGACCAAATAAACATAGGCCAAATTGCGAACTACAGTTTTGAAATTTCATCAAGCCCCCCATTTTATTTTACAAAATTGATATACACTTCAATCTGGTTCATACAATATACTTTATAAGTATTTACTATGAATAAAACCTGTAAGATTGATACATTTATTTTTTGTCCTGTTGCAACTTTGACAAGTTTAGTATTACTGTTTATTAATTTTTTTCATCCTAATCTTAAATTGCAAAAACTTCATTATCCACTTACTTTTTATAATACTTCAAGCCCCACATGAGCAGAAGCATGATGATCAAGCAGAGAATAGCACCAATATAGGCAATTAATTGCTGATAGGATTCTCCTGCTGTGATACCTCTATACAAACAAATAATAGACATAAAACCTGTCAAGCCAATGAACATGAGTTGATTGGTTCTAGGACTAACCAAATCATCATCTTCAAATTCCCTTATCCTCATTTCCCTAGTGAGATAAACAGTGACCAAGATAGAAGCCAAGTTAATAACCACTAAGAGAAATTGGAAAACCAAGGAAAAATTTAAAAACTGACGAGATAGAAATAGATAAGTGGAGACAAGTAAGGGCAACTGACCTAGGAACAATCTTGCAAGAAAGATGTTCCGTTTTTTAGCAAGAAACGTTTTCATTTTTTTACTCCTTTCTTTTTAGTTAAAGCAAAATAGATCATAGCAGCAATCACATAGGCTATGGTATAAAATAGATGATACCAAGCACTCTCCCTAAGCGGATATAGAAAGATGGACATGATCAGATACAAGATGAAAATGACAAATATTTTTTTCTTCATAAGATTTCCTCCTGAATGTACGCTTTATCTTATACTCAATGAAAATCAAAGAGCAAACTAGGAAACTAGCCACAGGCTGCTCAAAACACCGTTTTGAGGTTGTGGATAGAACTGACGAAGTCAGTAACATATATACGGAAAGGCGAAGTTGACGCAGTTTGAAGAGATTTCGAAGAGTATTAGTTAAGCTAGAATCTTTACACTGCCAGTATAGCACTCATTTTGACCTTGGATCACCCAAATCATAAATGGTCATCAAAACATCTTGAATTGTAAAAAATTAAAAAAAGCAAGCATGAAAAACATACTTGCTCTTTACACCGTATTGATATCAACTTAATTTGTAGATTTTTTATCCTGCTATCACATATCATTTTGACAGGCGAAACAATATTAAAGAAACTCCACTGTAGATTAAACTAGCGATAAAAAATCTTTTTATCTAACTAGATCTATCTTTATTCTTCTTTGGAGATTTTAAAATTTTTTCCCTAATGAAATAAGTAATAAAAGAAACAAACATACCAACAACAAAAACAATAAGAAAACTTTTGAAATCCATAATTACCTCCAAGTACAGCTCCTCTACATACAAGCTCAATCCTTTAAGCAAGCATAATAGCCAATGGTAACATTGTTTTTGCATTCACGAGGAATACCTCTTTTTACTTTCGTCCTATTACAACTTTAATAAGTTTAGTATACTACTATTTTTTAAAATTTTCCATCCAAATCATAAATGGTCATCAAAACATCTTGAATTGTTAAAAATAAAAAAAGCAAGCATGAAAAACATACTTGCCCTAGGGGAATTTAACAATGTGAAAATACATCGAAAACTATTCAGCCTCACTTCCGTCTGTTCTCATATATTCTCATGATTGCAACAAGGATAGCAGCTGTCCCACTTGCCAAAGCGAGAAGGGTAATAATAATGTTGAAGATTTCAGGCGTACTACCTATTCTGTTGATAAGACGGAGTAGAGATATAACTGTCAACTGAATCAGGAGTATGGATTCTCCTCTTATTGATGAAGTCAGTTGGTTTTCAACTGCATATAAAAAGACTGGTAGCATAACACAGGCTATAGCAATCACAAACAGGTTGCTCCCTGTTTCTTCTCCCTCGTTCACCACGGAAATCATGAGAAGATTCGATGCTATGATCAACGTAGAACAGATGATAAAAAAGGATTTCTTATTCATATAGGATACCTCATATACTATAGTATTTTGTTTCGAACCCAAGAAATATTTTTCAAACTATTGCAACACCATCTCGCCGTAAAGCAGTACTGTCTATAACTAGTTTCCTAGTTTTCTTCAAATACTGATTTTTTATTGAAGACAAGAATGGTAAGCTCATTAACCATTATAGCAAAAAATAATGATAACATATATTATTTTTCGGTTTATGAATGATATTCGTTATTTTGGTAAGGAGAAAGTTCTTTGTTCAATTCAAGATGTTTCAATAACCATTCAAGATTTGGATGAAATGTTTTTAAAAACAGCGCTATACTAAACTTGTCACATTTGTAACATAGCAAGAATCTATATTCGGAGGCAAGTAATCATGAAAAATAAGATTTATTACATATCCAATATTTTTTATGGAATATTACTATTTTCTATTGGATTAACATCAAAAGTATTTATTTTTAGCAGTTTAATGTCCATAACTTTAATAACTCTATCTATAATAGGATTGTTAAAAACTAAAAATAAAAAGTAGATATAGCAGAATTAGATTTCAAAAATTAGAAGCCCCTCCCGATAGTTGATGATAGAGAAAATTATTTCATACAAGCAATTTACTGTAACTCAAAACTACTTTGATTAACTATTCAACCATACAGACCGAGAAACAAGAACTCTCGGTCTTATTTTTTATCATTCTGCATGTATCACAGTAAGTACCTGACGAAAGACTTGATTTTGACAGGTGGTATTCAGACTGGTATTAGGATGGCTTTCCACAATCTTCATGACGGTATAGAGACCAACTCCTCTCTCCTCCCCTTTAGAACTGGCTCCAAAGGAGAAGATTTCAGAAATATCGATCCCCTCTTCTTTGATGGAGTTTTCAATGATAAAGGTCTCCTGTGCTCCATTTTTTAAAAAGGCGATTGAAACATGAGGTTGACTGGCCTCTGCACTGGCTTCAATAGCATTGTCACAAAGGATAGACACAATGGTTAGAAAATCAAGTAGGCTCATCCCCTCGACTTGAATCTCCTCAGGAACTTCGACATTAAAGACTATGTTCTTATCTCTGGCTTTTAGAAATTTCCCTGCTAGAAGACTTTTGAGGGCTTTATCACGAACATTCACGAGTCGTCCAAGGTCATATTTATTGTCCTGCAATTTTTCACTAGAATCCTTTAAGACGGAGTCGTAGACCTCTTTTATCTGCTCCATGTCCTCCTCTTCAATGCCCAGACGTAAGCTGGTCAAAATATTGGTGTAGTCATGGCGAAAACTCCGAACTTCCTTGTAAAGTTCCTCTATATGCCGACTATATCGCTCCATATCTCTGTAGCGCAAGGCCTGTTCTTGGTTCAGTCTCTCATGGAGTTTGTCCTTCAAATAGGTATCCAATTTCTTAATAATTCCCATAAAAAAGAGCAAGTAAAAGACTAGGATGAGATGGCGAACAGTTTTTGATTGGATATCGTATGCATATTCAAAGTAAGACAGACTTTCCATGACAAGAAAGTAAGCCCCCATTATCCAGTTAATTTTAGTCAGGGACTTTTGAAAAGCTTTATCTAGAATCTCCCTTCTCAAGTTAGTGAAATCATAGTCTAACCATTTCAAAAAGGCTAGAGAAATGAAGAAATTGGAAATTATTATACACAACCAAATCAAAGAGTAATCATCATGTACTTGCCCTTGTCCCAAAAATGGAAGCACAAAATAAGAAAGACCTCTATAAAAGAGATTCACCAATATCATTGGAAAGAGAGCATAAAAGAAAAGGAGTTTTTTAGGAAGCCCTCTTAACAATAAGAAAGACAAGCCTATACCGTACAAGGGTTCCGTAAAATAAGATAGGTAAGTATTTCCTACTATATAGTTAATCGTTACAAAAACGACTGCTAAAAGTAACTTAAAAAGAAAAGCTTTAAAAAATCTCTCCAGAGTTAGAACAATTCCATCCACCTTAAAAAATATAAACAATTCCAATCCAACTATCAAAAATGTATATACTATCTTCCAAACTATTTCCATTACATTACCTCACTTAGTGCAAGTTATTGATAGCTTCAGACACTTCCCTGACCTTATAACGCGCAATCATACAGCTTCCACCATTGGGAAAGTAAAGGAGTTTTTCTTTCTTATCCAAATGTATCACATTGGCTGGATTGATAAGAAAAGAGCGATGGCACTGCAGGAGACGAGGCTCCTGCTTGAGAACCTCCTCTAGACTCGCTGTAAATTCCAACCTGTCTGTCTTGGTATAGAGAATAACACGATGGGCTCTGGGCGACGTTTCGAAATAGTAAACCTCTTTAAAAGGATACTGGAATTGAGCAAATTTTGATTTAAAATAAAAGCAATCTTCAGCTAGACTTTTACTGTCTTGACTATTGGCATAGAGAAGGGCTGTCTCGATACGAGATTCAAACTCCTCTGCTGAAAGAGCCTTATCAATGTAGTCCAAAGCAGACACTTGGTAGCGAAAGGACAGGGGCATAAACTCCGAGTGAGTTGTCACAAAGACAATCAGGGCATAGGGGTCTCGATCCCGAATCTTTCTAGCCACTTCCAGCCCCTTCATCTCCTCATTTCGAATCTCAATGTCCAAAAAGAATAGCTGATGGGCACCCTTCTCATGCACCTCTGCCAGCAGTTGGTCTGGCTTACCAAAAACTTCAAAAGAGCTAGGAATAATCTGATGTTCTTTCAAAAGTTTCTCAATTGTCGTTTCAATCCTAGTCTGTTGGGAAAAATCATCTTCTAAAACAAATATTCTCATCTTTTTACTCCCCTTGTTTCAATTTCTTCCTAAAAAGAGAATAGCAAAAATACTTTGATACAAGCCCACCAAATCCTAAACAGACCTTAAACGCTCCTGAAAGGTAGCTTGTTCCTAAAATAAGCATGATAATCTTACAACTATTTTATCATAAAATTTTAACAGTACCATTCAGGAAATTTCAAGGACAATTAAAGATTTGAAGGCGAAAAAGGAGATAAAAGTGATAGACTGACAGTATCAAAATACAATTGCTAGAAACAAGACTAGCACCCAGATTAAAGGAGGAATTCTCATGACAGATGCAGACCCTATCAAAAGAGCTCAGACTTTGATTACTGACTTAAACAAAGCCTATCAAGCATGCAAACAAGCAACAGCTGACGACGTCCGCTTTCAGGAGCAACTAAACTCTATTCTTGGTTTTCTAGCCAAGGCTGAAACAGTGGACAATCGATTCTTGATTGAACTGGAAAAATTTTACCAGACTTCCAGTCTTCTCATGGGACTCAGCGCCCTCAATCCAGATGCTCCTACTCGCGCCGCTTGGCGTGCCTATGACCGTTTCCACTTTGACCAAGTCAAGACCAAGTTGAGTCTCTACGGACCAACCATTATCTTGTAAAAATAAAAGAAGCTGAGTCAAACTGAACTCAACTTCTTTTTTAGTGTCATATAGGCAATGTTAGTCCTGCATCTGACGTTTTACCTGATAAGGCAAATACAAGACTAGTAAACCCAAACCAGCTCCTAGTAAGGCTAGAAGGGCCAGTTTTTCTTGGAAGGTCACAAGACCGACAACTAATTCCACAAATAAAACAAAACTGGTCAATCCTCGGACTACAGCCTGTAAGCCTTTTTCTTTTTGCCCCTTGTCCAGCGGAAAGAGTTGAGTCAAATACTGGTAGTCAAAGGCATGATAGAGAGCCAACAACTGGAAGAGCAAGAGGTAGTTAAAGAGAACCACCACTGCTGTGGCAATCCAAGCTTGCTCGATAAAGACCTGCGCCAGCAAAGAAAGCAAGAGCAGACGGAGACTGAGCGCAAAGAGGTCTCCATTTCGTAGATAAGAACGCAGATAGAGATTTTGCCAAATCTTTCCAGGTACCTTCTGAACAACCTTTAGGATAAAGTCCAGATAGGCACGACGCTTGACGCTGTTTGAAATCCCCTTGACCTGCGTAAAGAGGGCAAAGAAACGAAGCAAGACTTGCTTACGCTTGCTTTCTTGGGAAATGACATAGTCCCAGTTCAGTCCAGTTTCAATGAAAAATTTACTAGCCTTTTGACGAAAGAGGAAATATTTTCCTACCCCAAATAAAAGCACATAGACCAGAAAAACAGGCAAGCCATAACCCATGGCTAAAAATAAGGGAGCAAATAACAGCAAGAAAAGGGTCTGGACAAAGAGCCAAAAGACTAGGGAAATGCCAGTTTGACGCTTGAGATGGAGTTTGATTTCCTCTTCTCCAACTAAGAGAAAGAGCTTGTCTGGAGCCTCCATATAAGTGGCAATTCCTCCCCAAAGCAAAAGTAAAACAGACGTAATTCCTACAAACAAAAGAATAGGCCAATGATTTTCAGGAAAATATTGCAAGAGTTGACTGTACTGGTAGGCTAAAAACCCCAGCAAGACAAGCAGGAACAAGACAAAGTGGTCATTGAGAACATAGCGCAGATAACCGACACACTCCTTACGAAAAGCCTGCTTTCTCTTTAAAAACAAGTCTTTCATAGGTCCTCCTCTTTGGTCAGAGCCAAGTAAATATCATTCAAACTAGCCTCAGGCATATCAAAGACTTCGCGCAGTTGCAGGAGATTTCCCTTGGCACGCACCTCTCCCTTATGGAGAATGACAAAGGCATCACACATCTTCTCCGCCGAATCCAACACGTGGGTACTCATGAGAATAGACTTACCCTTTTGCTTTTCCACTTCCAAAAGTTGGATCAAGTCCGCAATAGCCAGCGGATCAAGACCAAGGAAAGGCTCATCCACGATGAAAAGACTTGGATCCACCACAAAAGCACAGATAATCATGACCTTCTGCTTCATCCCTTTTGAAAAATGAACAGGGAACCAATCTAATTTCTGTTCCAGACGGAACATTTTCAACAAAGGTTCCACTCGCTCAAAAGCTACTTTCTGTTCAATACCATAAGCCATAGCAACCGTTTCGATATGCTCTCTGAGGGTCAATTCCTCATACAGGCTGGGCGTTTCTGGAATGTAGCCAATCTGCTTGCGGTAGCTAGTCGCATCTTCTTGCAGGGTCAGGCCATTGATATTGATAGAACCACTATAAGGTGTCAACAGACCGATAATCTCATTGATCGTCGTCGATTTCCCAGCACCATTGAGACCGATTAAACCGACCAACTGCCCACTTTCAACGGTAAAAGACACATCTTTCAAGACAGGGACATGGACATAGCCACCTGTCAGGTTTTTAATTTCTAACATATTTTCTCCAAATCTGGTATAATGTAGCTATATTATATCAAAATTCAATACAGTAGAGGTAGATTTTATGTCAGATTGCATTTTTTGTAAAATCATCGCAGGGGAAATTCCTGCTTCAAAAGTATATGAAGATGAGCAGGTTCTTGCCTTTCTTGATATCTCGCAAGTGACACCTGGACATACCTTGGTCGTACCCAAAGAACACTATCGCAATCTTTTGGAAATGGACGCTACTAGCGCCAGCCAACTCTTTGCCCAAGTACCAACAGTGGCTCAAAAAGTCATGAAAGCCACCAAAGCTGCTGGTATGAATATCATTGCCAACTGTGAAGAAATCGCAGGGCAAACAGTCTTCCATACCCACGTTCACCTCGTGCCTCGCTACAGTGCGGACGATGACCTCAAGATTGATTTTATCGCCCACGAACCAGACTTTGACAAACTTGCCCAAGTCGCTGAAACCATCAAAAACGCCTAAGGAGTTGCCATGAAATTATCCAACCTACTGCTATTTGCAGGAGCTGCAGCTGGAAGTTATCTGGTCACAAAAAATCGCCAAACCATCACAGATGAAGTCTTGAATACCACTGACCGAGTTCAAGCAATCAAGGATGATGTGGATATTATCCAAAACAGCCTACAAATCATCGACCAGCAAAAAGAACTCATCAAGGAATACCAAGAAGACCTGACTTACAAATTTAAAGTCTTGGAGAAGGATATTCAGACTAGACTGGCTGTGATAAAAGAACTGCAGGAAACTGAAGATAAATAAAAAGAGCCCGACAGCTCTTTTTGTTTATACTCAATGAAAATCAAAGAACAAACTAGGAAGCTAGCCGCAGGCTGCTCAAAACACCGTTTTGAGGTTGTGGATATAACTGACGAAGTCAGTAACATATATACGACAAGCCGACGCTAACGTGGTTTGAAGAGATTTTCGAAGAGTATTAGTTATGAAATGGTGAATGCGTTGTCTAAATTGTGGTGTATAGTTGACGGGATATAGCTTGTTTACGCTTTAAAAAGAGCCCGACGGCTCTTTTTGCTTTATTCTCCTTCAAAGGCATCTTTAATATGGTCAAAGAAGCCTTTTTTCTTTGGATTGACTTTTAAATCACCTGCAGCTGCGAATTCTTTAAGCGCTGCTTTTTGGCGGTCGTTCAAGCCTATCGGTGTTACGACATTAACGGTAACGTATTGGTCACCAACTGCACCGCCACGGAGGCTCGGTGCTCCCTTGCCACGTAGGCGGAATTTCTTACCAGTCTGAGTTCCCTCTGGGATAACCAATTCAACATCACCGTGAACCGTTGGAATATCAACTGTATCACCAAGAGCTGCTTGGACAAAGTTAAGGTTCAGATTATAGAAGATAGTGGTTCCTTCACGTTCAAACTTATCGCTGGCTTCCACAGAAACCACTACATACAAGTCACCGTAAGGTCCACCGTTAAAGCCTGCTTCACCTTGGCCTGCTAGGCGGATTTGTTGACCTGTTTCCACACCAGCAGGAATTTTGACATGTACGCTATGGGCTTGTTTTTCATGACCTGTTCCATGACATGTAGTACATGGGTCTTTGATTTCTTTTCCGCGACCGTGACAGACATCACAGGTTACTTGGCGACGCATCATACCAAGTGGAGTCTGCGTATCAACGTTAATGACACCAGCACCATGACAGCGTCCACAAGTGACTGGACTTGTTCCTGGCTTAGCACCAGAGCCGTTACATGTACGACAACTTGCTTCACGGTTATACTTAACTTCTTTTTCAGCTCCAAAAATAGCTTCTTCAAAGGTCAAGTTCACACGATACTGGAGGTCATCCCCTTGACGAGGAGCATTTGGATTGCGCGAAGCACCACCTCCGCCGAAGAAACTTGATAAAATATCCTCAAAACCACCGAAGCCACCTGCACCATTGAAACCGCCGAAACCACCTGCACCACCAAAGCCACCGTTGGCACCCGCAGCACCATATTGGTCATAGGCCGCCCGTTTTTGGTCGTCACTCAAAGTCTCATAGGCTTCTTGAACTTCCTTGTACTTGTCCTCAGCACCAGGCTCCTTGTTGATATCTGGGTGGTATTTTTTGGAAAGCTTACGATAAGCCTTTTTGATCTCGTCTGCCGAAGCGTTTTTTGACACCCCCAGACGATCATAAAATTCAGTATTGTTCATACAAGATACCAAGACCGTAAAATTCGACTGAAAAATAGGAAATCTGGCGCTGGAGCAATGCTCCTAGGCAGATTTATCTTTTTTCCGAGAATTTAGGTCGGGTTCAATTCCTTTCTTTTATATTGAGTAAGAAATTTGGGAACCCGTGTTCAATTCCCTGAACACCCTTATTCCTTTCTATAATTTTCATGTAAATCTTTAGAGGCTGTTTTCTATACTCTGCTTCACTTGATCAAACTCTTCCTCTGATAGAGTAAATATCAAATTCTCTTCAGCATACTCGTTCTGTTCTTTAAAATAGTTGTCCGTATTCTCTGCCAACCCTAAACCGAAAATCACTTTTCTTGCAAACTCTTGATGTGCAAAACCGATAGCCGTAATGATTTGTTTATCTTGGACAAGAACTTTCGGTTGGAAATTCTCACGTGGAAGAAATTCAAAATAGTCAAAGAAGTTTTGCCAAATTCCACCTGTAAATTTCGTGTCGTTCAACAAGCCTGCTTTCGCCAATAAAAGGGGCGCTGAAGAAATGGCTGCAATTAGAATATCCTGCTCATTAAGACTTCTCAAAAACGAGATCAATTTCTCATCTTGTAGAGTAGGACCTATATTTATCATTCCTGGCAAAATCACACAAGAATAATCTTCTATACGGATCTGATCCAATGTTTTCGTCGATTGACAGGACAAACCATCCTCAGAGACCACCATCGAATTCTCAGAAGCGACATAATCAATTGTGATGTCAAAAGACAGAGCTAAAGTGCTTGTCAAAGCGGTTATCTCATAAAGAGAAAAATTAGGATAAATGATACAAAGTACTTTTTTCATATGCAACATCCTCTATTTTATCGAAAAACAGAGGCTGGGTTGCAACCTCTGGATTTCTTACTATCATTACGACGTTCGAGTTTTAAAAATCAAACTAGTAATGCTAAATCGAGCACGCCCTAACCTCTTGGTGAAAAAGACAAATCTTCCTAGAAACTAAAGTTTCTGCGTCAGATTTCCTATTTTCACTGTGAGGTTTTAACGGGCTTTGCATCTTATTTTTCCGTAAACTCTCCGTCTACGACGTCATCGCCTGCGTTTCCTGTTGCTTGTGCGTCTTCTGCTCCTGCTTGAGCTTGTTGGGCTGCTGCGGCTTGTTCGTAGAGTTTTACAGCAAGTCCTTGAGCTTTTTCGTTCAACGCTTCAAGTTTTGCTTTCATTTCGTCCAAGTTGTTATCTTCTTGAGCTTTCTTAAGATCATCAAGTGCAGCTTGGGCAGCATCACGTTCTGCATCGAAGCCTTTACCTTCAGTTTCCTTGATTGTCTTTTCAGTCGCAAAGATTGCTTGGTCTACTTCGTTACGAAGGTCTACTTCTTCTTTACGTTTCTTATCTGCTTCAGCGTTAGCTTCAGCATCTTTCATCATGCGGTCGATTTCTTCGTCAGTCAAACCTGAGTTAGATTGGATCACAATTGTTTGTTCTTTTTGAGTTCCAAGGTCTTTAGCTTTAACAGACACGATACCGTTCTTGTCAATATCAAATGTTACTTCGATTTGAGGAATTCCACGAGGTGCAGCTGGGATATCAGTCAATTGGAAACGTCCAAGAGTCTTGTTATCTGCTGCCATTGGGCGTTCACCTTGAAGAACATGGATATCAACAGCTGGTTGATTGTCTGCTGCTGTTGAGAAGACTTGTGATTTAGAAGTTGGGATTGTTGTGTTGCGGTCGATGAGTTTTGTAAATACCCCACCCATTGTTTCGATACCAAGTGACAATGGCGTTACGTCAAGAAGGACAACGTCTTTGACATCACCAGTGATGACACCACCTTGGATCGCAGCACCCATAGCAACTACTTCATCAGGGTTTACTGATTTGTTTGGTTCTTTACCAGTTTCAGCTTTCACAGCTTCTACAACGGCTGGGATACGAGTTGAACCACCAACAAGGATAACTTCGTCGATTTCTGACAAGCTCAAACCTGCATCTGAAAGGGCTTGACGAACTGGAACTTTTGTACGTTCTACAAGGTCACGAGTCAAATCGTCAAATTTCGCACGAGTCAAGGTCATTTCCAAGTGAAGAGGTCCAGCCTCACCTGCAGTGATAAATGGCAAGCTGATTTGAGTTGAAGTTACACCAGAAAGGTCTTTCTTCGCTTTTTCAGCTGCATCTTTCAAACGTTGCATTGCCATCTTGTCAGTAGACAAGTCAATACCGTTTTCTTTCTTGAATTCTGCTACCAAGTGGTCGATGATTTTTTGGTCAAAGTCATCACCACCAAGTTTGTTGTCCCCTGCAGTTGACAATACGTCGAAGACACCGTCACCCAATTCAAGGATAGAGACGTCGAATGTACCACCACCAAGGTCGAATACCAAGATTTTTTCTTCTTTGTCAGTCTTGTCCAAACCGTAAGCAAGGGCTGCTGCTGTTGGTTCGTTGACAATACGTTCTACTTCAAGACCAGCGATTTTACCAGCGTCTTTTGTTGCTTGACGTTGAGCATCGTTGAAGTAAGCTGGAACTGTGATAACTGCTTTAGTTACTTTTTCGCCAAGGTAGTCTTCAGCGTAGCCTTTCAAGTATTGAAGAATCATAGCTGAGATTTCTTGTGGAGTGTATTCTTTTCCGTTTGCAGAAACTTTTTCAGAAGTTCCCATCTTAGATTTGATAGAGATAACTGTATCTGGGTTTGTGACTGCTTGACGTTTCGCAGCGTCACCAACGATGATTTCGCCGTTTTTGAATGATACTACAGATGGAGTTGTGCGGTTTCCTTCTGGGTTTGCAATGATTTTGCTTTCAGTTCCTTCAAGAACTGCAACTGCTGAGTTTGTTGTACCTAAGTCAATACCGATAATTTTAGACATGTGTTTTTCTCCTTAAATTTTATATTCTATTTTTATTTTTGATACTCTTCTTAAATGGCGGCGCCGTCAGAGCTTGACTTCGTCAAGCTCTTTGACTAAACTTTGAGCCTAAGGTCTCAAAGTTTGCGCAAGTAGCGCCACGGAGAAGAGTATCGTCTTTGGTTCGCTTTGCTCACTATTACAAAGCCAAACATATTTTATCTTTCTTCATAGTTTATTGTCGTTTCGGACAAGTTTTCTATTATATTACGACACGAGGAGTCGAAATCGATTTTATTTCGACGACGAGTTTGTAAGGAGGCTAGGCAAACGCTATAGCGATTGCCGTTTTCTGACGAGTTGCTTCAGCTACCGTCAGAATTGCCTAATCGAACACGCCCTAAGCTCTGGGTAAAAAAGATAGATTTCCTTGTGTTCATCGAACACTTCGTCAATCTCCTATTTTTACTGTGAGCTTTTTACGGGCTTTGTATCTTAGTTATACACAACCACCATTGCTGGGCGTAGGATGCGGTCATGGAGTTTGTAGCCTTTTTGGAAGACTTGGGCGATGGTATCTGCTGGGTGTTCATCGTCTGCTGGGAGAGTTTGGATGGCCATATGGTAGTTATGGTCAAATTCGCCGTCAGCTGCGATTTCTTCGATTCCTTCTTCTTTCAAAGCGTGAATCAAGCTTTCTTGCACCATCTCCAATCCTTTTTTAACGTCGTCTGTCAAACCTTCAACTGCGAGTGCACGCTCAAGGTTGTCGAGCGATGGTAAGATTGCTTTTGCCAAGTCTTGGCTACGATAACGTTGCAAGTTTTGACGCTCTTCATTGGCACGACGTTGGATATTTTGCATTTCTGCATGAGCACGAAGGTATTTGTTTTCGAACTCATCTGCACGTTCATTTGCCAAGTCCAACTCAGACTTCTCAGGAGTTGCTTCTTCTACCGTTTCCACAACTTCCTCTTCTTGAACTTCTTCTACTTCTTCATTTTTTATATCTTGGGCCATTTTCGCCTCCTTTAATGATTTCAATCTTAATGTACTTCGTAATGATTACTGCTGAGGTATCGGTAAAAATCTGTCAACTTCATGGTCAAAACACGGTTGACCACATTGACTTGGTTGATTAGCTGTTGGTAATCCAGATTGACTGGACCGATAATGGCTAGAATTCCAACTCCCCGATAAGGAATGAGAAACTTGCTACTAATCACCGCTAGGTCTGCTAGGCAGGACTCTTGACTATCCGCAACACGAACATTTTGCATCTGTTCCTCATGCAGCCCCTCACGAATCTCCAGAGCCACCTTTTGCGGTTGGTCAAAGAACTGATAGGCCGCTAGATTAGCAAAATTCAAGAGATTGACCTTGCCAGCTACCACAATGTTTTCGTTGAACATTTCTTTAAAGATGTGTTCAAAGAGATCGATGACATTGTCCGTTGTTGTAAAGTAACGCTGGATAATCTGCGGAATCTCTGTCCGAATCTTGTAGTGAATATCTAGAACGGTGTGCCCGAGGAAACGTTCCTGAATGATGCTCTTCAGTTTCAGCAAGTCCTCCTGCAAGAAGTTCCTTGGAATCAAAAACTGACTGGTAACCGTTCGCGACTCGTCTAGGGTGAATACTGCCAAGGCTGTATGTTGACCTAAAACAACGATATCAAAGGCTGTCAACCGTTGCCTGCTGGGCTCAACATCCAGCGCCACTACCGTACAACCACTCAAGTCTGTTAGCAGGTTAGCAGCCTCTTGAAGAATATCCTCCAATTTGAAGAATTCCTGATCAAAGGCTTTGACAATCTCATACACCTCATTTTCAGCCAATCGGTCAAAATCCAGTGAGTGTTTCACATAGTACTGAAAACCAGCAACACTTGGCATCCGACCACTTGAAGTATGAGCCTTCTCAAGCAAACCTTGCTTTTCTAGAGCTGCCATATCATTACGAATGGTAGCACTGCTAGAGTTAATAGACTCTTGCAAAGCTTTGGATCCGACAGGTTCGTGCGTTTTGGTAAAGATGTCAATAATCAGATTTAAAATATCCTGCTGACGCTCTGTGACCATCTCATCACTCCTCTCTGTCTGATCGATTAGCACTCGATACATCTAAGTGCTAACTTATGATTCTATTATACACCCTTAGAAGAGAATGTCAAGACAAAAACTCAAAAAATTAGCACTCTTTTGTCAAGAGTGCTAAAAATCAGTCTGAAGACCTAGAAACTCACTGTTCATCTACTTGGTATTTCCTTTTAAGTCTGAAAAAACCATGGATTAAATAAGAAATCATTAAAGCATATAAAAGAAAAATAATAAAGAAAGACATAGAAAGTTCTTCTTTAAATAAACTCATACAAACAACAAAACCACCTAAGAAAGTAGCTGTACAGGAACGAAGTCTAGATCGCATAACTTCCCACCTAAGATTATTACTAATATATACTTGATCCTCTGAAAGTATATCAGAAGCTGGTTTACGAAGAATTGAACAAAAACCTGTTTCTATCAATTCCCAACCTCTATCTCTAAAATCTTGCAGTTCATGCTTATATTTTTTAAGAAATCTAGAATCATAGATACAGTAGATGACATCGTCTGGTTGACATTGGTCAAAATAGAACAAACCAAAACGACTCGTTCTATACCTCCAACCTTTCAAATGCATCTCATGCAAATATTCTTCCTTCTTGTCCAAATCAAGAATAGTGAAAATCCGAAATTGCTTTTTATTTATCATGACTTCCCCTCCAATTTTGAGCATGCATCCCCTATCATAAATCTGATAATTCCTTCTTTTTATGCCATAACTTCCAGCTAATATAGACAACCATTAACAAAAGGATTAAAGATAAGAAAATATCTAGCCCGACCGCAAGTAAACTCCATAGACCATACGCATTACTTCTATTGAGCAATTTGAGTAAGAATGGTATATGTACGGCTAGCAAAAGTAAAACAGGTACTAGTCGCAGTCTTAAAATGCGATTAACCATAGCTAACTTCCCAGCAGCGTCATTATAGATTTCAAATTCTGCATTCGATTCAATTTCAGAATGTGCTTTTCTAAAATAGGAAAAACTATTAAAGTCTGTAATATGCTCCCAGCCACAGTCTTTAAACAGTTGTAAATAGGAGGCTCTCTCTGATTTTTCCATTGGGTAAAAATCCAACTGATAAGACACTTGCTCAGGCTGACACTTTTCAAAGGTATACTTAACTGCAAACAATAAGATAGAATAGCTTACTTTCCTAAGTTTCCAACCCTTAGCATGCATTTCTCTAAAGTATAGAGCCTCCCTCTCATAATCCGCAATTGTAAAAATTCGATAAACAATTTTCTTTTCCATCATCCTTCCTCCCGACTATTTCTGTAGAGGCGTTCAATACGCTTCAATTCAATCTCCAAAACTTTTCGTCCCAAGTCTGTTATCTGATAGATTTTCCGTTTTTCCTCTTCGCGGACAAAGGAAATCAAACCATCCTTTTCCATCTTTGACAAGGTTCCATACATAGTTCCAGGACTAATCGAAACTTGTGAATCTGTCATCTCCTTGACCTTTTGCGTAATACTATAACCATGACGCTCCTTTTGCAAACAGAACAAGATATAAAAACCCGTTTCCGTCATCGGAAGATAGACCCGACGAACCTTATCCGTTAATTCCATTTATAAGTACCTCCTATTCAGTTCGATATATCGCACTTCGTTATATAAAATATATCACACCTCGATATAAAACACAAGAAAAAAGACCGCCCACAGGCAATCTTTCTTCTATATTAGTATTAGTAAAGATCTAAATAGTTATCAATTTCCCATTGTGAAACGAAGGTTGCATAACTTGACCATTCAATTCGTTTTGCTTCAAGGAAACTAGTATAGATATGTTCTCCAAGAGCTGCTCTAACAACTTCATCTTCAGTCAGAGCTTTCAAAGCGTTGTGAAGAGTTGATGGAAGGTCTGTGATGCCAGCTTCCTTACGCTCTTCTGCTGTCATAATGTAGATATTTTCTTCGATAGGAGCTGGTGCTTCTATTTTGTTTTCAATACCATGCAAACCAACTTCCAAAAGAACTGCCATAGCGATATAAGGGTTCGCCATTGGATCCACTGAACGTAACTCAAGACGAGTTCCCATACCACGTGAAGCAGGTACGCGCACAAGTGGCGAACGGTTACGACCAGCCCAAGCAATGTAAACAGGCGCTTCATAACCTGGAACCAAACGTTTGTATGAGTTAACCGTTGGGTTCATGATGGCAGTATAGTTGTAGGCATGCTTGATCAAACCGCCAAGGAAATGGTAAGCCGTTTCTGACAACTGCATTCCTTTTGGATCATTTGGATCATAGAAGGCGTTATTTCCTTCTGCATCAAACAAGGACATATTACAGTGCATACCTGATCCAGCAATACCAAATTTTGGTTTGGCCATAAAGGTTGCGTAAAGCCCATGTTTGCGAGCAATGGTTTTAACAACGAGCTTAAAGATTTGAATCTTATCACAAGCACGGAGTACTTCATCGTACTTGAAGTCAATCTCGTGTTGTCCAACCGCAACCTCGTGGTGACTCGCTTCTACTTCAAATCCCATTTTAGTCAAGACATTCACAATCTCACGACGTGTATTGTCCGCAAGGTCAGTAGGCGCCAAATCAAAGTAGCCACCCTTGTCATTTACTTCAAGTGTTGGGTCTCCATTTTCATCCAGTTTAAATAGGAAGAATTCTGGCTCTGGTCCAAGGTTGAAGGATTTGAATCCCACTTCTTCCATGTGACGAAGAGCACGTTTCAAATTGCCACGAGGGTCACCTGCAAATGGTTCACCTTCTGTTGTATAGACATCACAGATCAAACCTGCAACACTTCCGTTTTCATCTCCCCAAGGGAAGACTGTCCATGTATCCAAGTCAGGATGCAAGTACATATCTGATTCATTGATACGTACAAAACCTTCGATAGAAGATCCATCAAACATAGCCTTGTTTGACAAGACTTTATCTAACTGTTCATCTGTAGCAGGAATTTCGACGTTTTTCATGGTTCCCAAAATATCTGAGAACATGAGACGGATAAAGGTAACATTTTTTTCCTTGACTTCACGACGAATATCTGCAGCTGTGATTGGCATGAGTTTTCTCCTTAATGTATGACTACTTGCGGTTGCCTAACCGCGACCAAAAGGTGATCGTACCGAAGCAAAGCGACCCTGTTGGAGGAGTTCATTGTGAAGTGCACGACGCACCTCAGTCTGACTCACCGCTTTCTTGGATTTCGCTTCACGTTCAGCATATTTTTTCTTAATGGCAGCGATATTATAACCTTCAGAGATATAATCTTTGATTTCAAGCAGACGATCCATGTCATTCAAGGAATACATGCGACGGTTCCCTTCGTTTCGATCAGGTTTGATCAACTCTTGATCTTCATAATAACGAATCTGACGCGCCGATAGATCGGTCAACTTCATAACACTGCCGATAGGAAAAACGGCCATATTTCGGCGAAATTCTTTTTCCTTCATTTACAATTTCCTTCTTTCTGTCTATTATAGTCTAAAAAAAGACAAACGTCAATTGATAATGTTATAAAATGTAACATTATTTTTCTTTTTTTTCTAAAAAGAGCCGAATGCGGTCAATATCGTAATTTACCAGAATTGCGACAAAAACTCCCATGAAAGTTTCTGATACACGCGCAAACACGTACAAAATCGTTTCGCCGCTCGGAATCGATAGGGTAATGATTAACATAGCTGCTACACCACCAATTACCCCTGCTTTGTTATTCATGGCTACATTTGTCATAATGGTTAACATGGTGCAGATTGGAACAACTACCAAGGTCACCCAAAAAGCTTCATGGAAAAAACCATTCAATAGGAAGAAGACCAGAGCATAGAAGCCACCGATACTATTGCCTAGAATACGCGAAGTCCCAAAATGAACACTCTTATCAAAGCTCTCCCTCAGACTAAAAACAGCTGTCAAAGCACCTATTTGAAGACCTTTCCAACCAAAAAAGCCAAAAATCAAGAGAACTAGAAAAACAGCAATACCTGTTTTAAAGGTTCGCATACCAAGTTTGAACTGGGATTTATCGAATTTATATTTTTTAAAATAACTCATAATCTCAACTTTCTATTTCCATTTTATCATAATTTGGGTGATTTTATGAGGAATAGTTGAGAGGAAGCGTTTTTATTTTGAGCAAAAGAAAAGAGGAACTTTCACTCCCCTCTTCTTTGATTTATTTATAAAATCTTATTTTTCTGTCAAGGCTGCAAGTCCTGGAAGAACTTTACCTTCAAGAAGTTCCATTGATGCTCCACCACCAGTAGAGATCCATGAGAATTTATCTGCGCGACCAAGGTTGATTGCTGCGGCAGCTGAATCACCACCACCGATGATTGATTTAACACCTGGTTGTTTCACGATAGCGTCCATCACACCGATTGTACCAGCTTGGAAGTCTGGGTTTTCAAATACACCCATAGGTCCGTTCCATACAACTGTTTTGGCACCAGTCAAAGCTTCGTCAAATTTAGCGATAGATTTTGGACCGATGTCAAGACCAAGGAAGCCTTCAGAAACTGCTTCACCTTCAGTGTCACGCACTTCAGTGTAGCCAGCAAATGCGTTAGCTTCTTTTGAGTCAACTGGCAAGATCAATTTACCGTTAGCTTTTTCAAGAAGAGCTTTCGCAACATCCAATTTGTCTTCTTCTACAAGTGAGTTACCGATTTCGATACCTTGTGCTTTGTAGAATGTGTAAGTCATACCACCACCGATAAGGACTTTATCAGCTTTTTCAAGCAAGTTTTCGATAACACCGATCTTGTCAGATACTTTTGAACCACCAAGGATCGCTACGAATGGACGTTCTGGAGTTTCAACTGCTTCTTGGATGTAGGCAATTTCGTTTTCAAGAAGGAAACCAGCAACTGCTTTTTCAACGTTTGCTGAGATACCAACGTTAGATGCGTGTGCACGGTGAGCTGTACCGAATGCATCGTTTACGAAGATACCATCTCCAAGTGATGCCCAGTATTTACCAAGTTCAGGATCGTTTTTAGATTCTTTCTTGCCGTCAACATCTTCGTAACGAGTGTTTTCAACCAAGAGAACTTGTCCATCTTCAAGAGCGTTGATAGCTGCTTCCAATTCAGCACCACGTGTAACACCTGGGATAAATTTAACTTCTTGTCCCAACTTAGCAGCCAAGTCAGCAGCTACAGGAGCAAGTGATTTACCAGCTTTGTCTGCTTCTTCTTTTACACGACCAAGGTGAGAGAAGAGGATTGCACGTCCACCTTGTTCAAGGATGTACTTGATAGTTGGAAGAGCTGCAGTGATACGGTTATCGTTGGTAATCACGCCATCTTTTACAGGTACGTTGAAGTCAACACGAACGAGAACTTTTTTCCCTTTCAATTCAACGTCTTTAACAGTCAATTTTGCCATTAGATATGACTCCTTCTTTTTTTATACGTGTTAATTATATCACAAAATCAGCAAAAGAGATAGAAAAACCCTAAACTTTTCGAGTTCTCTATTCCATATGGCAGAATTGACATTAACTTTGCTTATCAGATGAAACCTTTATCCACTTTCATCTCTAATTAAATCTGTCTTGATACTTTTTATTAAATAACCACTGCAGATTGATGAGGGGTTTACTCTGTACATCAAGTATGGGTTTAAGGGTCTCTCTAATCTCTCCTTTTATCTCTGTTTCATCAATTGTTGCAGTATCAATTTTTTTATACTCTTTATCGAGAGCCCACTCAAGCTCAAAATTCTTATCAAACTTATAGGACACATCGTTTTTATCACTGTAGTGATAACCTCCATCAAACTCGCCAAAACTTGTAGGATGACCACTTGAATCAATAGAATTTTCGATAAAATTCGCTCCATCATCATCATAGCGAATACCTTCAATTTTCGGAGTATCAACCCACCACATATTTTCAATCAACATAACTAAGTCGGGTTCTGTTCCCTCCTTATGAGGCATCCGTTGTGCATAATAGACTGAGTTAGATAGCAAATTAATCGTAGTAACAGCATACATACTCGCTCCTATAAATACTACTAAGCCAATGCTCACTACTACAATGATTACAGAAATTACTACTTTTAATGCTTTCATCTTTAATTAAACCTGTCCTGATACATTTTATTAAACAACCACTGCAGATTAATCCGAGGTTTGGGCTGAGCATCAATAACTGGAGCAAACACCTCTCTAATCTCCTGTTTTATTTCATCCTCATGAATTTCTCTTTTTGGCTGTTCTCCTGTGAAGTCACTTACATGGTGAAATCTGAAGGTACTATCAAAACCTATAGAGAGATGATATTTATGATATGAAAAATTTCCCATGGTTTCTGATAAAACAAAATTGTTTTTAGTGTCAATAATAGCATTTTCTCCATCATCATCATAGCGGATTCCTTCTATTTCTGGTGTATAAACCCACCACATATTTTCAATCAGCATAACTAAGTCGGGCTCTGTTCCCTCCTTATGAGGCATCTGTTGGGCATAGTAGACCGAATAATATTTCAAGTTGTCATAAGCGTATAAACTCAACCCTAAAAATACAACACCCCCTATACTAAATACTAGGATAGTTCCTATAATGATTCCTTTTAATGCTTTCATCTCTAATTAAATCTGTCTTGATACTTTTTATTAAACAACCACTGCAGATTGATGAGGGGTTTACTCTGTACATCAAGTATGGGCTGAACGGTTTCTCTAATTTCATCTAAAACTAGTTGTTGATTGAATTCAATATCATTATAATGTTCATCAAATGCACTTTGAATACGAAAAACTTCATCGAAGAGATAATGATTATCAGTACCAGAATGAAACATTAAATAATCTCCTGATGCAGAGAATATTGACTCCTTTCCCTCAATATTTCTAGCTATACTATTCATTCCATCATCGTCATAGCGGATTCCTTCTATTTCTGGTGTATAAACCCACCACATATTTTCAATCAACATAACTAAGTCAGGCTCTGTCCCCTCCTTATGAGGCATCTGTTGGGCATAGTAGACCGAATAATATTTCAAGTTGCTATAAGCGTATAAACTCAACCCTAAAAATACAACCACCCCTATACTAAATACTAGGATAGTTCCTATAATGATTCTTTTTAATGATTTCATCTTTAATTAAACCTGTCCTGATACAGTAGATTAAACAACCACTGCAGATTGATGAGGGGTTTACTCTGTACATCAAGTATGGGTTGAACGGTTTCTCTAATCTCTTCTTTTATTTTTTTTTCATCAACTGTAGCTAGATCAATTTTTTTATAATCCTTGTCAATAGCCCACTCCAGAGAAAAATTTTTATTGAATTTATAGGTTACATCGTTTTGATCGCTATAACCATAACCACCAATAAGTTCATCAAAATTTGTCGGTTTACCAGTTAGGTTAGTCGAATTTTCAATAAAATTTCTACCATCATCATCATAGCGGATTCCTTCTATTTCTGGTGTATAAATCCACCACATATTTTCAATCAGCATAACTAAGTCGGGCTCTGTCCCCTCCTTATGAGGCATCTGTTTTGCATAATAGACTGAGTTAGATAGCAAATTAATCGTAGTAACAGCATACATACTCGCTCCTATAAATACTACTAAGCCAATGCTCACTACTACAATGATTACAGAAATTACTACTTTTAATGCTTTCATCTTTAATTAAACCTGTCCTGATACATTTTATTAAACAACCACTGAAGGTTGAGCCGAGGTTTGGGCTGAGCATCAATAACTGGAGCAAACACCTCCCTAATCTCCTGTTTTATTTCAGCTTCATTAATCTCTTTTTTGGGTTGCTCTCCTGATAAGTCAGTCACATGGAAAAATCTAAAGGTACTATCAAAATCTACAGTTACACGATTTTTATGATACAAAAAATTTCCCATAGAGTTGGACAGAACTGTTTCCGTTTTGGTATTTTCAATAGCATTATTCCCATCATCATCATAGCGAATCCCCTCAATTTTCGGGGTATAAATCGAACCCATATTTTCAAGTAGCATGACTAAGTCAGGCTCTGTCCCCTCCTTATGAGGCATCTGTTGCGCATAGTAGACCGAATAATATTTCAAGTTGTCATAAGCATATAAACTCAACCCTAAGAAGACAACCACCCCTATACTAAATACTAGGATAGTTCCTATAATGATTCCTTTTAATGCTTTCATCTCTAATTAAACCTGTCCTGATACATTTTATTAAACAACCACTGCAG
>NZ_WIJP01000016.1 GCF_009496155.1 Streptococcus mitis
TTTCCGTCTACTGTGATCTCTTCTGGTGTGTAGCTTACTACATCTCCTTGATGAGTTTTTTCCGCTGGTACTGTGATTGCTATTGGTTGTCCTTTAGCTTCATCTCCTACTTTCGGTTGGTATTTCAAAACTGTAGACACCACTCCCACATACACAGTTAACGGATCACTTTCTTTTCCTTGACTATCAACAGCTTTAAGTACTACTGCATAGCTTCCTGAGGCTGTTGCTTTTCCTGGTGTTTCTGTTAATCCTGAAACAATTTTTACAGTTGGTGTACCATACGGTCTGTCAGCTTCATTTGTAACTTTATCTTCTCTATCTCCAACAGTTACTAGATTTTCTAGCATTGCTTTAGTAATACTTGTTCCTGATGGGAATACTTTACGTGCGTCAACGCTACTTGCTTCTCTTCCTTTATAAGCTAATGTAGGTTTATTATTTGTTACAGAAACTACTTTCCAATTTCCTGCTGATGTGACTGCTTGTCTTGTTTCTGGTTTGTAATCTACTCGTAATCCTAAACCAGTTCTGTAAGTAGCTGTATTATCCCCTGAAGCATTTTCTTCTTTAATACGAAGTTTTGAATTATTATATGATTCTTTTAATGTAATTGTTACAAGATTTTCTGCTTTATTTGATGCATTAACAGTATTAGTAATAGCTTGTACGAAATTATTTACATTCGTTACTCCTGCAGGTGTTGCTGTAGAGTCTACTTGCCAGTCTCCACCATTTTGACTACGTACAAGAACGATACTTTTTGGTGTATTTCCTGTTTCTGTACTATTATGGAATCGTAATTCCATTCGTTTTGCATCATGTGGTACTTTAACATCTATATGTTTACTACCTGCAATTGTTGTATTTACTGAGTAATCACCCATTTCAACAGCTTTAACATCACTAACTACACTAATATCGTCCGCAGTAGTAGAACCTTTAATTTTCGTTGTAACTGTTAAACCAGTTGGTTGAGTTGTTTCACCATTTTTAGCAACCGATGTACGAAGTTTTACATCATCAGGAAGTGTTGCTGTCCACGTATTACCACTGATTCTTACTCCACCATTATTTTCACTTGTCAATACTCGGTTAGTTCCATCATTCAATGCAACAGACACTACTGTATTACTGCTATTAGCATTTAATCCACCTAATGTACCTGTAATAGTACGTGAAGTTGAAGTCACTTTATTACTATCAAATGTTGGTTTTGGTGGCGTTACGTTCACCGTTACATTGATTGTCTTACTTGGTGTCGCTTGAGTTGCAGCTGGTAAATTATTCCCTGTTTGTGATGGTGGTAATGTAACCTTCACTTGGAATGTTTGTTTACCTGATGTATTAGCTACCTTATTTCCTACCCATTCATAAGTTGTTCCATTAGGTAAAGTATCAGAGCCAGTAGCATTCTTCACAGCAGCTTTTGCCTGTTCGGCACTTAATGTAGTTCCTTGGCTAACAGAAACATTTTTACTATCTGCAATATCAAACACTTTATGCGTTAATGTCTCTGTATGTTCTAAATTGCCTGTAGTTGTATTAGGGTTTGTAAATCGACCATAATTATATCTACCAATGAATGTATAATTAGTTGTCCCTACAGGATCTGATGCAAGAGTTCTAGTAAAGTTCGTTTCTCTTTGCTCTGCTCCTCCACTACGTTTATAAAGCCAATTCATTCCCCCAGGAATATTGTTCCCTTTATTAACATAATAATCCGAATGTCCGTTACTTCGATTCACATCTTTAAAGTCATAAATTGTATTAGCAATCGGGAATGTATTAAGAACTTTATAAGTTAAACGAACTTTTTTCGTTCTATTGTCTCCAAAATTAACGGTTGCTTCTACAGTTTTTGTTTCTTCACTTCCACTTCTTATATTGTTAGTGTCAAGTGTAGCTGTGACAGTTGCCCCCTGAGGTAAATCAACTCGTTGATTTCCTTCTTGTACTTGAATAAATCTCTTCAACTCATCTGCTGAAATCGTTTCTCCACGTTTAACATTGATAATATCACGAGCTACTAGATTATAGCCTGTAACATTTCTATTTTCACTATTATCTGAACTTACAGAATAAGCTGTAGCGCCTTGTCCTCCACTAACTTTTACGACCGCATGAACTTGTTGTCCTTCTGTTAAGTTAGTTGTAAAGTTACTTGCGGATAACGTTGTCGTTCCGTTTCTATCTGTTACAGTCTTACTAGCGACTTTAGTAGTTCCTTGATAGAGCTCAACCGTTACAGTTGCTCCTTTTTGTAATTGAGCATTTGTTGGAAGATTTTCTACAGTCACATTTGGTCTTGTACCTGCTGTACCGTTAAATTGAGGTTGAGATATTGTTGGCGCATTTGGCTTCACATTAAACGTTATTGGTATTGCTTTTTGTGTAGGTGAATAGATTGTATAATTTACACGATCTATTTCTTTCGTATTCTTCACACCAGGGAATACAGCTGTAGCAGTATACTTAGTAATAGTTCCTAACTCATTTAACTGCGTACCATTAGCAACATCAGTAATTCTAGCATTTCTAAGATCGATCTCTTTCCATTTAAACTGCATTCCATCTGGATAGTACTTATTGTTCTCTACAGTATCACTTTCTGCTACTTTGAAGTGATCACGAGGATTTCCTAATGTACTTCCAACCGCACGATTTTCTGTCGTACTATTTTTTGCTTGAATATCTACAATACGATATTTAAATTTATATGTTTTGCTATTGCCATATTGGTCAGATGCTTCAACTGTTGCAATTTGTTCCCGTAATGTAGCATCATCTGCTACTTTATTACTATCATCATCAGAAATTGTATGATTTAAAGTTGTAGATGTTCCTACAAGTTCTCTATCTACATTATTAACTTTATTAAAATAAACACCTTTTGGTAGGTTTCTTACCATCAAACTACCAATTCTACTTTCGTCTGTTACGTTAAATGTAGGATTAAATGCAGCTCCACGATAAATAATAAAACGATTATCATTCTCATTTGTTGTTAATCTTTTTCCATTTAGTAACACTGTTGGTGGTTGTTTATCAGGAACTTCTGTTGGGATTACAGCATCACTTCGTTCAGAGGTCACTGTCCCACCATGCTCTACTATTGTCTCTGCTGTAATAGGATTGCCAGACAAAGCTTCCGAAACAGTAACAGTAGCTGTTGTACCAGTTGTTCTCCCTTCCCCAATAAGTTTACCTCTATCATACAACCTAACTTTAGAATTATCTTTAACTCCACTTCCTACATCCACTCTAATCGATTGTCCTTTTAAACCTTTTTTATGTTCTACTTCGCTGGCTTTAATAATCGGTTTTTTAGGCTTTACTTTTAGTGTTACGGTTGTCGAATTTGATGAATTATCATAATAGTTGGCAGTGACATTATACTGAAATACTCCAGCAGTATTAGTATTCGGTTGTCGTCCATTTGGCCAACTCCAACTCACATCACTAGGGAAGTGTGTAGTGTTATCATTTCGGACTACAAAACCTGATGATACAGGATTACTTACATTCTCAATAGTTTCCCCAACTGTCTTTGTGACTTCTTTACCTTTAATCCGATATTCTTCATTTTGTTGAACGGTTGGCACTACTGGTCTATCTGGTACATTTGTATAGTTCTCACTAGCATTTTTTCCCGATACAAATACATAAGATTGGTTTGTTGTTGGTCTCTGAGTTCCAGCTATTGCTAATGTATAAGCTTCTTTTACCTTTTCTTCTGTTACACCTGGCTTTAACTTAGCCTTTACTTGCATATGCACAGCGTCTCTATCGTTAAGAGTTAGCACACCGATACCATATGACAATTTGCCGTACACACTATTTCTTGATACAGCCATTGCTAAAAAGGGATCATTATTGTTACTTTTAAAAGTATCCCTCATATCTAATCCATAAGAGTCATTAGTGTGACGAATATCTAAATTATAATAATATGTTAATCCTTCCTTGGTTCTCTCATGTTCATGCAAGAAATCAAAATTTGCTGTTCCTGTTTTAGAAAAATTCCTTGGATTTTGAGATAAAGTTCCAACATTCCCATTTTTTCGATATATTTCAAATTTCAAGTCCTTTAATGTATCATCTTTGTAACCTCCATTAGATTTTAAATCTAAAATTTCAGGCTGCAAAATCAATTTATAAAATACTTGGTGAGTACTTCCACCCATCTCACGCCCGTCATTATTAAAGAACACATCATAAACGACATACTTACTTCCATTAATGATTTCAAAACGAGCTGTCATATCAACTTTGTTTTCCGTAAATTGTCTATTTCCGTTTTGGAGATTCCCATTAAAATCAGAAGCACGAAAGCGTTGGTAACTTAAAATATTTTTTTCAGAAGTCCAATCTCGTGATACAGCTGCAGCTCTGTTACTTGTTCCCGATTCCATACTCTGACCATTTCGAGAATCACGTTTCCCTGAATGTTCACGAGTTACTGCTAAGACAAGTTTTTGCTCAGCTTGCTTACCTCGCTTCATCAATTCTTCAATTTCCGAAGCAGTTAATTTCGGATTCACTAACCCATTTTCGACAGAGCGGACAATTTCTTCTACTCCCTCCAAGAGTTTCTTAGTCTCAGGGCGTTCAATTTTTTTAGCAGTATCTAAGTAAGTGATTAAACTTTTAGAAAGCGCCTCCAATTTATCTTTATTAGCAGCACCTTCCTCTTTGTTGTCATCTTTTTGAACATCTTTGATTTCTTCAGCCTGATTAGTAGGAATCACAGCTTTATCAGATACTTTGAGCTCTTTTTTATCTTGAGCTTTAGAATCAGTTTTCTCTTCTTTGTTAGAAGTTTTATCTTCCGTCTTAGACTTAAGCTGACCTACTTGCTCTGTAAGAGATTGAACTCGACTTACTTGTCTTGTAAGCACTTCCTGAGAAATGTCTTCTCCATCAAGTAAACGCTTATTTTCATCGGTTAATTGAGAAAGTTGATTAGATAGACTTAATAAACTTTCCTCGTCTGCTTTTGCAATCGCAGCTTGAAGTTCACTAATAGCCTGAACGAGAGGAGACTTATCCACTGGCTTCTGAGCAACAGTTGTTTTATCACCCTCTACTTCTTTTGATTTCTCTATAAGATTCTCTTTAGGGGGAACTCCCTCTGTCAGTCCCGTAACACCAGCATTTACCTTTTCAGTATTAGCCGTAACAGGTGATACAGCTAAAGTATCTGCCTTAACCGCACCATTAGCGAAAAACATTAATGCCGCTACGGCAACACTTGCAGCACCAAAATGGTACTTACGAATAGAATAACGGTATAATTTTTCACCATTATCATTAGATTTTTTACCAAACATAAATATGTCCTTTCTATTGTTTCAGTAAAATAAGTTTAAAATCTTCGAGACACAATGGCTCAATAATATGTTATCTCTTTTAAAATAAAAAATCAAGTATTTTCATAAACAACATCTAAAGATGTAAACGCTGTAATCGTACTATTTCAAGGCATTTCTGTAATATATATATATATATATATATATGCAACGCTTATTGTGCCGCATTTTTAGACTATATATTATAAAAATTTAATATAAACAAAAAACAGATTTTACCTTTTGCTTCGGAAAAATCTGTCATTATTTTATTTTAAATGGTAGATTGCCTGTCCTTACATTTTATGGATAAAGCTTATTGCTTAGCAAAAAGCTTGTTCTCAAAAAACTCCAACTATGGCTTGCGAACGCTATCCTTGCTGGTTTCTCTGTATTTTTAGGTTTTACTAATGATAGTCTTTCAATAGTGACTCAAATTCAGCGACGGTCATACCCAATTGCTGACTTGCAATCTCAGGTGTCAGGATACCTTGACGAACCATATCTAGGAAGGCAAAAAGTTTCCCTTCTTCTCTTCCCTCAACTTTCCCACGTTCTAATCCTTTTTCTTCAGCTTGCTCCAAAGCATAGTCCTGTGCTAACAAGGCCTGTTCTTCTCGCATACGTAGTTGACTAAACATTTTCCTGTCCTCCTCGGACCAGCTCTTATAGTCCAGCAGTTGATCTGCCTGACTGATGGCTCGCTCAGGTTCTTGGGTAAAGGGTTTATTCCCGAAAAACTCCAACCACGGTTTGCGAACGCTATCCTTGCTGGTTTCTCTGTATTTTTAGGTTTTACTAATGATAGTCTTTCAATAGTGACTCAAATTCAGCGACGGTCATACCCAATTGCTGACTTGCAATCTCAGGTGTCAGGATACCTTGACGAACCATATCTAGGAAGGCAAAAAGTTTCCCTTCTTCTCTTCCCTCAACTTTCCCACGTTCTAATCCTTTTTCTTCAGCTTGCTCCAAAGCATAGTCCTGTGCTAACAAGGCCTGTTCTTCTCGCATACGTAGTTGACTAAACATTTTCCTGTCCTCCTCGGACCAGCTCTTATAGTCCAGCAGTTGATCTGCCTGACTGATGGCTCGCTCAGGTTCTTGGGTAAAGGGTTTATTCCCAAAAAACTCCAACCACGGTTTACGAACCGCATCTTTGCTGGTTTCTCTGTATTTTTTTAGTTCCAAGAACGCCATCTTGACCAGATGGTTTTCTTGTCCATTATTGGTTATGGTTAAAACCTCTCCTGTAGTGTCCTCTCGCATGCTAAAGCTATGAAAAGCAAAATCATCTGAGAAATAATTACTATCCACAATAGCGATAGCGTATACGGGTGCGATGTGTTTATAACTCTGATGAGTATTTCCTTCTTGCTGGCGAATTTTTTCAAGATTTTGATTGACCTGACTGCACAAGTAAGCCCACAAACGATTAATGAAAAAATTCTGATGATGCACCTGAATCTCAATGATAACTTGAGTGCCATTATCTAGTTCAGCTAAAACATCTATACTGGTATAGAAATCCTGAGCCGAGTACGGCAGGGAAGGCAAGACATGAATATTGCTTCCCTCCAAAATAGTTACATTTTTAGCTGATAAGTCCAGCATATCGCGAATAAATTGACAAGTGATTTCTGGATTACTGAAGATTTTCTTAGCAACCAAGTCATTAGTTGGGCTGATGCCCGGATGACGTACAGTCATACTTTTCCTCCTTTTATTATACCACAGTTTTAAATCTAAGCTCACTAGATTCACTGCTACTATCTATTTATTCGGAAAAAGTAGAAAGAGTAGAGAAAATTAGGAGAAATTTCAAACTATATTATTTATCTGAAAGAGAGGGGTGCCCACCATGGATATTATAAATCTGATAAAAAACAAAAGAGTTAGCCTAAGCTAACTCTTATCCTATGCGGAGAGAGGGACTTGAACCCTCACGACCTAAAGCGGTCACAGGATCCTTAGTCCTGCGCGTCTGCCAATTCCGCCATCCCCGCGTCGATTACTTTACTAGTATATCAACTTTTAGGATGCTTGTCAACACTTTTTTCAAATTTTTTTCATTTTCACCAACCAAGTTACTCTGAAATTTCATTTAGATTTTCATCTACTAACTTAGCTCCAAGTGTATTTTTGAAATGCCCTAGGGCAAATTGGTGATTTTCAGGCCAGATGGAAGCAACAGCTGGTTTAACAATCTCGATGTCATATCCTAGATTATAGGCGTCTATAGCTGTATGCAGGACACAAATATCCGTCAAGACCCCTGTTAAGATAACTGTAGAAACGCGACGCTCTCTCAGACGGATATCCAAATCAGTCCCTGAAAATGCTGAGTAATGGCGTTTATCCATCCAAAAGACTCGACTGTCTGAACCATGCTCTTGATAAAAGGTCCCCAAATCTCCATATAAATTGCGTCCACTAGTCCCAATCAAATTGTGAGGAGGAAATAATTTACTTTCTGGATGGAAACAATCATTTTCTTCGTGAGCATCGATGGTAAAGAAGATATAGTCTCCACGTTCAAATGCCAATCGAGTTACCTTGCTGATGGCATCTGAAATTGCCTGAGCTGGAGCGCCTGCTGTCAATTTTCCACTATCAGCCACAAAATCTTCTGTATAATCAATCGAAATTAAAGCCTTAGTCATTAGTAATCTCTTTTCTTCACTTCTTCAAAAATATCTGTAATCAAGACCTTAAGATAGGTTCCCTTCATTCCAAGTGAGCGACTTTCAATAATCCCCGCAGATTCAAGTTTACGAAGGGCATTGACAATCACAGAACGGGTGATTCCGATACGGTCTGCAATCACAGACGCAGTTAACTGACCTTCATTTCCATTTAATTCCCCTAAAATTGCTGAAACAGCACGGAGTTCGGAGTAAGATAGGGTGTTAACCGCCATGGTAACAGCAGTACGGCGACGGATATTTTTCTCATCTTCCTCACGCTGGAAGTTGAGAAGTTGAATTCCAACAACGGTACTGGCAATCTCAACAAGAATCAAGTCCTCGTCTTCGAATTTTTTATCATTGCGCCAAATAATCAAAGAACCAAGTCGAATCCCTGATACATGAATCGGTGCAATAGTCGTCAAGCCATCAGGAAAATCAGCACGACTTTCCACAGGAAAAATACTTAAATCATGATCAACTGTCAGATTGGCTTCTGTATCGTAAATCATGTTCGCACCTTGAATATAGTCATCAGGGAAAATCTTAGTTTGGAAGAATTGCTCTACACGATCTGTATTGGTTTTGTAACGCATAAAATAGCCAAGGAGACGTCCCTTGCTATTGACGATACAAGCGTTACAGTCAATAATATCTGCCAATTGACGGGTAATCGCATTGTAGGGAAGTTCTTCCTGCAACTGCTCGTCTGAGCGCTTCAGGATAGAAGTAATTTTTCTAGTTTTTTCTAATAAATGTGCCATTTTTCACCTCGAATTTAATCGCTATCATTATAACATAAACAGCTTGAATTTTCAATTATTATCTGAAAATTGCTTATTTAATTGCAATTTGAAAAAACAAGAATATTTTTAATTAAATTGCTTCTTTTCTATTGACAAGTTCCCTATTTTTGTGTATTATAATATTACAAGAAGATAATATAGCTATTATATATATCTTTCTTTTTCCATTCGGTCTCCTTATATAAAAAAGCGATTCATTTTGAACCGCTTTTTCTTATTTATCACCCTTGTTACGAATCACAAAGCCTGTTTTCTTTTCACTTGAAGTAGTGCGTGGTTTTTTATTATCTTTACGGTAACGTTTTTCCTTATCAAAACGATCGTTGCCACGACTGCCTTTCTTGAAATCATCACGACGACCACCACGACGGTTGTCTCCTCGGCGATTATCACGACGGTCATCTCCACGACGACCTCCCTTACCTTTACCGCCGAAGCCATTACCTGATGGTTTAAACGGCAGTGGTTTTTCACGCGCAATCTCCACTTCAGGCAGACTATCTGGATCTTGAACAGTCAGACTCAAGATATACATTGCCAATTCTTCTGGAGTAAACTCAGCAGCTAGTTTACGAGCATCCTTGCCAAATTTCTCAAAGTTGGCACGAATGGTTTCATCTGTAAAATCACGTTCGATTTTCTTGAGAGCTACCTGTTTTTTAGCTTGGAAGGCTTCTTCTGCACTTGCAGGTTTGAGACCTTTCATGCGTTTCTTGGTCAAGTTTTCAATGATTTGGAGGTAACCCATTTCATTTGGTGATACGAAAGTAATAGACTGACCTGACTTACCAGCACGACCTGTACGACCGATACGGTGAACATAACTTTCAGGATCTTGTGGAATATCGTAGTTATAGACATGAGTCACACCTGAAATATCCAAGCCACGCGCTGCAACGTCTGTCGCAACTAGAACATCAAGATTGCCATTTTTAAAGTCACGAAGGACACGAAGACGTTTATTTTGGTCTAGGTCACCATGAATTCCTTCTGCACGGAAGCCACGGATTTTAAGACCACGAGTCAATTCATCTACACGGCGTTTGGTACGACCAAATACGATAGCAAGTTCTGGTTGTTCCACGTCCATGAGACGTGTCATAGTATCAAATTTTTCTTGTTCCTTAACTCGGATATAGTACTGGTCAACCAATTCTGTTGTCAATTCCTTGGCAGCAATCTTCACATGCTCAGGTTCTTTCATAAACTGAACACCGATACGTTTGATGGCATCTGGCATAGTTGCTGAGAAAAGCAAAGTTTGACGGTTTTCAGGAACACGAGAAATGATAGCTTCAATGTCTTCAAGGAAGCCCATGTTGAGCATTTCATCCGCTTCGTCAAGGATGAGAGTTTCAATATCTTGTAATTTCAAGGCCTTGCGTTTGATCAAGTCTAAGAGACGACCAGGTGTTCCCACCACGATATGGGCACCAGATTTAAGAGCCTTAATTTGTTTTTCAATGCTTGATCCACCGTATACTGAGCGAACCTTGACTCCCTTACTGCGACCAAAGCGGAAGAGTTCCTCCTGACTTTGGACAGCGAGTTCACGAGTTGGAGCGATGACCAAGGCTTGGATAGTTGCTTCTTCTGTACGGATTTTTTCAAGGGTAGGCAAGCCAAAGGCTGCAGTTTTCCCTGTACCAGTCTGTGCTTGACCGATAACGTCTTTTCCTTCAAGAGCCAAGGGAATAGTTTGTTCTTGGATAGGACTAGCTTCTACAAATCCAGCTTTTTCAATCTCTGCTAGCAAATCAGCAGACAAGTTTAATTCATTAAATTTCACGTTATTCTTCTTTCTAAAGGTGGTGCGAAGCCACCCTATAGGGCTTAGTTTATACTTTTCTTTTTATGACGTATTTTCATATACTGGATATAAAATCGTGTTGCTTCTTTTCCACAAAAGAAAAGTACTGTTTTCTTTGCAACCTATCTAGTATAACACAAGAGAGAAGCAAAAGATAGCTAAATCCGTCGATAAAATCATGTAAACGATTTTTCAGAGAAAATAAGGATGAAATTTCCACTATTTCATAAACTTTTTTAAAGCGTAGCAGAATTGTGCAAAAGTTTTTTTCTTGTGCTAGAATGAAATTCGAATAGGAGGAACTCTAAATGTTAACTTATGATTTAATCGTTATCGGATTTGGTAAAGCTGGTAAAACACTAGCTGGTAAATTGGCTTCAGCTGGCAAAAAAGTTGCCCTCATTGAACGTAGCAAAGCTATGTATGGTGGAACTTGTATCAACATCGGTTGTATCCCAACTAAGACTTTGCTAGTTGCTGCTGAGAAGGACTTGTCTTTTGAAGAAGTGATTGCTACCAAAAACACTATCACTGGTCGCCTCAACGGTAAAAACTATGCTACTGTTGCTGGTACAGGCGTGGACATCTTTGATGCGGAAGCTCACTTCCTTTCAAATAAAGTCATTGAAATCCAAGCTGGTGATGAAAAGAAAGAACTGACTGCTGAAACAATCGTCATCAACACTGGTGCTGTTTCAAACGTCTTGCCAATCCCTGGACTTGCTACGAGCAAGAACGTTTTTGACTCAACAGGTATCCAAAACTTGGACAAATTGCCTGAAAACCTTGGTGTCCTTGGTGGTGGAAATATCGGTCTTGAATTTGCTGGTCTTTACAACAAACTTGGAAGCAAGGTTACAGTCCTAGATGCCTTGGATACTTTCCTTCCTCGTGCAGAACCTTCCATCGCGGCTCTTGCTAAACAATACATGGAAGAAGACGGTATTGAATTGCTTCAAAACATCCGTACTACTGAAATCAAAAATGACGGTGACCAAGTCCTTGTCGTAACTGAAAACGAAACTTACCGTTTCGATGCCCTTCTCTACGCAACAGGACGTAAACCAAACGTAGAACCACTTCAACTTGAAAATACAGATATTGAACTAACTGAACGTGGTGCTATTAAAGTAGACAAACATTGTCAAACAAACGTTCCCGGTGTCTTTGCGGTTGGAGATGTCAACGGTGGCCTTCAATTTACTTACATTTCACTTGATGACTTCCGTGTTGTTTACAGCTACCTTGCTGGAGATGGCAGCTACACTCTTGAAGACCGTCTCAATGTACCAAACACCATGTTTATCACACCTGCACTTTCACAAGTTGGTTTGACTGAAAGTCAAGCAGCTGATTTGAAACTTCCATACGCCGTTAAGGAAATCCCTGTTGCAGCAATGCCTCGTGGTCACGTAAATGGAGACCTTCGCGGAGCTTTCAAAGCTGTTGTGAATACTGAAACAAAAGAAATTCTTGGAGCAAGCATCTTCTCAGAAGGTTCTCAAGAAATCATCAACATCATCACTGTTGCTATGGACAACAAGATTCCTTACACTTACTTCACAAAACAAATCTTCACTCACCCAACCTTGGCTGAGAACTTGAATGACTTGTTTGCGATTTAAGTTGAAGTCTCATCTTAACTGACAGCCCTCTTTGGGCTGTTTTTACTTCTGCGGAACCTCATACTCTTTGAAAATCAAATGCAAACTACGTCAGCTTCACCTTGCCGTACTCAAGTACAGTCTGCGGCTAGCTTCCTAGTTTGCTCTTTGGTTTTCATTGAGTATCAAATCTGTCTTTTCCCTCTTTTATGATATAATAGAAACATGAAATTAAAAACTACTTTGGGCCTTCTTGCTGGGCGTTCTTCCCACTTCGTTTTAAGTCGTCTTGGCCGTGGAAGTACGCTCCCAGGAAAACTCGCCCTTCAATTTGATAAAGATATTTTACAAAACCTAGCTAAGAACTACGAGATTGTCGTGGTCACTGGAACCAACGGAAAAACCTTGACAACTGCCCTCACTGTCGGCATTTTAAAAGAGGTTTATGGTCAAGTTCTGACCAACCCAAGTGGTGCCAACATGATTACAGGGATTGCGACAACTTTCTTAACAGCCAAGTCTTCTAAAACTGGGAAAAATATTGCCGTCCTAGAAATCGATGAAGCCAGTCTATCTCGTATCTGTGACTATATCCAGCCAAGCCTTTTTGTCATCACGAATATCTTCCGTGACCAGATGGACCGCTATGGTGAGATTTACACAACTTACAAGATGATTTTGGATGCTATTCGTAAGGTGCCTACAGCTACTGTCCTCCTTAATGGAGACAGTCCACTTTTCTACAAGCCAGCTATTCAAAATCCTGTACAGTATTTTGGTTTTGACTTGGAGAAAGGGCCAGCCCAACTGGCTCACTATAATACCGAAGGGATTCTCTGCCCTGACTGTCAAGGAATCCTCAAATACGAGCATAATACCTATGCAAACTTGGGTGCCTATATCTGTGAAGGCTGCGGATGTAAACGTCCTAATCTCGACTATCGCTTGACAGAACTAGTTGAGTTGACCAACAATCGCTCTCGCTTTGTCATTGACGGACAAGAATACGGTATTCAAATCGGTGGTCTCTACAATATCTACAACGCCCTAGCTGCGGTTGCCATCGCCCGTTTCCTTGGTGCTGATTCACAACTCATCAAGCAAGGATTTGATAAGAGTCGTGCTGTCTTTGGACGCCAAGAAACCTTCCATATCGGGGACAAGGAATGCACCCTTGTCTTGATTAAAAATCCAGTCGGTGCAACTCAAGCTATCGAGATGATTAAACTAGCACCTTATCCATTTAGCCTATCAGTCCTCCTTAATGCCAACTATGCAGACGGTATTGATACCAGCTGGATCTGGGATGCTGATTTTGAACAAATCACTGACATGGACATTCCCGAAATCAACGCTGGCGGTGTTCGCCATTCTGAAATCGCTCGTCGTCTACGAGTAACAGGCTATCCAGCTGAGAAAATCACTGAAACGAGTAGTCTGGAACAAGTTCTTAAGACAATTGAGAATCAAGAATGCAAGCATGCCTATATCCTGGCTACCTATACTGCTATGCTGGAATTCCGCGAACTGCTGGCTAGTCGTCAGATTGTTAGAAAGGAGATGAACTAATGGTTTATACTTCACTTTCCTCAAAAGATGGCAATTACCCCTATCAGCTCAACATCGCTCACCTCTATGGAAACCTCATGAATACCTACGGGGACAATGGAAACATTCTCATGCTCAAGTATGTGGCTGAAAAACTGGGAGCCCATGTGACCGTTGACATCGTTTCACTTCATGATGATTTTGATGAAAACCACTACGACATTGCCTTTTTCGGTGGCGGTCAAGACTTTGAACAAAGTATTATTGCAGACGACCTACCTGCTAAAAAAGAGAGCATTGACAACTACATCCAAAACGACGGTGTGATTCTGGCTATCTGCGGTGGTTTCCAACTATTGGGTCAATACTATATTGAAGCTTCAGGGAAACGCATCGAAGGGCTAGGGGTCATGGGACATTATACCCTTAATCAAACCAACAACCGCTTTATCGGGGACATCAAGATTCACAATGAAGATTTCAATGAAACCTACTATGGATTTGAAAACCACCAAGGACGTACCTTCCTCTCGGATGACCAAAAACCACTGGGACAGGTTGTCTATGGAAATGGAAACAATGAAGAAAAGGTCGGCGAAGGGGTTCATTATAAGAATGTCTTTGGTTCTTACTTCCACGGGCCTATCCTCTCTCGTAATGCCAATCTAGCTTATCGCCTAGTCACTACTGCCCTCAAGAAGAAATATGGTCAGGACATTCAACTCCCTGCTTATGAGGACATTCTCAGCCAAGAAATCGCTGAAGAATACAGCGATGTTAAAAGCAAGGCTGACTTTTCTTAAACCAAGGAAAACTCTATCAAAGAACTCCGTCATCATATCGGAGTTCTTTTTATCTTTTCTTTTACCCTTCTCCCTTGCATTTTCTCTCTTTTTTTGCCAAAATAGAGGGGTAGAAAGAAGGTAGCATATGTCTAAATTACAACAAATCGTAACATATCTTGAAACTGAAAAACTAGACGTCGCTGTCGTATCTGACCCCGTCACAATCAATTACCTCACTGGTTTTTACAGTGATCCCCATGAACGCCAAATGTTCCTTTTTGTCCTAGCTGATCAGGAACCGCTCCTCTTCGTTCCAGCCCTTGAGGTTGAGCGTGCAAGCAGCACTGTTTCTTTTCCAGTTGTGGGCTATGTGGATTCTGAAAATCCATGGAAAAAAATGAAAGATGCTCTTCCACAACTTGACTTCAAACGTGTAGCTGTTGAGTTTGACAATCTCATCTTGACAAAATACCATGGCTTGAAATCAGTCTTTGAAACTGCTGAGTTTGACAACCTCACTCCTCGTATCCAACGCATGCGCCTCATCAAATCAGCTGACGAAGTGCAAAAAATGATGGTTGCAGGTCTCTATGCGGACAAGGCTGTTAAGGTTGGTTTTGATAATATTTCTCTTGATAAGACCGAAACAGATATCATCGCTCAAATTGACTTTGCCATGAAACGTGAAGGCTATGAAATGAGCTTTGATACCATGGTCTTGACTGGTGATAATGCTGCAAATCCGCACGGTATTCCAGCAGCTAATAAGGTCGAAAATAACGCCCTTCTCCTCTTTGACCTGGGTGTTCTAGTCAATGGCTATGCGTCAGATATGACTCGTACAGTCGCTGTTGGTAAACCAGACCAATTCAAGAAAGACATTTATAACTTGACTCTTGAAGCCCAACAAGCTGCTCTTGACTTTATCAAACCAGGTGTGACTGCCCATGAAGTGGACCGCGCTGCCCGTGAGGTCATCGAAAAAGCTGGTTATGGCGAGTACTTCAACCACCGTCTCGGTCACGGAATCGGTATGGATGTCCACGAATTCCCATCTATCATGGAAGGAAACGACATGGTCATCGAAGAAGGCATGTGCTTCTCCGTTGAACCAGGTATCTATATCCCTGGTAAAGTCGGCGTCCGTATCGAAGACTGCGGTGTTGTTACCAAGGACGGCTTCGACCTCTTTACAAGCACCAGCAAAGATTTACTTTATTTTGATTAATATTCTCGGAAAATCTTTCCACAATAAAAACGCATAGTATCAAGGTTTCAACACTGTACTATGCGTTTTTCTGATTTGAAAGACTTTTGGCTCAGCCTCTTTACTTAATCTTCTTGATACTTTGACTAAGAATAATTCCTACAATCATCCCTACCATATTTTGCATGAAATTTGGTAGGATTTCTGGTAGGGCTGCAGCCCAGCCATTCATCAAAGTTGAACCCAAGGCGTAGCCCCCTACCATGGCAATCGTTGCTAAGATAAGGCCTAACCACTGAGTTTTTCCTTTAAATCCTGCGAAAAATCCCTGCAAGCCATGGTTGACCAAGCTAAAGAACATCCACTGAGGATAACCTGATAAGAGATCAATCAAGAAACCTGCTAGTCCTCCGACTACAGCCCCTTCACGACTACCAAAGTAAAAGGCCGCAAAGAAGACACCCGCATCTAAAAGAGTTAGAATTCCTGTCGGTGTTGGAATTTTTAAGAAATAACCTAGAACCACAGAAAGGGCGGTTAAGAGGGATACAAGGGCGATTTTAGTTGTTTTGGTTTGCTTCATATTGTCTTACTCCATACTGATCTGCTTGTGCAATAGCACGATAAACGAAAGCCTTAGAGCTTTCTACTGCTGGTAAAAGTTCATCACCTTTGACTAGGTGACTGGCAATGCTGGAGGCAAAGGTACAACCTGCACCAGCATTTTGCCCTTGAATGACAGGATTTTCTAGGATAGTAAAGGTCTGTCCATCATAAAAGACATCTACAGCCTTGTCCTGACTAAGGCGATTACCTCCCTTGATAATGACTGCTGGCGCTCCTAAGTCATGTAATTTCTGAGCTGCAGCCTTTATATCTTCCAAGGTTTTAATTTCCTGACTAGCTAATAATTCTGCTTCAGGAAGATTAGGCGTAATCACACTGACATGAGGGAAAAAACGAATCAACTCTTGGCAGAGTTCACTGACAGCTACATCGTGCGTTTCCTTGCAGACCAAGACAGGATCCAATACCACAGGCACTCTTGGACGCTGCTTGATAAAGTCCAAGGCCTTCTCAGCCACACTGACAGTTGGTAGAAGACCAATCTTAATTCCCCCAAACTCCACATCACGCAAGCTATCTAATTCATGTTGAAAAATGGTATCGTCAGTTGGAAAGACTTCAAATCCTTTTTCTGTTAAGGCTGTCAAGCAAGTCACTGCTACAAAGCCATGCAAGCCGTTCAAGGTATAGGTAGCCAAATCAGCGGACAAACCACCACCACTAAAAATATCATTTCCAGAAAGTGCTAAAATACGATTATTCTTCATAACGAATCTCCTTTAAATACAAACCATTTGGTGCCGCAGTGGGACCAGCAAGTTGCCTGTCCTTCTTCTCCAAAACGAGGTCAATCTGCTCCACTGGCATGCGATTATTGCCGATTTTGAGCAGTGTCCCCACCATATTGCGAATCTGCTTATACAAGAAACCATTTCCTGAAAAGGTAAAAGTCAAAAACTGACCTGTCTCATCAACCCTGAGACTAGCTTCTGTAATAGTACGAACCTTATCCTCCACACTAGTCCCAGAGGCTGTAAAACCTGTAAAATCATGTGTTCCCTCTAGCTTCTTGATTGCAATCTGCATCCGTTCCACATCGAGTGGGTAGGGGAAGTGAGTAGCATAGTGACGGCGCATTGGATTTTTAGGACGTCCTCTATCCACAATAAACTCATAGGTCTTGCTATGCTTGGCATAACGGCAATGAAAATCATCCGCCACAAGCTCAATCGAAATCACATCAATATCTTCAGGAGACTGGGTGTCCAAAGCAAAACGGAGCTTCTCCTCATCCATTTGATAGGGCAGGTCAAAATGAATGACCTGTCCCAGAGCATGAACCCCACTATCTGTCCTACCAGCACCATGAACAGTGATGGCTTTCCCCTTATTCAATCTAGTCAAGGTTTTTTCAAGTTCCTCCTGAACACTACGTGCATGGGGCTGGCGCTGAAAACCAGCAAAGGAGTAACCGTCATAGGAAATAGTTGCTTTGTATCTTGTCATAACTTCTATTTTATCAAGAAATTAGTCTGTAGACAAGGTACAAAATTTAAAATTGTATGGGTGCAAAAATCACAAAAAGAAAAACTTAGGAAACTAATCCTAAGCTCTCTTTTGAAGTAGGTACATGACAAAGATAGAGGTTACAATCAACCAACCTCCTAAGATACTAAAGACCAACATACCATTGTGAGTTAGTAAGCCGATTGCACCTAGAACGAATGGGGTCGTAAAGGCTCCGAAACTACAGCCTAAAACCGCAAATGAAGTCGCTTGATTGAGGAGTTTAGCTGGAATTCTTTCAGAGACAAGTTGAAAAACCGTCGTCAAGGCTACACTGTAGGCAAAACCAGCCAGAATGCTTCCTACCACCACCAACAACAAGGATGGAGACAAGGCAATCACAATTTGCCCTAAGCCGAAGGTAATACCTGACCAGAGGAGCAGTTTCTCTTTAAAGATAGAAATCAAGAAAGAAAAACTCACCCCAGCCACAATCCCAATCAACTGCATGACACTGAGAACAAAACTAGATAACTGGGCATCTCCCAGTCCTCTTTCCACCATCAAACTTGGAATACGAATTGTAATAGCCGTATTGGTACAAACTACAACTGCCGCTTCAATAGCTAGGATAAAAATCAAGCCTTTCATTTCCCGAGTTAAACGACTTGCTTCCTTCGTTTTTTTCTTGACTTCTTTCTTTTCTTTTCCATAAGGGACAAAGAGCAGATAAAGGGTCAGCACCAAAAATCCAGCACTATAGGCTAGAAAGGTGGCTGTCCAACCAAAGGCCAACAACTGGCCGACTGCCAAGGTAATGAGAGAGGCTCCAACGACCTCTGCAGAACCGCGTAGCCCTAGCATCTGAATCCGTGTTTTCCCTTGATAGCGTTCACTGATAATGGAAATAGCCTTGGCATTGATCATCCCAACACCCAAACCAAAAAGAATCCGTGTTCCAAATACAAAGGGATAGGCTTGATACCAGAAAGGAGCCGTTCCACTCAGTGATAAAATTAACAAGCCCAAACTAATCTGTAAGCGCTCAGGAAATATTTTTTCTAAGAAACCATTTAATAGCAACATAATCATGATTCCAAAGGAAGGCAAGCTGGCCAAGAGCTCAATTTGTTCCTTAGGATAACCTTGATAATAGTCAAACATGGCTGGCAGGGCACTCGAGATGGAAAAGGAGGTAATCAAAACGAGGGAGAGAGCCAAAATACTGGCCCGTTCTAAAAATTGTTTCATGAAATCTCTTTCTATATTTTATCTTAATATCTTTCTCTATTGATAATTCTCAAGCAAGAAAAGAAGAAGCCTCTTTAGTGTACAGACTCCTTCTTAAACTCGAAAATGAATCCCTTGTATCTTATACTCAATGAAAATCAAAGAGCAAACTAGAAGGCTAGCCGCAGGTTGCTCAAAGTACAGCTTTGAGGTTGCAGATAAAACCGACGTGGTTTGAAGAGATTTTCGAAGAGTATTAGGATGACTTTCTCTTGATTTGCTTGATAAAGTAGAAGATAAATCCTGCCACCATATAGGCAACAAAGATAATCAGACACCACTTGAACACGACATCCCAACCCTTGTTCACATTCAAAAAGAAGTAAGGGAAGGGACTAACCTTAGAATTAGGAATGTCTAGTTTCAGTACCAAGCCATTAAAAAGAGCAAACATCATATACAGCAAGGGTAAAATCGTCCACACAACTGGATCCCAGATTTTGTATTGACCCTGTTTGTCAAACAAGAGGGTATCTGCTAAAAACCAGAGGGGAACGATATAGTGGCAAAGGAAATTTTCTAGGGTATAAAAATTAGTCGCAATGGGCGCTAAAAGGAAATGGTAAATCACACAGGTAATCATGATACTCATGGTGACCCCACCTTTTAAGCGCAAGAGGCTTGGCCTTTGCCAGTTTTCACCTAAACGGCTCATAACCTTTAGGAGATAGAGCGTAAAAATCGCGACTAAAAGGTTGGACAGAACCGTATAATAGAGCAGCATCCCAAATCCACCATGCTTGGCGATTTCAAGATAAACTCCCGTAAAAGCCGCTAGAAACAAGAAGATACGGCTATAAAATATAAGTTTGTAGTTCTTTGACATGTTTAAATTTTCTTCACAAACTCTGATTTAAGTTTCATGGCACCAAAACCATCAATCTTACAGTCGATATTGTGGTCGCCTTCTACGATGCGGATATTTTTCACGCGCGTTCCTTGTTTCAAATCTTTTGGCGCACCTTTTACTTTCAAATCCTTAATGAGGGTTACTGTATCACCATCAGCCAATTTATTTCCGTTGGCATCGATCGCGACAAGACCATCTTCTACTTCTGCAACTTCAGCAGGATTCCACTCATAAGCACACTCTGGGCAAACCAGTAGGGCACCGTCTTCGTAGACATACTCTGAGTTACATTTTGGGCAATTTGGTAAGTTGTTCATGGTTTCTCCTTATCATCATTCACTATTCTTTGAAAATCAAAATTTCTCGAACAGCAACTATTATACCCTAAAATCAGCATTTTGACAAATTTAGAAAAAACCGATATCCATCTATCGGCTTTTCAACATCTACATTCTTTTTTCAGCTTCTGCTTTAATTTTTTCAACTACTTCTTGAATGTTCAAACCAGTTGTATCAAGGTAGACAGCATCCTCTGCTTGTTTGAGAGGCGAAGTCTCACGATGACTATCCTTGTAGTCACGCGCTGCAATTTCCTCTTTTAGGGTTTCAAGGTCTGTCTCAATTCCCTTGGCGATATTTTCCTTATAACGACGCTCTGCTCTCTCATCAACAGAAGCTACTAGGAAAATTTTCAGTTCTGCTTGTGGCAATACAACCGTTCCAATATCGCGACCGTCCATGACAATCCCGCCTTGTTGGGCAATTTCTTGTTGGAGGGAAACTAGTTTCTCACGCACTTCAGGAATTGCTGCAATAGCAGAAACATGATTGGTCACTTCATTTTCACGGATAGGATGGGTAATATCCACATCTCCTACAAAGACAAGCTGTTCCCCAGTTTCTGAACGCCCAAAACTAATTGGATGCTGGTCCAACAAGGCTAGAAGGGCTTCAACTTCTTCTACTCCTAACTGGTTCTTGAGAGCCATATAGGTCGCTGCACGATACATGGCACCTGTATCTAGGTAGGTGTATCCAAAATCCTTGGCAATAATCTTTGCGACTGTGCTCTTACCGCTGGAAGCAGGCCCATCAATAGCAATTTGAATTGTTTTCATATCAACTCCTATTTGATTTTAACAACATCACCTGGATTAGCAAACCAAGATCCTGTAGCCATGTGCCCAGGATTTAAGGCTTCTAACTGTGCAATCGAAATCCCCGCACGAGCTGCAATAGCTGCTTCTCCTTCTCCAGCCAAGACTTTTGTCGTCCCTTCTGGATCTGTTGAATGTTCTGAACTACTAGATGACTCTTCCTTACCCTCTGAACTAGAAGATGCCTGCTCTGAACTACTAGAAGATGAAATCTGTACTACATTTGCATCAGAATCGTGAAAATCTTTTAAGGCTGCCGTACGATTACTCCCACCCGATGACAGATAGATAAGAACAATGATCATCACGACTACAATCACAAAGAAAATACTTGCTAAGATAGTTAAGATACGGTTAGCAATGACTCCTCCGCCTTGTTCTCTCTTACGACGTTGTATTCTTGTTTCTTCTTGATTTTCATAAATATCTTCTTGCCACGGTTCTTTTGCCATACCTTACTCCTTGTTTTTTTTTACTTTTCTTATTACAATATAAATATGAAAATCACACTTATACCTGAACGTTGCATTGCCTGTGGGCTTTGCCAAACTTATTCTGATTTATTTGACTATCACGATAATGGAATCGTGCGCTTTTACGATGACCCTGACCAACTAGAAAAAGAAATTTCTCCTAGCCAGGATGTCGTAGAAGCTGTTAGAAACTGTCCGACACGTGCCTTGATTAAAGATCAACACTAATCTTTCATAGTAAATTGACAAGAACGTTTCACTCTTTCTAGTTTAGCATATTTCCATGCAAAATTATAGTCTTTTCACTTTATTTTTTTCTGTAAAATCAGGAAGGTCACTTTTTTCTTTAACGAGATAAAGTGGTCTTTTTTTAGTCTCTAGATAAATCTTACTGATATACTTGCCGAGAATCCCAATGGTCAAGAGTTGAATGCCTCCAAGAAAGAGAATGACAGCCATCAGAGAAGTCCAACCTGATGTCGGATTACCCAAAATGAGGGTCCGAACCACAACAAAAAAGGTCATAAGCAAAGAAATAAAACAAGATAGGAAACCAGCTACAAAGGCTATAATCAAGGGAAAATCTGAAAAATTCACAATCCCTTCAATGGAGTAGAAAAAGAGTTGCCTAAAACTCCAACTGGTCTTGCCAGCCTGTCTTTCAACGTTTGAATAGTCCAAATAGTGGATTTTAAAGCCCACCCAGGCAAAAAGTCCCTTAGAAAAACGATTGGACTCAGTCAAGCTTAAAATCGCATCGACTACAGACCTTCTCATCATGCGAAAATCACGGACACCTGACGGCAAGGCTACTGGACTAATTTTTTTCATGAAGCCGTAAAAGAGATTAGCACAGAAACTGCGAAAGAAAGGTTCCCCCTCTCGACTAGTTCTCCGTGTCCCAACACAGTCCAAGTCTGTATTTTGGTCTAGTAATTTTTTCATCTCAAGCAACATACTAGGAGGATCTTGGAGGTCTGCATCCATCACCACCACTAGGTCTCCTGTAGCATATTGCAAGCCTGCATAGAGGGCTGCTTCTTTTCCAAAATTTCGCGAGAAAGAAATATAATGTACTGCCGAATTTTGCTCCCGATAGGCTTTTAACAGTTCTAAGGTCCCATCACTTGATCCATCATCGACAAAGACATACTCGATTTCTGTTTCCAAATCTGGAAGTAAAGCTTCCAAAGCCTGATAAAAAAGAGGAAGTACTTCCTCTTCATTTAAACAGGGGACAATGATTGACATCACCATCTTAGTCTTCAAACCCATTTGGATGCTTACTTTGCCAACGCCATGCGTCTTCACACATTTGGGTGATGCCGAGTTCTGCTTCCCAGCCCAGTTCTGCTTTGGCTTTTGCAGGATCTGAATAGCAGGCCGCGATATCACCTGGGCGACGTTCTACAATGCGGTAAGGAATTGGGCGTCCCACTGCTTTTTCCATGTTTTGGATAATTTCAAGAACAGAATAACCTTTACCTGTTCCAAGGTTATAAACGTTTAGACCTGAACCTTTTTGGATTTTTTTCAGAGCTGCGACGTGACCTTTAGCCAAATCGACAACGTGGATATAGTCACGAACACCAGTTCCGTCTTCCGTATCGTAATCATCTCCAAACACTTGCACTTGCTCTAATTTTCCAACGGCTACTTGAGTCACATATGGCAAAAGGTTATTTGGAATTCCGTTTGGATTTTCTCCCAAATCACCACTCTCATGGGCTCCGATTGGGTTGAAATAACGAAGCAAGACAACATTCCATTCTGAGTCTGCCTTGTAAATATCCGTCAAAATTTCCTCAAGCATAAGCTTGGTGCGGCCATATGGATTGGTCACTGAAAGTGGGAAATTTTCCAAGATTGGCACTGTATGAGGATCTCCGTAAACTGTCGCAGAAGAACTGAAGATGATGTTTTTACAGTTGGCTTCTTCCATAGCTTTTAGAAGACTGACAGTTCCAGCGATATTATTGTCATAGTAGGCAAGAGGAATACGAGTAGATTCACCGACAGCCTTCAAACCAGCAAAGTGAATAACACCAGTCGGTTCTTCCTGTTTGAAAATGTCTCTAAGGGTATCTGTATCACGAATATCTGCCTCATAGAAAGGCACTTCAACTCCTGTGATTCTTTCAACAACTTCTAAACTTTTTCTGTTACTATTAACAAGGTTATCCACCACAACGACTTGATGACCTGCTTGGATTAACTCAATAACAGTGTGGGTTCCGATAAATCCTGCACCACCTGTTACTAAAATCTTTTCTTGCATCTTCTTTCCTCGATTCTCAGATTATTTTTTCTTATTTTACCATTTTTGATAGGGAATGTCATTTGCCATCCTAGAGGGTAGGATAAAATTTAAGTAAAATGCTTATTCACTTTTTACTCGTTTGACATAGTTTTCAATTGGGTAGTTTGCTGGGTCTAGAGTCATTTCCCTGCTTTGAACCAGTTGAGCTAGATGGTAGCCAATGATAGGACCTGTTGTGAGGCCTGATGAACCTAGTCCACTAGCCGCATAGACACCTGCCAATTCTGGCACTTGTCCAAAGAAAGGAGAGAAATCACGGGTGTAGGCGCGGATTCCCACACGCTCAGCCCTTGAAGTAGCTTCTGCTAAACTAGGATAGTGAGGTAAGGCCATATCCTCCATTTGCTGGAGTAAGGTTTCATCTACCGTCAAATCAAATCCCATATCATTTTCATGAGTGGCACCTAGGGACAATTTCCCACCTGCAAAAGGAATCAAATCCCACTCCCCTTCTGGCATAACAACAGGGTAAGTGTCCATGTCTTGGGCAAGCTGATAATCTCGTAGTTGTCCTTTTTGAGGACGGACATCCACATCATAACCTAAAGGCTCTAATATGTCCCCCAACCAAGCTCCCGTCGCCAAAATAACCTGTTCAAACACCTCTTCGCCAATCTGGTAGCCTGACGATAAGGGTGTCAGAGTCACTTTTTCTTTGACCAGCTTGACCTGACTGGCTTCCAGCAAACGAGTCACTAAGAGTTGGCCATCTACTCTCGCTCCACCAGAAGCATAGAGCAGGCAATCAAATCCCTTCAAACCAGGGAATAATTCATTTGCTGATGCTTGGTCCAGAGTGGCTAATTGCCCTATCAAGGGAGACTCTTCTCTGCGCTCTAAGGCTAGTTGATAGAGTTCTTCCAATTTGGATTCATCCTTTTTCAAGAGAAAAACTCCCGACCGCTGGTAAAAGTCGATCTCCTGCCCTGACTTGTCTAATTCAGCCAACAAATCCACATAAAAGTCAGCCCCCAAGCGCGCCATCTTGTACCAGGCTTTATTTCGACGTTTGGAAAACCAAGGACTGATAATTCCTGCTGCGGCCTTGGTAGCCTGACCTTGTCCATGGTCAAAGACGGTTACCTCTAGGTCACTTTCTTTGGAGAGGTAGTAAGCTGCTGTTGCACCCACAATTCCTGCTCCGATAATGGCAACTTTTTTCATTGTTTTTACTTTCTAACTAGATATGGTGGAAAGGATTGGTCGATGCTTGACTAGGTACAATATCGATTGTCCAGCCTTTTTCCTCTTTCCATTGAGTAAGGAGTGCTGCGATTTTTTCCACAAAAAGCACTTCAATATAGTGACCTGGGTCCAAGGCTAGCAAGCCATCAGACAACATATCCTGAGCAGTATGGTAGTAAATATCACCAGTGATATAGACATCTGCCCCTTTTGCCAAAGCATCCTTATAGAATGACTGCCCGCTTCCACCACAGATGGCCACTCTTGAAATAGGCTTCCGCAAATCACTCTCTTGATAATGCACTATTCGAATACTATCTAGGCCAAAGACTTGCTTGACATACTGGGCCAATTCCCCAAATGTCTGAGGTCGAACATTCCCAATACGCCCAATTCCACGTTCAGGACCTGTCTCCTGAAGATAAGTCGTCTCCTCGATTCCTAGCATCTGACAGAACCAATCATTGAGGCCATTTTCAACGATGTCAATATTGGTATGGCTAACATAAACTGCAATATCATGCTTGATGAGATCGATATAAATCTGATTTTGCGGACGACTAGCTACCAAATCCTTGATAGGACGGAAAATCGGCGCGTGCTTGACGATAATCAAGTCCACCTCCTTTTCAATGGCTTCAGCTACCGTTTCTTCACGAATATCCAGAGCAACCATGACACTTTGGATCTCCTTGTTTAGAGTACCGATTTGCAAACCACGACTGTCTCCCTCCATAGAAAATTCCTGAGGGCAAAAGGCTTCATAGCGTTTAATCACTTCACTTGCTAGCATGAAGAACCTCCTTGATGGCTTGAATTTTATCTACTAGAACTTGACGTTCCTCCAGATTTTTCTCTGGGATTTGTCCGAGGGCAAACTCTAGCTTAACAGCTTCTTTTTGCCATTTTTGGACAAATACTGGACTGACTTCTTTGGACAAGAAGGGGCCAAAGCGAACATCACTAGCTGCTAACTTCATTTCCCCTGCTTCCACCACCAAAATCTCGTAAAACTTGCCAGCCTCTTCTAGGATACTTTCTGCTACAATCTGAAACCCGTGGTCTTGCAACCAGATGCGCAAGTCGTCTTCACGATTATTGGGTTGGAGGATTAAACGTTGCACATTGCCAAGCTTCTCCAAGCCTTCTTCTAAAATCCTAGCAATCAAACGACCACCCATACCAGCAATGGTAATGACAGACACTTGGTCTCCCTCTTCAAAAGCTGCTAATCCATTGGCTAAACGGACTTGGATTTTCTCCTTTAGGCCGTGAGCCTCAACATTTTTGACCGCAGACTGATAGGGGCCTTCCACCACCTCACCTGCAATGGCACTTTCGATTTGGCCTCTTTCGACCAACTCGATAGGCAGATAAGCATGGTCACTTCCCACATCTAGCAAAATGGCTCCCTGTGGCACAAAGGAAGCCACTAATTCTAATCTCTTTGAAATCATCTTCTCTCGCTTTCCAAACTCTATTACCTCTTATTATACCACATTTCAGCTGGCAATCTTGTACCTAAAAAGACCGCAATCCACAGATTGCAGCCTTTCTTTATTTTCTGGCTTGATAGCGACTCGTCAGAATGAAAATCAAGGTAAAGACCAACATCATGACACCATAAACAGGCAACGTTTGTCCTGTCAAGATTGAAATTTCAAGCAGTTTTTGAATTCTTGGGAAGAGAGCTGTGGCTAGGAAGCCTCCTACTGACCAAACAATCAAGAGGACACGCCAGAGGGTAAATGGCATGCAGGCTCTAAATACGGATAAGAAACCAATTGACCCCAAGAGATAATAGAGGAGGGTTGAGATTTCTAACTCAGACCAACCTTGGCTACTTCCAAATATTTTCACAAAAAGCACGCTGAAGACGACCATGAGAGCGCTTGGTAGAGCACGAAGCATGGATTTTCTGAGGAAGTTTGGCTCAACAGGTTTGATATTTCTCTCAAAAGTCAAAACGAATGGTGGGAAACCTTCCACGAACTGGTCAATCATGGTAATCTGGATTGGAATGAAAGGGAAAATCAAGATCCATTCAGACCGTCCCAGAAGAGCACTGGCGATACAGATGACTGCGAGCAAGAAGGAATAAATGGTCTTTATCAAGAAAATCGGGGCGATGTGGGCAATGTTATTGACCACACGACGACCTTCAAAGAGAATCTCAGGAACATCATTGAAGTCCGAGTTCAAAAGAACCAGATTAGCAATCTGACGAGTAGCAGGATCCCCTTCAGCCATCACGATAGAACAATCCGCCTCACGAAGAGCCAAGATATCATTAACTCCATCCCCTGTCATAGCCGTTGTATGTCCTGCTTTTTTCAAGGTTTGGATGATGAGTTTCTTTTGATGAGGGGAAACACGTCCGAAAATGGCTGTTGTTTCAGCCATAGCAATCAATTCTTCATCTGTGATTTTCGAGCAATCTACATAGCTATGGTAGTCCGTAAAACCAGCCTTCTGAGCAATGCTGGACACAGTAACGGGATTGTCACCAGAAATAATCTTGAGTCCCACTTCCTGAGAACGGAGATAGTCCAGCGTCTCTGCTGCTCCTTCTCGAATAGGGTCCAAGATTTCTAGCAAGGCTAGAGCCTGAATATCAGATGGTTTCTGTGGCTGGTGATGGTCTAATTTCTCCTGACTGAGAGCTAAGACCAAGACACGTGAACCTCTCTCCAAGGCCTCCCTTGCTTCTGGGACCTCAGAATCCAGCAACATCTCAGGTGCCCCTAAGAACACTGTCCCCAAGCCTTCTAATTCCATAGCCCCCCACTTGCGGTCGCTAGAGAAAGGAAGATTAGAGAGCATAGGATAGGCAACCTCTCCCACAAAACGCTGGCGAATAGCTTGAGCTGTTGGATTCTTATCCTCACTATGGGCTATATAGCTAGTCAAAATGCTGGCAATAGCCTCGTCACCATAAGTTGCCGTCAGTGGAAGAACAGCCTCCACCTGCATCTTTCCTTGGGTGATGGTACCCGTCTTGTCCAAACAGAGCATATCCACGCGCGCCAAGGTCTCAACAGAGTACATCTCCTGAACCAAGACCTTTTTCAAGCCCAACTTAATCACAGCTGTCAAGAGCGAAGTAATGGTCAAAAGGGCGATTCCCTTGGGTAACATTCCCAAAAGGGCTGTTGACGAATTTACAACGGATGACTTGAGAGGAAGGCCTTTTAAAAGCAAGGCTTCTAGCAAGAGAGCTAGACCAAAAGGAATGATAATCTTCCCAGTAAAACCTGCTAACTTGTCCAGCGATTTCATGATACGGGAGTTGATCGGTTTAACTGTCTTAGCTTCCAACATGAGTTTGGCAGCATAGTTGTCAGCACCAACATGGTGAACTTGAGCCAAAACTGACCCACTGGCTAGGAAACTTCCTGACAAAAGCAAGGCGTCAACTTCCTTTTGTACCAAATCACTTTCCCCCGTCAACATGGCTTCATTGACTTCCACAAAACCTTCTAAAACCCGCGCATCACTAGGAATCTGCTCCCCAGCCGACAGACGAATCACATCTCCTAGCACCAATTCTTCAGAGTTAAGAGCAACTTCCTGACCATCACGGATGGTTTTGACCTTTTCCTTGGTCATGAGATTGAGCTTGTCCACCATGTGTTTAGCCCGTAGCTCGGTCACAATCCCAGAAAAAGCGTTAAAGCAGATAACGGCAAAGAAGACCAAATTGCTCCAGGCCTGCACAAAGGCTAGTGCCAAAGCAATGACAAAGTTCAAAGCGTTAAAAAGGGTAAAGACATTTCGTTTGATGATTTGCCAAGTGCTAGTACTGGCCGAAGCAGTAAAATCATTGACCAAGCCCTTAGCCTGTCTTTCCTCGACTTCTCTTTGGGTTAATCCCATAATCTTATTTTTATCCATGAATTCTATCATATCATTTTTTCTAAAAGAATTCTAATCTCATCCTGAATATGCACCTAGTCAAGGGAAAAGTTTGCCAGCCCTCCTTTGATAAGGTATAATAATAACAAGAAATAATCGAAGGAGATCGCATGTTTTATACTTATTTACGTGGATTGGTTGTCTTGCTCCTATGGTCCATCAATGGCAATGCCCATTATCATAATACTGATAAAATTCCTAATCAAGATGAAAATTATATTTTGGTTGCCCCTCACCGTACCTGGTGGGATCCAGTTTACATGGCTTTTGCGACCAAGCCAAAACAGTTTATCTTTATGGCCAAAAAAGAGCTCTTTACCAACCGTATCTTTGACTGGTGGATTCGTATGTGTGGTGCTTTTCCTATTGACCGTGAAAATCCTAGCGCTTCTGCCATCAAATACCCTATCAATGTTCTTAAAAAAAGTGATCGCTCTCTCATCATGTTTCCAAGTGGTAGCCGCCACTCAAACGATGTCAAGGGGGGCGTAGCCTTGATTGCCAAAATGGCCAAGGTCCGTATCATGCCTGTTACCTATACAGGCCCTATGACCTTGAAAGGCTTGGTTAGCCGTGAGCGTGTCGATATGAACTTCGGAAATCCGATCGATATCTCAGATATCAAGAAAATGAATGATGAAGGTATTGAAACAGTCACCAATCGTATCCAAACAGAATTCCAACGTCTGGATCAAGAAACCAAACAATGGCACAATGATAAAAAACCAAACCCACTCTGGTGGTTTATCCGCATCCCAGCCCTCATACTTGCAATTGTTCTCGCTATCCTAACCATCATCTTTAGCTTTATCGCAAGCTTCATCTGGAATCCAGATAAGAAAAGAGAAAAACTTGGTTAAAAAATACAACAATCCCTTGGCAAAAGCCAAGGGATAATTCTTTTATTCGATTTCCCATTTTTGGGTCAACCAGCTGGAAAAGGCTAAAAATCGTTCAGCTACTTGTTCATGGTGTCCATAAGGATCAAAGACAAACTGACCGGTCGGACAGCTTTTCTGAAGACTAGTATGGATTTTCTCAGCATAAACTGGTGCTTGAGCCAAACGATTAGTATGGTGTGCTCCTTCTGTTTGACCATTTTGTAAATACAGCAAACAGTCTAGATTTTTCACTGTCTCTTCCTTGCAGTAAGTCACAAAATCAGGATACCAAAAGGAACCGCAGATGGAGAAAACACAGGAAACCTTGTCAAAGCTGAAAAGACTGTAAACTGCTGCCAAGCCACCTAGTGAATAACCTCCATAGGCAAGACGTGCTTCATCCAGTCGATAAAGCGACTGCAATTTGTCCAAAAGACCTCCAAATAAATGATTATGATAGACGTTGGCCTGACCTCCAAAATCTGGAGCTCCCTCCCTCAGAGCTGATACCTTCCAGGGAGTGTAGTCATCTAAGCGATTTTTAGAGGTCAAACCCACTAAAATCACAGATTCGGAAAGGGAGGATAGAAAATCCAAGTTTCCATCATTCAATAAAATAGCCGGATAGGTTTGATTGGGGGCGTAGGTAGAAGGAAGGCTGATTTGGACTTGAATTCCTTCCCAATCAAACTCATTATTTATTGATAAAGTCATTAATTTTCTCAAGGGAATCAATCACTGCTGGACCATAGTCCATCAATTCATCGTAAGAGATGGTCATGATTTTTTGATTCTTAATAGCAGGAACGCTTTCCAAAACAGCATTTGACTTCATCAACTCTACTGCTTTTTCATCCAATTTTTTATTGCGGTCGCTGGTTACATAGATAATCAATTCAGGATCCATTGATACAAGATTTTCCAAGGTCAAACCTGATGTCCCCGTGGCAACGTTTGTATAACCAAGTTGGTTCAGCAAACTTTCTTGCAAAGCAGACTTATAAGCGCCAAAGGTTTCATCATTATAAGCAACCATAATCAAAGCCTTTTTCTTTTCACCTTGGCTTGCTGGATTTGCTTTCTTAACAGCGTCAATTTTAGCTTGTAATTGGGCTGCGTATTCATTAGCCTTGTCCTGAACATTAAAAATCATTCCAAGATTTTTGACATCTTCTACGATATTCCCCAAATCTTGCTGAATCGTTGAGAGAGAAGCTTTTTGCGTATAAACTGGGATTTTGTTTTCATTCCAAGTGCTAACTGTCCCCAAGGATTTTTCAGAAAACATCATGTTTCGCCCCATCACTGCATCTGGTTCATAAGAAAGGACTGTCTCTTGTGAGACTGTTTTTTTATCCCCAATTTGAGGAATAGCTGCAATAGCGTCCTTGTTTTTACCAGTTACGGCATTATCAGGGTTGAGCATACCAGCAATTTTATCCTTTAATCCTAACTCTAACAAGATTTCAGTAGTTGAAAGATTGTTTGTGATAACTTTTTCAGGTGCCTTGTCAAAGACTTGTTCGACTTCATTTCCCTTAGCATCATAGGTTTTAACCGTTAGTGGATAAGTCGTCTCTGCGCTCGCCTTTTGACTTGTTTCTGTGCTAGATTGTGTGGTAGCTTTTTCTGTAGTAGTATTACCACAAGCTGCCACGGTTAGGGTAGCTACTGTTACGAGTAAAATACTGAGTGTTTTTTTCATCTTGTTTTCCTTTTCATTCTTATAAATAGTGAATCATGGCTTGCTGATCCTCGGTCCAAGTCACCTGACTTTGAACTCCATATACAGTTTGCAATGATTTTGAGGTGATGGTCTCCTTTGGAGACCCTTGATAAAGGATTTCTCCCTCTTTCATCAGATAGAGATAATCCGAATAGCGACAAGCAAGTTGAATATCATGCAGGACAGCTAGAACATTGATCTTTAGTTCCTTTACAATGGCCAACAAGTCTAGCTGGTACTTGATATCCAAGTGATTGGTTGGTTCGTCAAGGAGCAAGAGAGTCGGTTCTTGCGCCAAGGCACGGGCTAGTAAGACTCGCTGTTTCTCACCCCCTGACAGGGACGAATAGAGACGAGTTTTCTTCTCAAGCATATCCACCTTAACGAGGGCATCTTGAACGAGCGTAAAATCCCTCTCCCTTTCCTTCTCTAAAAAAGAGAGATGGGGAGTTCTTCCCAGCAAGACAATTTCTTCAACTGTACAATCAAACTGCAGCTGGTTAAACTGGGTCACAACTGCCATTTGTTTGGCTGTTTCTTTGAGCGTCCATTGTTCCAGAGGCTTTCCATCTAGGCTTATCAAGCCTTTGTCCACCTTTTCCTGACGATAGAGGAGTTTAAGTAGACTGGTTTTCCCGCTTCCATTTGGTCCTAATATCGTGTGAAATTGATTCCCTTCAACCTTAAGAGAAACTCCTTTGAGGATTTTTTTATTTCCTAATCCAAAATGGATGTCCTGACAAATCAAATCCATATCAGACCCTCACCTCCCTTCGCCTACCTCCAACAATGTAGATAAAGAAGGGAGCACCTACTAAGGCTGTGAAAATGCCAATAGGCAACTCAGCATTTTGAATGATGGTACGAGAGAGTACATCTGCCCAGATGACAAAGAGAGCACCCAGCAAGGTTGCAACAGGAAAAAGCCTCTTGTAATTCGTTCCTACTAACCCTCGAGCTAAATGTGGAGTAATCAGACCGACAAATCCAATAATCCCACAGGTTGCCACTAATACTGCTGTTAGCACAGCCACCATGGTCACATAAAGATACCAATAAAAGCGTAAGGGAATCCCCAAAGTTAAAGCAGCCTCATCTCCCATCATCATCGCATTGAAAACACGATACTGAGTAGAGAAAAATAGAAAGGCTATTCCTACTACCATAGTTGGCAGGACCAAGTCTGCCCAGGAAGTCCCAGCGAGCGAACCCATGGTCCAAAACTTAATGGTCATCACACTGTCCGCATTGGCGCCAACCGAGATAATAAAGTTGGAAAAAGCCAGAAAGAGAGCATTGACCACCGTTCCCGATAAGATTAAACTAGAAGTCGTCATCCTTCCCTGCATAGAGGCAATGATGAGGACAGCAATTGTTGCCAAAATAGCTCCAAGAAAAGCTCCAAGGCTAATCATCACTTTTAAACCAAGAATGATGCTCAAGGTTGCCCCTAGAGTTGCACCCGCAGATATTCCTAAGACATAAGGCTCTGCGATGGGATTGTTCACTGTAGACTGCATCACGCTACCACACATAGAAAGACCAGCCCCTACTATCAGACCTAACAATACTCGAGGGAATCTCATGTTCCATACAATGGCAATAGTAGACTTGGAAACCTCTCCTATCTCAAGAGGAAATCCCAACCTGCTCAAAATAATCCGATAGGTGTCTCCTAGATTAATCGCAACGGATCCCATAGAAACTGCTAGAAAAAGAGAAATCCCTAAAACACCTAGCAAAATACCTAAAAGCAACACAAATTGCTGGTCTTGTCGGCTTCCAGAAAATTTGGAAAGCATGCAAACCTCCTTTGATAGAATCTTAAAAATTTAGAAAATTCTCATGAAAAGTATACCATATTTTCAACAATGGAACAAGATGAGAACAAATGAATATAGTTGGTTTTATAGTGCTAGGAACCGTAAGTAAAGATAATACTTGAGTATATCGAGGTAAGGTGACAACGTAAAAAGCCCTCTGAAAATCAGAGAGCTGATTTTCAGAGGGCTAAAATCCTAGTGAAACAAAAAAATCTACACGGTCAGAAAAGTCTCTATCGTGCCATTTTCATACATGATGTATAGTCCAAGTAGAATGAATACTAAGGGCACAATGATTCGCTCGTATTTTTCAATTGTCTCGAATATTAACGGAATAGAGGATAACACCCGACTAATCTCACATAAGATAATTATGCCGATTACAAACACAAGCAACGCCACGAGGGTCTGTGACCAATCTAACGAAGCAAAATAAGGTATATAGATACCTAAATTATCTCCGCCAGACGCAATTGTCAGCAATGTAACTGTCCAAAACAGTTGATTTGCCTTGCTTTGTTCTAATCTTTCAATAATTTCTTCCTCTTCTTCCTCTTCTTCCTCACCTTCTCCAACAATTGCAAAGCGAATCCCTAAATAGATAGGGATTAAACCAAGCAATCCAACCATCCATTCTTCAGGTACGAAATTAACGACATAAGCAGCAACTAAACTCGCCCCTACAAGTAAGCCTGTGCCTAGATATTGCCCCGCATAAATATGCCATTTCTGTTTATTCTGTGATAGCTGTGCAAATAAAATAATTAAAATAACTAAATAATCGATACTGGTGGAAATATAAACACCAATAGCAGATATGATTGTCTGTCCCATAAAAACCTCCTGTATTAGTCAGTAATAAATCAGCAGATTTTAGGAGAGCACAGACACATTAATTTAGCTATCGCTAGTGGGTAATTTCGAACATAGGAAAGCATGTTACTCCTCCTCAAAACGTAGTTACAAAGTAATTTCTAACTGGAATTCGGTGACTACTTCCATGTAAAGTATAACATACTATACTTTACTTCGTAAAGTGTGGGCTCTTCGAGGGGCTTGCAGACAGCTACTCGGCTTTATGGTGTAATTAGCTGATACCATTTGAGGTTTTTGTAGTCTCCAAAATTGTGACCGATAAAACAATTGACAAAGGTTTACAAACATCACTCTGGTTTTTGTAGTCTCCAAAATTGTGACCGATAAAACTATGTCCTAGATAGACCAATCCTCCAGCTAGTTTTTGTAGTCTCCAAAATTGTGACCGATAAAACCAATCGCAAAAGGAATCAAAACAAGTTCGAGTTTTTGTAGTCTCCAAAATTGTGACTGATAAAACATAACTTACCAGAATTGGCTCCTGAGTTGAGTTTTTGTAGTCTCCAAAATTGTGACCGATAAAACCTCAGTTACATCTAAATGAATATTGTTGCTGTTTTTGTAGTCTCCAAAATTGTGACCGATAAAACCCTAAGCGCTACAAGGGAAAACCCAAGGAGGTTTTTGTAGTCTCCAAAATTGTGACCGATAAAACATAGCCTCAAGATAAACAAAATGTCTGGCGGTTTTTGTAGTCTCCAAAATTGTGACCGATAAAACAAGTTGCAGGAAAGGCTGCACAATTAGCAGGTTTTTGTAGTCTCCAAAATTGTGACCGATAAAACTAGATTTTACATTCCCTAACTCATCCAAATGTTTTTGTAGTCTCCAAAATTGTGACCGATAAAACAATGACCCAATTATTTTGGCGAAAAATCGTGTTTTTGTAGTCTCCAAAATTGTGACCGATAAAACATGGAGAAGACAAACTTGTAGAAGTACCAAGTTTTTGTAGTCTCCAAAATTGTGACCGATAAAACCAAAGGAGCTGATTTTTTATTAAAATATTGGTTTTTGTAGTCTCCAAAATTGTGACCGATAAAACCACATTCTTCAAACCGTGCAATGATAAAATGTTTTTGTAGTCTCCAAAATTGTGACCGATAAAACTCGAACTTAGACGAGCTCACCAGGCTAACGGTTTTTGTAGTCTCCAAAATTGTGACCGATAAAACCAGCAACTACTTCTGCAGCAACGCCAACCGGTTTTTGTAGTCTCCAAAATTGTGACCGATAAAACGGATTGAGTAGGGAAGCGTTTTGTGGAGATGTTTTTGTAGTCTCCAAAATTGTGACCGATAAAACTTTCCAAAATTTTTGATAACTAGATATTTAGTTTTTGTAGTCTCCAAAATTGTGACTGATAAAACCTCAATAAAAAAGCTCTCTGAAAATCAGAGAGCTGATTTGAGCTCGGACTAAAATCCTAGTGAAAAAGATGAAACTCCTTGTGTTCATCGAACACTGTGTCCTTTCCCTATTTTCATACGGATTTCTTACGCCCTTAGCATCATGATTCTTGCTGGATAAACCGTTTATAGACTAGGCGACGAGGCGAAGATTGTACGAAAATTTCAGTGAAACAAAAAAATCTCCCCAAAGGGAGATCATTCTGGTTTATTTTACCTTACAGTGCTAGGAACCGTAACCGAAGATAATACTTGAGTATATCGAGGTAAGGTGACAACGCAATGTAAGTGGAAAATAAAGCAGATTAACGACGAAGTCCTAGAGAGTTGATCAACTCACGGTAACGGTTAACGTCGTTTTTACGCAAGTATGCAAGCAAGTTACGACGGCGACCGATTTTTTTCATCAATCCACGGTAAGTAGCGTGGTCTTTTTTGTGTTGTTTGATGTGTTCGTTAAGGTGGTTGATTTCCCAAGTAAGGACAGCAACTTGAACCTCTACTGAACCTGTATCACCTTCGTGACGTGCATATTGTGCGATGATTTCATTTTTTTTCTCTTTTGAGATTGCCATGATGTTTCTCCTTTTTATTTGGCTTCATCCGAGTGACAGGTTGGCATGCCTGGAACCAAGAAGAAGTTATTTGTCTTTACGACAATCCCTATTCTACCAATAACTAACTTCTTTGTCAACAGATTTACTTTCTTTCTCTTTGGTTCACTAGCATCATTAAGAGTGTCAACTTCTTCTAAAGATTAGCATATCTGATTGCCAACAACTTTCCAACAAGGAAATTCAAAAAAATCTACAAAAATCTTGAAAATTTTCACAATCATGCTATAATAATCCATAGAGACAAGTCACTTAGTCCTTTTCTACTAGAGAGTGCGTGGTTGCTGGAAACGCATAGAAAGCCTAAACTGATACTACTCTTGAGTTTTTTATGAAAACATAAAACGGTGGCCACGTTAGAGCCAATCAGAGGTGTCCCTCTCTTTTGAGGTACATAAATGAAGGTGGAACCACGTTGCGACGTCCTTTCGAGGATGTCGCTTTTTGTTTTTCTAGCTTTCACAATCCTCTGTCCCTATTCTCAAAATAGGGGTTAAAACATTCGTCAATAATATAAGTAAGGAGAACATCATGATTAACATTACTTTCCCAGATGGCGCTGTTCGTGAATTTGAATCCGGCGTTACAACTTTTGAAATTGCCCAATCTATCAGCAATTCCCTAGCTAAAAAGGCCCTGGCTGGTAAATTCAACGGCAAACTTATCGACACTACTCGTGCCATCACTGAAGATGGAAGCATCGAAATCGTGACACCTGATCACGAAGATGCTCTTCCAATCTTGCGTCACTCTGCTGCTCACTTGTTTGCCCAAGCAGCTCGTCGTCTTTTCCCAGACATTCACTTGGGAGTTGGTCCAGCCATCGAAGATGGTTTCTACTACGATACTGACAACACAGCTGGTCAAATCTCTAACGAAGACCTTCCTCGTATCGAAGAAGAAATGCAAAAAATTGTCAAAGAAAACTTCCCATCAATCCGTGAAGAAGTGACTAAAGACGAGGCACGTGAAATCTTCAAGAACGACCCTTACAAATTAGAATTGATTGAAGAACACTCTGAAGACGAAGGCGGTTTGACTATCTACCGTCAAGGCGAATATGTGGACCTCTGCCGTGGTCCTCACGTTCCATCAACAGGACGTATCCAAATCTTCCACCTTCTTCATGTAGCAGGTGCTTACTGGCGTGGAAATAGCGACAACGCTATGATGCAACGTATCTACGGTACAGCTTGGTTTGACAAGAAAGACTTGAAAAACTACCTTCAAATGCGTGAAGAAGCCAAAGAACGTGACCACCGTAAACTTGGGAAAGAGCTTGACCTCTTCATGATTTCACAAGAGGTTGGTCAAGGACTTCCATTCTGGTTGCCAAATGGTGCGACTATCCGTCGTGAATTGGAACGCTACATTGTCGACAAGGAGTTGGCTTCTGGCTACCAACACGTTTACACTCCACCACTTGCTTCTGTTGAGCTTTACAAGACTTCTGGTCACTGGGATCATTACCAAGAAGACATGTTCCCAACTATGGACATGGGTGACGGGGAAGAATTCGTCCTTCGTCCAATGAACTGTCCGCACCACATCCAAGTCTTCAAACACCATGTTCACTCCTACCGTGAATTGCCAATCCGTATTGCCGAAATCGGTATGATGCACCGTTATGAAAAATCTGGTTCCCTTACTGGTCTTCAACGTGTGCGTGAAATGTCTCTTAACGACGGTCACCTCTTCGTTACTCCAGAGCAAATCCAAGAAGAATTCCAACGTGCCCTTCAGTTGATAATCGATGTTTATGAAGATTTCAACTTGAATGAATACCGCTTCCGTCTCTCTCTTCGCGACCCTCAAGATACTCACAAGTACTTTGACAACGATGAGATGTGGGAAAATGCCCAAACCATGCTTCGTGCAGCTCTTGATGAAATGGGTGTGGACTACTTTGAAGCCGAAGGCGAAGCAGCCTTCTACGGACCAAAATTGGATATTCAAGTTAAGACCGCTCTTGGAAAAGAAGAAACCCTTTCTACTATCCAGCTTGACTTCTTGCTTCCAGAACGCTTCGACCTCAAATACATCGGAGCTGATGGAGAAGAGCACCGTCCAGTTATGATCCACCGCGGAGTTATCTCAACTATGGAACGCTTCACAGCTATCTTGATTGAAAACTACAAGGGTGCCTTCCCAACATGGCTTGCACCACACCAAGTAACCCTCATCCCAGTATCTAACGAAAAACACGTGGACTACGCATGGGAAGTGGCTAAGAAACTCCGTGATTGCGGTGTCCGTGCAGACGTAGATGAGCGCAATGAAAAAATGCAGTTCAAGATCCGTGCGTCACAAACCAGCAAGATTCCTTACCAATTGATCGTTGGGGACAAGGAAATGGAAGACGGAACAGTCAACGTTCGCCGCTACGGCCAAAAAGAAACACAAACTGTCTCAGTTGATGACTTTGTTCAAGCTATCCTAGCTGATATCGCCAACAAATCACGAGTTGAGAAATTCGATATTATATAATTCTCAAATTTTACTGACCAATAATTGAGCAATCCCTATTCGAATTTTATCATAAGAGATAAAACCTGGGACAAAATCCCAGCTACCTAAAAAGCAACAACTAAAACAGCTGTTGCTTTTTTATATTTTATTTAATCTGAGCTAGTAGTGATTGGTCACACCACCATACAAGATTTGCTTTCATGAGTTAGATAAGGTCAATATCCTCAATCCTTGTCTGCTTCATTTTCTTTTACGAGATCTTTTTGTGAATCCTTTTCAGAGAGTTTTTGATCGATATACTTGTTAATGGTTTCATAAAATTCCTTGGTCGTCTCACTGTCTAATTTTGTCGAACTATGGACTTGATTGACTTTCAATTGAACAGATTGAATGCCGTAAGAGGCTTGTTTTTGGTGAATCGTTTCTAATTCTTCTTCTGAAATCGGATCTCCAACAACCGTCAAGACCAATTCATTGTTCCTTGACTTGTAGACTTGATTAATAACCGTGTGATTGGCGAACTCTTTTCCTACAAACTGTTTGATTCCTTCTTTTCGCGCTTGATCTATCGTCAGAGTGACTGCTGAATAGCTGGCTGGAAGAATCAATAATGCAATCAAGGATATCAACCCAATTCTCATTTTAATATTTAGCTCTTTAAATGAACTTAAGGGAGATTTTCTCATCATAATTCTTGTTCCAACCATATTGGTTAGCATGATAAAAACACAGTTGATCAAGAAAAGATAGAGAGCTCCAAATAAAAATCGTACATTTCCATTAGCTAAACCGTAACCTGCAGTACAGATAGGTGGCATCAGAGCTGTTGCAATGGCTACTCCTGGCACGATATTGTTTGCTTCTTTTTTCCTTGACCCAATTACACCTGCTATCCCACCAGCAATAGCAATGAGAACATCCCAAATGGTTGGAGAGGTTCGTGCAATCAATTCGCTACTTTCATAAGATAAGGGAGAAATCCAGAAATATAGAGTCGAGACAAGCAAACTGACCAATACTTGAGTAAATAAAACCTCTAGAGATTGCTTGATTAAACGCGTATCAAAAATAGCTAAACCAAATCCGAGTCCAACAATCGGTGTCATAAGAGGGGAAATCAGCATGGCTCCAATAATGACAGCTGTTGAATTCATATTTAGGCCGATAGAGGCAATAAAAATCGCACACATCAAAATCACTGTATCTCTTAATCGAACATGAAGATCATCATATAATTTCTCACGGTATTCACGTGTTGAATAGTTTCCGGTCATTGATTACTCCTTTTATTTCATATAATCTTGTTTCTGCATGGATGATGGTAGAGAGACTTCTGTCCAATCTTACACATTTTTCTTCTCACCTGTTATTCTTTTGAAAATGATCCTTTAAATATCCGTCAGTCCATCCTTAACATTATATCAAAAATTTTACAGTCTTTCTCTTAAGAAATTTATCAATTTAACAGATAAAGAAAGAAATTTTTGTTTCCTTATCCAAAGAACAAAAGACTGCATCTCCTATAAAAGAAGATGCAGTTTAATGATTAAGCGTGATGAGTGTGTTTGACAACCCATTGCTCCATTTTTATTTTTTCAACCGAAAGCGTCCAAGCAAATAATTTACTAGGATACACAGTTAAAGATAAAAAAGCCCAGCTGTCTCATCCTGGGCTCTTATCTATTATGCTCACTCAATTATTAGATTCATATCAGAAAACTTGATCCGCACTGTCGTTCCTGTTCCAACCTCAGACTCGATGCGAATCTGGTGACCCAGTTCTTCAGAAATTTTCTTAGATAGGTAAAGGCCAAGTCCAGATGACTGCTGGGTTAGGCGACCATTATATCCTGAAAATCCACGTTCAAAGACTCGGAGGACATCACTATTTTTTATCCCGATTCCCGTATCCTTGATACAAAGCTCTTGCCCCTCCATATAAATCTCCAGACCACCTTCCTTGGTGTACTTGAGACTGTTTGAGATAATTTGCTCAATAACCACTAGCAGCCACTTTTTATCTGTCACGATTTCTTTATCAAGGTCATGTAGATTGACATTTAAGCCTTTTTGAATAAAGAAAAGAGCATATTTACGAATTATTTCCTTAACCAAGTCCTCGATTTGAACCCGCTTTAAGACCAAATCATCATGAAAACTTTCTAAACGCAGGTACTGTAAGACTAGATTAGTATAGGAGTCGATTTTGAAAATTTCCTGTTCTAACTGCTGCTTTAGTTGGCGGTCAGCTACTTCTGCAACTAAGAGTTGACTGGCTGCAATGGGGGTCTTAATCTGATGGACCCACAAGGTATAGTAATCCAGCAAATCCGTCAGTTTTCTTTCTGAATCTGACCTTTGCTGATAAAGTTCCATCTCACGCGCTTCTAGTTTCTCAACCAAAACTCTTTCCAGTGGAGATTTGGCTTCCCTCTCTCCGTAGAGAACTTCCTTGCGATAGACCTGCATCTCCACCAATATGTCCCAAGTGAAAAATAAGATGGTTACAAAGCAACACAGCAGGAAAAAGTAGAGAAAGTAAATTCCCAAACTGGCAAATAAAAACTGAAAGAGCAAAACCAGAAATGTCAAAGAAAGCAGATAGACAAACAGACGACTACGGGAGCGCAGATAGGCTAGAAAAAATTGTTTCCAATCAAGCATGCTTCAATCCGTACCCTATCCCTTTCTTGGTCTCGATAAATCCTACCAAGCCCTGCTCTTCCAATTTTTTACGCAAACGAGCCACATTAACTGAGAGGGTATTATCATCAATGAAAAAGTCACTGTTCCAAAGTTCCCGCATGAGGTCATCACGCGCTACGATATTGCCCGCATGCTCAAATAAAACCCGTAAAATCTGGAATTCATTCTTGGTCAAATTCAAGACTTGGCCTTGATAATGTAAATCCATGGATTTGGTATTGAGGATCACACCAGCATATTCCAGTAAACTCTCGTCACGCCCGAACTCATAGGAACGGCGCAACAAGCCCTGAACCTTAGCTAAAAGAACCTGCTGGTCAAAAGGCTTGGTCACAAAGTCATCCGCCCCCATATTGATTGCCATAACGATATCCATAGCCTGGTCTCTGGAAGACAGAAACATGATAGGCACCTTGGAAATCTTGCGAATTTCCTGACACCAGTGATAGCCATTAAACAAAGGCAGCCCAATATCCATGAGGACCAGATGAGGTTCCGATTGGACAAAAAGACTCAACACTTCCATAAAGTCTTCTACCAGAACCACTTCAAATCCCCATTCAGAGAGCATTTTCCCGACCTGTTGACGAATGACCTGATCATCTTCTACTAATAAAATCTTGTGCATCTGATTCTCCTTTACTAATTTTAGGAGTCTTAAATCCTTTAGTATAAATAGAGGGCTTAGTATCTAATACTTTTTTGACATTTCCTTGTCACAACAGCTCAAAAACAGATAGTGAATAACCCCATTGATATCATACCTTATTTTCAGACATAGTGCCAGCCCTACCCTTTTATTTTTAATTTTTTCAACCTTCAGGTAACTTCTCAAAGTAACTTCCACTTGCCCAACCGAAGTGGAAATTAGTCTAAAACGGATTTTTATGGTGGAATTAAGTATGAGACGTTTGAGTTAGAAATGAGGTCCACTATGACAAAACATAAACACCTTACCCTTTCAGACCG
>NZ_WIJP01000017.1 GCF_009496155.1 Streptococcus mitis
CTTACCTGTAATCTTATCTCCTGGTTTTGCTCCTTCTGGAATTGTAACAGTGACTTTGCCATCTTTATCTACGTCGATAACGCCTGGTTGGTCACTTTCGAAGGTTGTGCCGTCTGGAATCTTCTTACCATTCGCTTCTGTCAATGGAATTTCAACCTTAGAGCCTGGTTTGCCATGGCCATCATTGTATTTCGGTGTGTAATCATCAGATACCTGAGTCACCTTAACTGTTACTGGAACCTCATCTACTGTTTTGTCTGGGTAAGTAACGAGTACTACTGCCGGCTTATCACCTGCTGTAGATGTGTCCGGTGTTTCCTTCCACACATATGTTGTTCCGTTTGGAAGATTATTTTTGTTACCAATACTATCTTTGGCTTCTGGTGTTTTATTCAAACCTACAGTTTGATTAACAGGAGTTGGTGTATACGTATCCTTTTGTGGTGTAACGGTTACTGTTACTGGGACATCGATCGTCGAACCATCTGGATAGGTAACAGTTACAATACCTGGCTTGTCACCTGGTGTAGAAGTATCTGGTGTCGTCTTCCATGTGTAATTTGTGCCATTTGGAAGGTCACCATTATTACCAATACTGTTCTTAGCAATTGGTTGATCCTTATGCCCAACTGTTTGAGTTTTGGCTGTTGGAACAATATTTGTTGCCTCCTTAATTGGGCTTGGTTCTGACACAACATTATCTTGTCCTGGTGTTTGAACAGTTGTTTTAGCTGTAATATTTCCTACTGGAACCTTACCTGTGATAATTGCAGTTGCTTTCCCATTTGTTACCGTTCCTGTACCAATAACAGTTGTTCCATCTGGACCATAAAGAGTCACGATTGAACCATTTTTAACTCCCTCTCCAACAGAAACAGTTACTGGGACATTTTCTTGATTAGACTTACCTGTTAAATCCGTTTCAATCGTTGGAGCTTTTGGCTTAACAATGATGGTTACTTGCGGATTAGATTTGGCTACTGTGTTATCTGTATGAGTTGCTGTTGCTGTGTACTTAAAGACACCTGCTGTATCTTGAAGTATCTTTGGTGCTGTTCCTTCCCAGCCCCACTCAACTCCAATTCCTTTACCATTAGGTCCAGCGTCTGTATATTGGTTAGCGTCCACACGCCCCTTCCAGCTTCTTAACGAATCTCCAACTGTAACAGTCGCCGTTTTACCTTTGATAGGATAAAGAGCTGCTTTATTAGTTGTCGCTACTTTCTCTGGACTAGGATCAGATGTGACATCTTGCTCACCAGATGTTTGAACAGTTGTTTTAGCTGTAATATTTCCTTTTGGAATTGTTCCTGTAACTGTCGCTTTTCCATTAGCCACAGTACCTGTACCAATTGCACGTCCATCCTGAGAATAAAGTGTTACAATAGAGCCATCTTTTACCCCTTCATGAACATTTACAACAACTGCTGTGTTAGGCAATTCTGCCTTACCAGTTAAATCCGTTTCAATCGTTGGAGCTTTTGGTTTAACGATAACGGTTACTTGTGGATCAGATTCTGCTACTGATTTATCAGTATGAGTTGCTGTTGCTGTGTACTTAAAGACACCTGCTGTATCTTGAACAACTTTCGGCGCTGTTCCTTTCCAACCCCATTCTACCCCATTTCCACGTCCTTTTGGTGCATTTGTGTATCGGTTCGAATCTACACGTCCATTCCATGTTTTTAGCGAATCTCCAACTGTAACAGTTACTGTCTGACCTTCCAGTGGATGCTGACTAGCTAAGTCTTTTCCTACATGAACAGGGACATCAATATTCTCACTTGACTTATCTGGATATGTAATTTTTACAACTGCTTTTTTATCTGTTCCTGTAGTATTGGTTTCAGGTTTTGAAACTACTTCAAAGATGGTTCCATTTGGAAAGGCTGGTGTACCAGGTTTAGCAATGACTTTTCCTTTAACTTCATCATCTGTGATGGTATGGTTAAATGGTACAGTCAGCGTATTTGCTGCTGGAGTATACTTTTCTGCCTGTTCATGTACTTCAAATACAAAATATCCTGTTGTTGAATTTGTACCATCAGTTGAAATTGCACGGGCAGTATACTTACCTTTTGCAACACCTAAACCAACTGTTCCTGTTACATTTTGTCCTAATGGCGAACCTTCTGTTGCCGTGCCATTGACAGGTGTAAAGTTAAAGCCACTTTGTAGGTTTTCCATTTTGAAGTTCGTGACATTTCCACTGTCATCTGTAGTGATGAGACGTGTATTTACTGCATCACCACGGTATAGTGGAATAACTATATTTTGTCCTTGTTCATGAGTTTTTCCTAACTCCACTTTACTACCATCGTCTTTAGCCCAGTAGATTTTTGGTGGCGTTGTATCACGAACCACTACTGGAACTGTTACTTCATCTGTTGATTTATCAGAGTAAGTCACAATAACTGTAGCTGTTTTGTTACCTGTTGTATCTGTATCAGGTTTTTGTTTAACACTTAACGTCGCACTACTTGGGTAATTTTTAACTTTTGCTTTAATTGCTTCATCTGTTAATTCTTGTTTGATTCCAATTTCAACAGTTTCTGCTGTTGGATTGTGTTTTTCATTCTCTTTAGTGGCTGGTACAACTTTTACTTTTACTGTCTTAACAATTTCGTGACCAGCGTCATCAGTTGCCTTAAAGTTAACTGTTTTTTCTCCAATATCAGTTTCCTTTGCCGCTCCAAGGTCAATAGATAGTGTCTTTTGTTTATCAGTATTTACTGAATAGTTCGTTTGTTGCGTAAATAGATGATTACCATATTTTGTAGCTATATCTGAAAAATCTAAATTTACCTTAGTATCATCTCGTCCATCTAAGTTAAATAAGATTTTCTCACCAACTTTTACAGTTTGTTCTGCTGGTGTAACAGTCAATGTGGGTGCTTGTGTATCTGGTTTAGGGGTTGGAGTAACAGGATTACTTCTATTAGAAGTTACTGTTCCATTATTATTCACAACTGTTTCAGCTGTAATAGGGTTTCCTGGTAAAGCTCTTGTAACTGTAACTGTCGCAGTCTGTCCATTAGTTGTTCCAGTTCCAATAACTGTATTACCATCATAAAGTTTAACTGTCGAACCGTTTGGCACTCCACTTCCGACATTAACCGTAATTTGTTGATTTGGTAAGCCTTTTTTATGTTCAACATTTGTTGTAATCGTCGGTTGTTTTGGTTTAACGATTAATGTAACTGTTCCATCTGAACCAGAACCGGCATCAGTTGATTTAGAACCGTCTTGATAAGTCGCAATAGAAGTATACTTGAATACTCCAGCTTGTGCTGTGCTTGGTGAATTATTCCCTGCCCAACTCCAACTCATACCAGCAGGGAATGATTTATTATTTTTATGTTTAACATAACCTGAAGATACAGGATTTATTGGATCTCCTGCGTTATCTCCTACTGTTTTTGTAACTGTTAAACCTTGAATTGGGGCTAATGGTGCGTCTGGGGTAGTTACTAATCTTGTTCCAGTAGCAGCATACACATACCCTGCCGTTGCGTTTGTAGCTAATCCTGCTTTAACAGTTACAGCCATAGTTCCCGCTGCTTTAGCTTGATCCGCCGTTACATTATCCCTCAAACGCATCTTGACATGATATTTATATGCGTACTGAACATTTGGGCTTATTGTTAATAAATGCGAATAAGAAGCACTCGGATAGCTTCCGTTTGATTTGATAATACTGTTTAAGTCACTATTGTATTGTAAGTTTTTCAACATCTGTTGTCGTTGATCATCTCTATTCGGACCACCTGTCAGTTGATAGAAGCTATATGATTCTCCCCAAACTCTTTGAGAACTATCATCTTCATACTTTCCACTCCTTAAAGGAACATGATATGTATTTCCCACTTTAGTGAAATTATTAGGATTATGAGAAAGTGTTCCCCCACTTCCATTATTTCTATAGCGCTCATAGTAAGCCTCAGCAATAGTACCTTCTGGATATCTTCCATTATTATACAGAATATCACGTGGCGGATAGAACCAAAAAGCATTCCTAGCATTCCCATCTAAAGCTCTACCGTCATTTTGGAAATAAACATCATAAGTAATATATTTCGCACCATTCTCTTCACTGTATTTTGCAGTCATGAATGTTTTCTGGATTGTTCGATCACGATTACCGTTTTCTGTTGACCCTTGACCTTTTGCTTCTGATATAAACTCTTTAACATTAATTAAGGCATTTTCTACACGACCATATTCAACCGTAGTTGCTCTAAAGTTTGTACCTTGAACCATGCTCTTGCCATTACGTGAGTCACGAGCACCTGAAGTCAAACGTGTTGTAGCGTTTTTAACAGAGTTAAACATTCTCTTTACACGTTTTGTCATATCTTCAACATCATTCAGAGAAACTGTTGTATTCTCAAGAACACCTTGAGCCAAGCCCAATAGTTCATTGGCTTTTTCAAGAACTTCTTTGCTAGTCTCATGCTCAGGCAATTCCAAAACAGCTGCCTGCAATTGATCTACAGATACTTTCAAAGCATCTTTTTTAGCTGATACAGTTTGACTCTCTTCGCTTGCGCTTACTTCAGGAGAAGATTGGCTTGCTAGATTGTCAGCTGGCTTCTCAGTTTTATCTACTTGAACCGCAGTTGGTTCCTTAGCAGCTGATACGACTGTCACATCTTTAGACAAGAGTTCTACAAGTTCATCGATATCCTTTTGGGCTAGCTCAGAACTTTCTAGGGCTTCTTTTCCTTTTTGAAGTCTGTCTTTGACAGGCGATACTACTGACTCGTCAAGGTTTAATTTAGTAGAAAGAAGAGCATTTAATTCTTCAACTACTTTTTTCAACTTGGCTTTATCGACTGTAGGCGCGTTATTTACAGCATTTGGAAGCGCTTGATTTTCTGAAAATTTGTTTCCTGCATCTACTTTGTTTGCAGTAGATTCTGTAACATCCTCAGGCGAATCGACCTTATCTTTAGGGTTCACTACACTCGCATTAAGTTGTGAAGCCTTGTCAACTACACTATCCGCACTCGCAACGCGCGCACCCAAAAACATCAGTGCTGCAACAGCTACTGAAGCCGCACCAAAGCTATATTTACGAATAGAAAAGCGTAGAACCTTTTCACGTTGGTGACGCTTTACTCTACTTAGTGAATTCGATTTGTTTTCCATTTTTCCTCCTTATGTCAAAATATAAAATCAAATTAAAAAGCAATTTTTATAGCTAATCCCAAGTAGGAATATAACCATAAAAAATCACTATGATGAGTATTTTACACATCACAGCTATCACAGCTATCACAGCTCAATTATACCACATTTGACATATTTAATCAAACATGTAGCATTAAACTGCTTAAAATTCGAGAAATATTGTATTTTTAAAGATAATATTATAAATATTTTAATTATTTGTATTGAAAAACAAATCTATTCATAGAAAAAGTAGATGAATTTCTTTCATTCAACGTTTTATCCGCATAAAAAAGCCTATAAGCTCTATAGAGGTATAAGCCACTAGAGAGTTTATAGGATCTAGAATAGTTACTATTTATTTTATTATTTTTTTAATTCGATAATAATCTCTTCCGAATCATCAAACGTTTCAGCCTTTTCTTGCCAGTGCTCCTTGAGATTATTGAATCGATCCTTTGATGCTTCTGTTGCTTGAAAAACATAGGATTTAGCTTGATCAAGTACACTGTCCACAGTGATTTCACCTGACTCAACCTGTTCTTTGGTTTTAAGAACAAAATCTGTGGCCTGCTCCTTGACTTCTGTCAGTTTTTCACAGACCTGCTCCTTGGCATACTCAGGATCTTCTCTCAAATCATCTAGAAAATCTTGAGCCTGACTGCAAACTTGTTTGCCCTTGTCGCTTGTTAAAAACAAGGCAAGAGCTGCACCTGAAACGGTTCCTAAAAGGATTGAGGATAGTTTACCCATAAGGATTCTCCTTTTTTATTTTTTGAAAAATTTACTTGCAAGACGAAGAGCTGACAAACTTGCACCAGTCTTGAGGGTTTTTGAACCAGCTGATGAAGCTTTCTTGCTCAAGACACGCGCATGGTCATTGAGGTCTGAAACAGATAGAGACAAATCTGCAACAGCGCTAAAGAGTGGATCAATCGTTGCCACCTTGACATTGATATCATCTGCCAAGACATTGACCTTAGCCAGCAATTCATTGGTATGATGCAAGGTCACATCCACATCTGAAGTCAAGGTTTTAATCGTCTTTTCTGTTTCATCGATAACACGTCCAAGCTTTTGTACAGTAATAATTAGATACACTAAAAAGACAATCAAAGCAAGGGCTACAAGAATATATGCAACTTCTAACATTTACTTTTCCTCCTCTGTAATATAGAAAGGGGCCTTCTTTCGATTTTGATATAGAATGATAAAAATACCGAGACCGATAAGGACAACTGAAAGCCATTGAGACACTCGAAGTCCAAAGAACATGAGGCTATCTGTCCGCATGCCTTCGATGACCATACGACCGAAACCATACCAAATCAAGTAGAAAGCAGTGATATGGCCTCGTCTGAGGCTCTTCCATTTTCGTCTGAATATCAAAATCAAGACAAATCCAAGTAGATTCCATAGAGACTCATAAAGGAAGGTCGGTTGACGGTAGCTCCCCTCAATATACATCTGGTCACGGATAAAGCCAGGTAGATAATCCAGATTATCCACTGCTGCACCATAAGCTTCTTGGTTAAAGAAATTGCCCCAGCGACCCAGACTTTGGGCAATCATGACACTCGGCGCCGCAATATCTAGAAAATCCCAAGTATTAATGAGTTTACGATCAGCAAAGATATAGAGTACAAGAGCCCCAGTTATCAAACCTCCGTAAATGGCCAAACCACCATTCCAAATGGCAAAAATCTCTCCCAAATTCTGACTATAATAATCAAAACGGAAAATGACATAGTAGAGACGAGCTCCTAAAATAGCCAGAGGAAAGGCTACCAAGATAAAATCTAAAATATCGTCTGGTATGATCTTCTTTCTAGGCGCTTCTTTCATGGTCAAATAAACCGCCAGAATCAAGCCTGTCACAATACACAAGGCATACCAACGAATGGCTAGAGGGCCAAGATGAATAGCAATTGGATCAAGCATTAGGCACCTCATTTTGAGCAATAAGATTTGTCAAGCGTTCTTCGAACAAACGCGTCGCATCAAAGCCCATTTCCTTAGCACGATAATTCATGGCAGCCGCCTCAATCACGACAGAGATATTACGACCTGTTTTAACTGGGATACGGATACGAGGAATAGCTACGCCAGAAATTTCTAATTCCTCTGCATTGTTCCCAAGACGATCAAAAGTCTTATGCGTATCGTAATTTTCCAAATAAACAGCCAGCTGGACTTGTGAAGAGTCCTTGACAGCACTGGCACCGTAGAGGCTCATGACATCGATAATCCCAACCCCACGAATTTCAATCAAGTGTTTCAAGATTTCAGCTGGTTCACCCCAAAGAGTAATCTCATCCTTGGCAAAGATATCGACACGATCATCTGCTACCAAGCGGTGACCACGTTTGACAAGCTCTAGACCTGTCTCGCTCTTACCAATTCCACTATCGCCTTGAATCAAGACACCCATACCATAGATATCCATCAAGACCCCGTGCACACTGGTCCGTTCTGCTAAACGTGAATCCAGATAACTAGATAACTCTCCAGATAAACGACTAGTTGCTGTACGACTGGTTAAAATGGCAATCTTACATTCTCTAGCTGCCTTTAACATTTCCTCTGGAACTACCAAACCACGGGCAACAATAACCGCAGGTGTCTCAGGTAGAAACATTTTTTTCAAGACTTGGTAACGGTTGTGAGAGGACATCGAAACAAGATAGGACCACTCCTTCATTCCCAAAAGTTGAATCCGCTCTGGCGTGTAGTAGTCAAAATAACCTGTCATTTCAAGACCAGGTCTAGTTATGTCCGCTGTATTGATTTCCTTTTCAAGCAATTCTGGTTCGCCATAGACAATGTCTAGTCTAAGCTTTTCAATCACTTCTTTTACTAAAACCGACATCATTTTCTCCTTCAAATGAGTTCTTCTTTCTATTATATCAAATTGTAGGAGGATATTTGAGATTTTTGCAGGCTTTGGAGTATTTATTTATACTCAATGAAAATCAAAGAGCAAACTAGGAAACTAGCCGCAGGTTGCTCAAAACACCGTTTTGAGGTTGTAGATGGAACTGACGTAGTCAGCTCAAAACACGGTTTTGAGGTTGTGGATAAGACTGACGAAGTCAGTCACATACATACGGCAAGGCGACGTTGACGTGGTTTGAAGAGATTTTCGAAGAGTATTAAAAGAAAAAGGACTAGATTTCTCCAGCCTTTCATTTCTAATTAGAATTTTTTACGTTTACGAGCTGCTTCTGATTTACGTTTACGTTTTACAGAAGGTTTTTCATAGAATTCACGTTTGCGTGTTTCTTGAAGAGTACCAGCTTTAGTAACCGCACGTTTGAAACGACGAAGTGCGTCGTCAAGAGATTCATTCTTACGTACTACTGTTTTAGACATTTTTTTCACTCCCTTCAAGTTCAAGATCTATTCTATTCTACACGTAAAAGGAACAATTGTCAAGAAAAAATGCGGTTAAATTTAGATTTTTTCTGCCATTTATACAAGTCTTGAAAGCACTCAGTAAAAGATACTGAAGGAACTCACGTTTTTATTTTTCAAGTAAGCTAAGCGCTTCAGCATCTGCGATGATGGTCACATCAGGGTGATTTTGTAGGCTACTTGCTGGTAGATTCTCAGTCACTGGGCCAGACACTGTTCCGGCAATGGCTTCTGCTTTTGATGCACCGTAAGCAAAGAGAAGAATTGACTTAGCATCCAAGATGTTTTTAATCCCCATTGAAATGGCTTGGGTTGGAACATCTTCAATCTTGTCAAAGAAGCGCGCATTGGCTTCAATAGTAGACTGGTCAAGTTCTACAAGATGTGTTTGGCTATCAAATGATGTTCCTGGTTCATTAAATCCAATATGTCCATTGCGACCAATTCCCAAGATTTGCAGGTCAACTGGATGGTCAGCCAAAATTTGGTTGTAGCGTTCAACTTCAGCTTCAGCATCGTCCTTAACTCCACGAGGCAAGAAACTTTCTTTAAATGGTTTTTGGTTAAACAAGTTTTCTTGCATGAAGTAACGATAAGACTGTGGATTGTCTCCATCAAGTCCTACATACTCATCAAGGTTGACACTTGTTAGATTTGAAAAATCAAGGTCACTATCAACAATTTCCTTGTAAAATTCAAGTGGACTACTTCCTGTCGCAAGTCCTAGAGTTTGAGCTCCATTAGCCAATTTTTCCTTCAAAATCTCAAAAGCAACTTTTCCACCTTCGACTTGGTTTTCAACTTTAATAACTTTCATCTTTTCATCCTCCGTTTTAATCTATATTTATTATATGGTATAGACCAATTTTTGTCAAGTGAAAACGATTTAATTTCTAAAAAAAGAGCGACTATACTTGAAACATGTTATAATGGATAGGATTAGAATTTAGAAAGAATGAACAGATATATGAATACAGCTGATTTTGATTTCCACTTGCCAGAGGAATTGATTGCCCAAACGCCCCTTGAAAAACGGGATGCCTCTAAACTCCTCATCGTCAACCGTGAAACTGGAGAAATGCAGGATAAACACTTCCACTCTATTATTGATATGCTGGAACCTGGTGATGCCCTTGTCATGAACGACACCCGCGTTCTCCCTGCCCGCCTCTATGGTCAAAAGGAGGAAACTGGAGGTCATGTGGAACTACTCCTCCTTAAAAACACTAGTGGAGATGAGTGGGAAGTTCTGGCTAAACCTGCCAAACGCCTCAAGGTCGGGACTCGTGTTAGCTTTGGTGATGGTCGCCTCAGCGCTGTCGTTACAGAAGAATTGACCCACGGAGGCCGTATTGTCCGCTTTGAATACCAAGGAATTTTCCTAGAAGTCTTGGAAAGTCTAGGAGAAATGCCTCTGCCACCTTATATCCACGAAAAACTGGATGACCGTGAACGCTATCAAACTGTCTATGCCAAGGAAAGTGGCTCTGCTGCTGCACCTACTGCTGGTCTCCACTTCACCAAAGAACTGCTGGCAGAAATCCAAGCTAAGGGTGTTCATCTGGTCTATTTGACTCTCCATGTCGGACTTGGAACCTTTAGACCTGTTTCTGTGGACAATTTGGACGAACACGAAATGCACTCAGAATTCTACCAGCTTTCTGAGGAAGCAGCTGCCACCCTTCGCTCTGTTAAGGAAAATGGTGGTCGTATCATCGCTGTTGGAACCACTTCTATCCGTACCTTGGAGACCATTGGTTCCAAGTTTGATGGTAAAATCCAAGCAGATTCTGGCTGGACCAATATCTTTATCAAACCTGGCTATGACTGGAAGATTGTAGATGCCTTTTCAACCAATTTCCACCTGCCAAAATCAACTCTGGTCATGTTGGTTTCTGCCTTTGCAGGACGAGAACTTGTCTTGGATGCTTATCAACATGCCATCAATGAACAGTACCGCTTCTTTAGCTTTGGCGATGCCATGTTTATCTATTAATTTTCATAATCAAAAAAGCGCATATTATCAGGTGAAATCCTTTGGCGCTCTAAGCTTTTCTAATGATAGGGACAGGTCGCAAAAAAGTCTGAAAAGCTCTTAGAATCGTTGTCTCAGCACCAAAAATACGTGAAATCTGCATAATTAAAATAAATTTCAGGGGGAGTTATACAAAAAAACGACGATTTAAATCGTCGTTTTACCAATATAAATATGCAATCTTTTTTGAAAATACGTCTATTTATTTTTTATGGTTTTTTATTGTAAAGTAGACCCAAACAAATGAACATAGGTTGTCGAAAGCAAATGTAAAAACTGCAAGGATGATAGCTCCTGTATCTAAATAACCTCTTTCAAGACCGTTTTTCAACAACAACAAGCCTGTAGTTTCGACAAAGATCAAAAATAAAAATATATATAAAATTTTCACATTAAGCATATTGTTACCGCTTTCTTTTTATTTGGTTTTATTGTATAATAAAAGTTGAAAAAAATCAAAAATAAAAAGGAGTTTCCGTTATGTCTAAGATGTTTAAATGCATGTGTTTGCTAGTTATGTCTATTTTCTGTATGTCTAGCATTTCCCCGTCGCTTGTTGTTTTTGCTGATGATAGCTTATCGGCAAACTCTAAAGTTGTATCTGGTGAGACTCAGTTTAAGAATGGCTCATCAGTGCGGTTCGGAGATACGCAAGTAAATATTTTAAGTGATGAAGTTCTTGAGGTGGTCAATCCAGATGGAAGTGTAGACACTATTGAACAACGTGCTGATGGTGTCTATGTCAATGGGTCATTCTATATGGCTTATCAAAAGAATGAAATCGACCTAAATATATCTTTTAGATCATACGATCCTAATGTTTGGAATTACGTCAACACAATACATGGGAATAAACTAGAAAACACATTCGCTAACTTCATGGTTCAATCTGGAATATCCGCGTTTTTTGCTATTATAGGTTCTATGGTGGGTGGCCCATGGGGTGCAATAATTGGTGGAGCAGATTTTGGTATACAAGCTTATCAGTCTTACTTGGAGTCACAAAGCCCATATCCATACTACATAACAAATACTTATATCCATGTTGCTCAAAGAAAATGGAAGTTTATCACTGGATACTATAGAAACTCAGATTATACTGGGTATGAAAAAACCGAAACAACCTACGTGAATTTCTAAAATATAAACCCTGCCTAGATATAAAGGTAGGGTTTATATTTTAGTTAATTGCTCAAGTAATTTGTAAGCATAATACTTGCGAAACTCTATTTGTTCAAGCGGTTCAAAAGCTCTTGTTTTTATCCTCAAGCTCAGCTCTCCTTTGCTCGATTTCTTCACGTCTTTGGGCAATTTCTGCTTGCGCCTCGGGAGTTTCCAAAGTGCATTGCGACTTGTGAAATTCTACTAGCATATCAACGATTTTTGGGTCTAATTCGTTGACATAATCAGGATTTGACCATTTCGGCACGTTGCTTGCAGGTGCTTGCTTTTTGTCGCCTTTTTTGGGCGTTTTGGCTTGTTGTTCAGCTTTCTGACTATAGTTGACCTCGTGAAATTTTCATATTATGCGTTTTATAATGAATTAAAAATTCGTTAGTCTTTTCTAAAATTCAGATCTTTCAAACTCTGGACACTAGCATTGATAACCGCGCCGACAATCAAAATCTTAGCAATGAGAATAAACCAGAACATCATGACTACCACGACGATGGAACTAAAAAAACGGACGTCCACGATGTGATTGACATAATTGTTGACATAGACTGAAAAGATATTAAGTAGTAAGACCAGAGTCAACAAGGCAAAGATACTACCTGGCAACACAGAGCGAATCCGTCGAACCGTAACATTGGGCAGGAAATAATAAAGCATGACCAAGATAGCAAAAATCAAGGCATAGACCAAGGGGCCTGTTAGGTCTTGCAAGTAGTCAAATAAAGGACTATCTGATTTCCAGTAACTTTTGATAAGGTTGAGAAGCATGCGGCCAAAGACACTGAGAAAGAGGGCTAAAGCAAAGAGAATCTGCAAGCCAAAACTGACAAACAAACTCATGAGCTGACTGGAAATCATTCCACGATTTTTTGCTACTCCGTAGGCTTTATTAAAGGCTTTCTGTAGGAAATTCATGGATTTTGAAAAAGTCCAGAGGGCTGACAAAACCGCAAAACTCAATAAGCCCGTTGACGGTTGGGTCAGCACTTCTGTAATAATATTTGCCACCACATCATACATGGTATCGGGCAAGAATTCATTGACAACCTTTAAAAAATTGGAAACTGGAATCTGAAAATAAGGTAGGATATTGACCACCACCAAAAGCAGGGGGAAAATCGAAATCAACCAATAGTAGGCTACTGCGACACTAGTCAACTCACTATCTGATGCTTGATAATAATTCAAAAAGGCTTTTAATAAAGGCTTGTCTGTCAGCTCTTTCCACCACTTTTTCATGTCACACTCCTTCACTTATAATCTTGATTAATTTCTTCTTACCAATTCCACCATATCATAAGGCAGGGTATTGGCAGCTTCCTTCAGAGAATAGTTCTCTAAGTTATTGACATTTTGTCGTAACTTCTTGGCATACTTGGTCGTAATCAATCGTTTTTCTTCGTATTCGAAAATCAACTTGCGCTCCAAATAATAGCCTCTCAGCATTTCATCGATATTGTTGGGCTTGACGCGATTGATAACCCGTTCGACAAAGGCACCACTGGTGATAATAGCTGTTTCTCGGAGACGAGAATCCTGCATGAAGCTGATCAAGGAACTCTTATAAACCCCTTTTAGGTTCTCCAGACTTTCGATAATCATCTCAGTATTTTCTAAATAGAGCTCTGCAATTTGGTCATAGTCAAGGGCTCGGAGTTTCTGTGATTCTTCATTTTTCCAACTGCGAAAAGTCTTGCCTAAGGTAAAGACTTCGTGAAGGAGAAAACGTAAAATCCGCAAGGAAACAAGGAAATAATAGGTCAATCGTGAAGCAAACTTGCGATTGATGCTTTGTTCCATGTTTTTCAAATAACGCTGGTAGACTCGATAGGCACGCTCACTCATCTTGTCCTCTTCATAAGCCTGTTCTAAACCATCACTTTCAATACTGAGGATGAGAAGTTTCAAGGCCTCCCAGTCTTCTTGAGCTCCCTTATTTTCTTGACTCAGGATGAGATTTTCAATACGTCCATGATAATTGTCAATGGCTGCATAGAGAGGGAGCTTATTTCTGGTATCTTCCAACTCTTTTTCCAACTCTAGCGTTACTTCATTCAAAATAGCGATATGCATGAGATAATCCTTGCTTTCTTCCTGTTCATCAGAAAGATGGGGCAAGACCAAGAGACCTGTTAAAAAGCTTACAAGCGTCACACCTGCGACAAGGAATAGCAAGAGAGGATACTCCTGCTCTAGATTACTTGGTATCAGAAGAATCGTAGCAATCGACACCGTTCCCTTGACACCTGAGAAGGTCAAAAGAAGCATGTCCTTCATATACTTATTTAGCTTTTTCTTGAGTCGTCTGGTTCTATAGGCATAATAGCCATAAATCATGACAAAACGAATAGCAAAGAGGACAAAGGTAAGGGCGACAAGAGATAGCAATAACAGTAAGGGATTATAGATTGGATTGGTCAAGATAGGCTCTGCTATCATTTCCAACTCCATCCCTAAAATCACGAAGACAGAACCATTGAGCATAAAATTCACTGTATGCCAAACCGTCTCGGTCACCGTATCCACTTGGGCTTCGAGGAGCGTAATTTTCTTAAAGCGGCTTGCCTTTAAAATCCCCGCAACCACAACGGCAATAATCCCTGAAACATGGACTTCTTCTGCCAGGAAGAAGGTCACCAGGGGCAAACTCAATTCTAATAAAAGTTCGCTGGCAATATCCGTTGCTCTCACACTTAGCAAGAAGCTATGAAGGAAACGGTTGATCATGGCTGTTAAAAAGCCAATCAAAAAACCGCCTAGAATTGAAAAGATGAGCGAACTACTAGCTTGCCCAAGGGAAAAGGCTCCAGTTGTCCAAGCTGTCAAAGCTACCTGGAAGGCAACCAAACCAGATGCATCATTCAAGAGTCCTTCACCTTTAAGAATATTGGACACGCGCTTAGGAAAGCTAAAGCGCTCCGAAAGAGAGGCAAAGGCCACCAAATCCGTAGGGCCAAGGGCCGCCCCAACAGCCAAACAAGCTGCCAAGGGGAGGCTGAACCAAAGAAGATGAGCCAAGCCACCCAAACTCAGTGTCGAGATGAAAATCACTGGAAATATGAGATAGACAATGATTCGCCAGTGCTTTAAAATAGCCGTAATATCTGCTTCTTCCGACTCTCTGAAAAGCAAGGGTCCAATAACCAGGGCCAAAAACAACTCTGTATTGAGATGAAAGTCGGTATTGGGTAAAAAGAGACCAATCACAATTCCCAAAAGAATTTGCACCAAAGGGAGAGGCAAAAAGGGCAGGAGTTTATTGGTTGTACTTGAGACAATCAATACCAGTAAAAATAGGATGAGGTAAATCAGTAATTCCACGCACTTCCTCCTTAGTCTTTTTTACAACAGGATTCAAATATCTCCTTCTGCTCTTTGATTTTTTGGTCAATCTTGGAACAATCTTTATGCTCAATTTTTCTCTGGCACCGTTCCATTTCAAGAGCAACTAATTTTTTCTTGATTTTAAGCATTTTTTTGCTCATATGCACTTGATCTAACACCCCCACCGCTCGTTCGTGGTGGGTTGATTCAACAAAATTCTGGCGCATGGCATCCAGCTTTTCACGTAGGTATTGTTTATCCATGTCTATATCTCTCTAATTTCTCAATCATCACTAAAAATGGCGGGTTGTTGACTTGATTCAGGGTTCTGTAAATGGCAGCTGTATACTCTTGTTGGTTCAACTGGCTAACAAAATCCAAGACAGCATCTCTCTCAAGGTCACCTCCTTCATGCCCATAGTAGATCATAATAGCAATCCGTCCACCTTTGACAAGTAAGTCACACAGCTTTTTCAATGCTTCAATCGTTGTCTGAGGTCGGGTGATGACAGACTTATCAGCTGACGGCAAATAGCCCAGATTAAAGATCCCTGCCTTGGCTTCTGTCACAAACTGGTCCAGTGTCTCATGGCCTTGCAAGATTAACTGGGCATTTGTCATTCCAACCTGGTTCAAACGCTCTTGAGTTTTCTCCAGAGCTTGCTCCTGAATATCAAAGGCATAGACTTGCTTTGCTAACTTAGCTAGAAAAAGCGTGTCATGACCATTTCCCATGGTTGCATCTACTACGATATCATCCTGAGTTACAACCTCAGCCAAAAAGTCATGTGCCATCTCAAGTGGTCTTTTCATTTTCAAACTCCTGTTTTACAGCCTTGCATCCTTGAACACTTCCGCGACGTCGCATCTCCATCTCAATGCTGTTGAGAACTTCCCATTTATTGAGACTCCACATAGGTCCAATCAGCATATCTCTAGGTGCATCTCCTGTGATTCGATGGATGACGATATGCTTGGGAATGATTTCCAGTTGGTCACAGATGACCTTGACATATTCGTCCTGACTCATCAGTTGCAAACGTCCCTCGTGGTAGTCCCGTTGCATACGCGTATTGGTCATCAGGTGAAGCAAGTGCAATTTAATCCCTTGAATATCATTATCCGTAACACAGCGGCGTACATTTTCAATCATCATCTCATGGGTTTCACCAGGAAGTCCATTGATCAGATGGGAAACAATCTCAATCTTGGGATACTTTCTCAAACGCTTAACCGTTTCCACATACAATTCATAGGAGTGGGCGCGATTAATCAGGTCAGAGGTTGTTTCATAAGTAGTCTGCAAGCCCAATTCTACCGTCACATGCATGCGTTCCGATAACTCAGCCAAATATTCAATGGTTTCGTCTGGTAAACAGTCTGGCCGTGTTCCGATATTAATTCCTACCACACCTGGCTCGTTGATAGCTTGCTCGTAGCGCTCTCGGATGACTTCCACCTTTTCATGGGTATTGGTAAAATTTTGAAAATAAACCAGATACTTCTGCACGTCTGGCCACTTACGGTGCATAAAGTCAATTTCCTTATAAAATTGCTCACGGATAGGCGCATCTGGTGCTACGATAGCATCTCCAGAACCTGAAACCGTACAAAAAGTACAGCCTCCATGAGCCACAGTTCCATCACGATTGGGACAGTCAAATCCCGCATCAATCGGGACTTTAAAGGTCTTTTCTCCAAAGAGTTTTCGATAATAATCATTCAAGGTGTTATAAGATTTCATAACCTTCATTATAACAAAAAACATCTACAATCTCAAAAGCCTGACTTTCCTATAAATTCCTCTGTTTCTCGTTTCCTTTAGCCATTTTTTATGATACAATATGGGTATGATTTTAATGAAATTAGCATCTATTTTATTATTGATACTGACCTTAGTCGTCTGCATTATCATAACCAAACTTTTTAGATTAAAAAAACTAGGACGAAACTTTGCGGATTTGGCTTTTCCAGTTTTAATATTTGAGTATTACCTGATTACAGCTAAAACCTTTACCCATAATTTCCTCCCTAGACTGGGGCTAGCCCTCTCAGTCCTAGCCATTGTTCTCGTTTTTTTCTTCCTTTTGAAAAAACGCAGCTTTTACTATCCTAAATTCATCAAATTCTTCTGGCGTGCAGGATTCTTATTGACCCTTGTCATGTATATCGAGATGATTGTTGAATTGATGGCTCAGAAATAAAAAAATGAAATCAAAAACACCTCAATCAAACTAAATACAGTGATTGAAGTGTTTTTTTCTTTATCTATTTTTTTCATCAATTCCTATTTTCTTTATCAGGAAAGAGATAACCAATACCTACACAAGCTAGCACACCTACTCCAATCACCAAGCCACTTGAAATTGGCAAAAGATCCAAAATTGCATTCGCAATGATAAAGGCAATAATCAAACACATGAGACTAGCCTTGTAATCCTTTTTCAAAAGATTCTCCAGAGTGAAAAAGAGGAACAGGCCTACTGGAATCAATGACCAAAGGTTGACATCTAAACTTGGCCAGCCAACAGAACCAAAATACAATACTGTCGCTGCTGTAGTAAAAATACAATTCCCAATAATTTTTTCATTTCTTTATCTCCAATTTCTTTTTTAGGAACTTGAGTTGTCTAATACTGCCCCCCTCACGTCCTTTACACAAATCATTATAGCAGAGGTCAGTTTCAAGAACAAGTTCTTTTGCCTATCTGGTCTCTATCTCGGTCTAAGTGGTTGAATAATAGCGATAAATAAGGAAGCAGGTGAAAAACTTCCTCCCAAATAAAAAGGAATTAAGCAACCAAACGCTACTTAATTCCTTGAAATTATCTCATCACCTCTATTAGCCTTTAAATTTTGATAAACTCTATTTTCTAATCAATGTTATCAATATTTATCAATACTAACCCTTTCAATCAATTCATTAGTTTTCTAATCTAAGTCTATTAATAAATCCAAAAAGAGTATCAATAGTAAAGTAAACTAAATAATTGAGTTATAGATGACTATTTTTACAAAATTGTTTCATCACCACACTATCTCATCTCAGTACACAAACCATTTTTCTATAGCTTTTGTCCTAATCTTGATCTTTTTTCTTCAATCCAAGGAGTGATCCTACTATAAACAATATTCCAGCAATGAATGGTGTAAAACCTTCTCTAACTGTTCCGGTTTTTGGCAATCTATCAGAATTATTAGTATCCGACTTACTATCGATTTCATTTAGATAATCTTCTTTCGTATTTTCAAAGTTTTTATCATTTTTATCAGGAACTGGAGCTGTAACATCCTTGGTTGAATCAGAGTTGTGTGAATGATTTTCTCTTTGTAAATCCTCCTTTTTGTAATTTTCATCTAATTGACTATGACTTACCTGTTTGTTATCTTTCTTTTTCGATACATCAAAAGTAGGTTTATTTTCCTCTTCCTTTTTCTCCTCTATTTTCTTGAATACAGGTTTTATAAGGGTATCTTTTGATAGATTAAGAACATAGCCAGTGTCTTTTTTTCCTTCGAAACCAGAAATTTCCCAGCCATCAAATTGATAGCCTTTTTCTAATTCACCCTTATAGACAGGTAAAATGAAATCTTCTTCCGACACTATCGTTGAACTCATTTCTTTTCCATTTTGAATGGTCACAGTTACCATATGAGGTTTTAGTTCGCTTACCTCTCCCGTATCTTTGTTTAAAATGAATTCTTTTACAGTTGTATTTCTTGCAAAATCTTTTACAAGAATCTTAATGTTTAGTGTCTTATCTGCTATTTGTTTAATATCATCAAATGATTTGTATTCTTTTCCATTTACATAAATATGTTGTTCTTGAATCTCACCATTGAATCCATTATTTCTCTTATCATTGATGTTAAAGACTACAGATTTTCCGTCAGCATATTCAATACTAGTATTTCCCTTAGGATCAATGTTTACTTCTGGTTTAACATTATCATATAAAAATTGATAGTGTACTCCAACCGCTTTCGCATTCAAATCACTATAGCCAGTTTGAAGATAAACATTTCCATCCATATCTGTTACCTTATCTGGGAATCCGTTTGCTTTATAGTCTTTCATTCCCCAGTCCATGATGTCACCGTCTTTAACATTAAGCTTAATGTTAAAATCTCTAGTGTTATCAATGTGTAAATCTCCGTAGATTAAATAATTATCTACAACCGATTCATTAACTCTCAACTCCCAGTTAAAACCACCCTTATCAGAAATCTTACCTTTTAAATAGAATTCTGGATTTCGTACATAAATTTTATTAAATTTAGATGGATTAAAGTAGTTCTTGTCCATTGAAAGGTTTACTGGTTTTGCATCAATAAATAACGTAGAGCCATCTTCTTTTATAGCTTCTACATTGGACTTATCCTCCCCAGTGTACTCTTTACCATCCTTACCAAATAATACCAGTTTAGAAGAATCTGTCACAAGATTTCCATCTTTATCGATTGCTTCCCCTTTATCATTCATTTTAAAGGTAAACACTTGATACCTTACAATATTAAAGCCGTCCAAAGCCGACATTAATACTGATTGAGTACTTCTTCCATCTTCAACATTTCTACTATCAGCATAAATTATTTTTTCTGAAAGGACTCTTAGATTAGGATTGGCATTTTGTATTTTTGCTATATCTTCCTTGCTATAGACTCCATTTCCTTCTAACATATCCGTTTTTCCAGGATTATAGGTAGTCACTTTTAGTGCATAGCCTTTTCTTAGAATGATGTTATCCTTTAACAGATATTGTTGTTTTTCTGAATCAGAATAGATTTTACCAGATTCCATGTCCGTTAAATTGTTTGGTTTGTTTTTTGAAAGATCTCCTTCTCCTAATTCTATTATATTCCCATAACTTGATGCATAGGGATATTCTGTCTTAGTTTCCTTATTTTTTTCAGGCATTCTAATCTTCGTTTCAGCTTTTATCTGATCGCCATCTCTAACAAAGAATCTCATATCTCCTGCAAAAGCTAATCCATCCACAATATCATTAATATTAGCGTATAAATCAAATGTCATCGTTTTTGAGTGGGAATCATACTTGGTCGTTTTGATTTCTATCGATTTATAGTTATTACCATAATATACCTTGGCATTTTTAGAAACATTACTGATCTTTCCAAGAATTTCAAAGTGTCCATCTTTAGACGGGCTTAAAACACCATAAATTTTTGATTTGATTTCGTCAAGTTTTTCAGTTTCATATTCTAAGGCACTACCATCGTCATAAGCAATGATATTTCCCTTATCATCGTATTTATAATCGTATTCTTCTGTCCTCTTACCAGTTTCACTTGTAAAGTCATCAACTTCTCTAAATTTCTTTTTAATGAGTTTCTTTAAGTCTTTACTTTCAAAATCTCTCATTGTTGAAATGACTTTATTGATAGTAAAGCTAGATTTTTCTTCGGTAGCCTCTTCATTTTCTTGATGATGTTCTACTTCAGTTGTATCTTTTTTAAGACTATCCTCTTTTCTATTTTCTAAATTTTTAAATTTAGATTCGGAAATCTCGCCAAGCTTTTGGTAGTTAGATGAATCTTGATCAGGATCTACTAGATAATAGGAAATCATCCCCTTTTCATCAGCATGATCAGCAAATTTAATTCTATGAATCTTTGTGAAATTGCTAGAGCCATCTAATGCAATGACTTCAATGATTTTTCCTCTTAAATCTCCTGCACCATTAATTTCATAAATAGTATTTCCATCTTTGTCAAGTTTTCTGTTTCTTCCTTGACCCTCACCTGCATAAGTTACTTCAAGATTTTTCTCAACCTCTCCATCTTCATTAACCAGAGCGGCGCCAGCATACCAAACTTCGTTAGCAATCTCGTCAAATTTTTCAGGATGTTCTTTTTGATCTCTCGCAAATAACGTTTCATTCTTGTATTGCTCTTTTACCTTGTGATAAGTATCCTTTGTGATCAGCTTAATTTTTTCAGGATTTGAAAAATCAACCGAAACAATCTTAGGGGCTGTGTTATCAATTTTTACAGGAATATAGGAAACCTGCCATGGGTAATCTTTAGTTAATCTATATTTAAATTTATAGAAATATTGACCTTCTGCAATTGGTTCAAATTGACCTCTTATCTTAGTAGCAGGATCTTGGTTATCCTTACTTTCTGGTGCATTTTCTTCTCTACCTCTAGGGTTATAGATGAGTCCATCCCACTTCAAGTCACCCCAAACCTTTAGTTTAGAAGATTTGATTCCCTTTGCATCATTTCTCTTAGAGTTTAAAATTCCTTTAATAAAGTGTTCTCTCGAAATGACTTTTAAGTCGATTTGATTGTCTCCCTCTTTATTTGTATTTACTATTGAAATCAATCCTTCTTCTGCACTTCTTAATACAAGTGGAGAAGGTGTTAATCCTCTTTCAAGTTGAGCATCTTGAGGATTTCCATTTGAATCTAAAGGATAAATTTTAGCAATGTTAGAACCACTTGATGATGGTGCGTTGATCCCTTCGTTATTGAAAGCAAATAATTCTGGATTTTGATCAAGCGATGTTATATTTTTATCTTTTCTATTTTGTATAACTCCTGCTGGATTAAATTTATCTATACCATGTTCTCCACCAATTCCCTTATTTAAGGTTCCTGGAATTTTTGGTTTACCATCATCATCATAACCTTCCATTGTTTTTGATTTTGAACCTTCTTCCCAGGCCCATTTATCAAGGATTGGTTCCTTGTTCCAATCCCCAGCAAATCCCATTAGGGGCATTGATAAAGAAGGTTGGAAATTTGTTTTCTTACCATTGGAGTTTAGAGCTTCCATTTCTTCCACTGACTCAAAATGAATAAATGATTCTACAAATTTATTTTTGTTTTTTGCTTCCCCAACGTTTATAACCGCATTTAAATCAAAGCTAGAATTTGGACCTATAGTGAAAGTGTCATGCTCAAATGTGATATTTGCTCCTTTGATTTTTTCTGGGTGGATTTCTGGAACAACTTGCTTCCCATCTGGAGATTTTTCGTCTTTATATGTTTCATCCAGTTTTAGTCTGTCAGTTAGAGCATCTGTAGTTATAGCAGATGCTGAAACTTTAAAGGTCAAAGGTCTGTTTGATGTATTGTGAAGCTTAATTGTAAAATATTTTTCTTCTCCTTTTATTTCTTTAAGAGAAATAGAACCATAAGAGTTTACCAAGCCTTTAGAATCCGTGTTTTTGAAAGTCGCTACAACTTCATTTCTCAAAGCATTGGCAACATTAATTAGTCCTGCTCCCTGTTGTCTAGGTGATGCAAAGTATTGGCTTTTTTCTTTCCAAGAAGTCGCATCCATCATAGGGCGTGCAGTATTTTGTAGGGCTATTTTTGTAAGACTTGTAAGGTCTATTTTGTCATCTCCCTTAAGATTTTTCAATACAGGTCTTTCAAGCATTTCCTTTAACTTCGGTCTGATCAAAACAGTAGAAGCTGCTACGATTGGAGTTGCCATACTAGTCCCTGACATATAACCATAAGTTGATTTCCCATTAATGACATTGAGAGTGGATTTAATATTTTTACCAGGTGCTGAGACATCAGGCTTTAAAAGCAAATCTGTTCTCGGTCCCCAAGATGTGGACCCTGCTGGAACTATGATATCTTCTTTATACAATTCTTTGTCTGTGTCAGGTGCAAACTGAAAGTCAATTTCTTTTTCGTCACCTACATTCGGTTTATTAGAATTATAGCTTGCCATATCAATTGGATAGTATTGTTCTAATTTATCCTTAAACTCTTCCTTATTATTTCTTTTGACTTCAGTTTTTTTATCAGGGTTAATCATGTTCCATAACTTTACACCATCATCTCCTGAAATTGAGAAAACTTGACTAGTAGTTCCTTCATCCTCCTCATATCCCATAGCTGGAAGCTCTGTCCAATTATCTCTATTGTAGTAATTTACAGTATTTACAACCATAATGGCGCGTGCGCCCTTATCCGTTGCTCGTTTAAAAGCATTTTTTAAATCCTTTGTATAAATTCGATCCATTACTGCAATTTTGCCCTTAAGATTTAATCCTATCAAATCTTGGTCTTGACCTTTGCCTATATATACAAATTTCAATTTACTAGGAGCTTTTGAACCATCTTCGTTTGTTATGATTTTATTCTTATCGAAAAAGGCACCTATATTTCTGTATTTAAAACTTTCTCCTCCAATCTTAACTTTATCAAACTCAACTATTTGATTTTTAGCAGATGCGACTGCTATCGCATCTTCATGTGCTGCAGTTCGTGTTACATTTCCAGTGTCGGTCATTTTCAGATTATTATTTGCCACTAAATCCCATGAAGAACTTGAAGCAGAAGTTGCATAGTTACCTGTAGCTACGACCATTGGAATGCCTGCTTTTCTTAACGCTCTAATAGCTTGCCAATATTTCTCACCTACAAGACCTGTTCCTGTAAAGCCAGATGATACAGAAACAACATCGACATTATGTTTGATGGAATCTTCAATAGCATGAAACATTGTTTCATCCCCTGCGAAGCCAGATCCTGCGTCAGAGTACATTTTATAAGAGAAGATCTGTGCATTAGGCGCAATTCCATCTATTCCGTTAAAGTTTTTAATGTCTTTTTCATTATCATTTCCCGCAAGAATCCCAGCAATATGCATCCCATGTGGATCAAAATAATCGCTTCCATCATCAGCTTTTTCTACAGTAATTTTACCACCATTATAATAATTGAAAGCATGAGGAATTTTATCACTCAACCAGAAATTTTTATCAGTACCTTTTAAGTCTTCTTTTTTAAATCTCATTGAGCCTTTAGCATCATCATCAATCCTCATGGCCTTATGCCTATAATCTGTCCCGGTATCGATATTTGAAATGACCATACCTCTACCATCAAAATTTTTACCAAATGGAGCATTGATAGACTTTAGGTAATCGATAGCCTCTTCAACTCCAATCTCCTTTCTAGCATGATTCATCATTGGCTGGACTTTTTGTGATCGTTCAACCGATGAGATACCTTCTATTAGTTTAATTTTGTCCAGATTATCTGGAGTTGTTTCTATTGCAACACCATTAAAAACCGTATCATAAGTATATAAAACTTTTGTATCCTTAAGATTGGATAATTCCTTGATTACTTTTTCTCCAGATTCTTTATCTTTAAATTCAGCAATATAGACAAGTTTATCCTCTTTTTGGGGACTTTCTGGGTCTTTACTTGCAGACAAGTCCGCTTTATCTCCTTGGGATTGATTAGAATTTTCTTCTTTGATTTTTGCTTTTTCATTGTTGGTTTTATTGTCTATCACAGATTCTTTACTAACAACTTCTTTTTCCTCAATAACTGTTGTTTTCTTCTCTTCAGTATCCTTTGAAGTTTCTATAGCATTATGAATATCTTCATGTTTTTCTTTGTTTTCTTTTTGTTTACCTACTACTGTTTCTTTATCAGATATTTTTAAAGAATCTTCAGAACTAGGTGTATCTGCTAGGATTACCTCGTTAGGGACATATGCTGCTAAAATAACTGCAGCTGTGGTTAATGACAATACTGTACTTTTTTTCATTTTAATTCCTTACATATTTATTTAACTTCCGATAGATAGAAAACTTTAACTTTGCTAGCCTTTGTTATAAAAAGTTTTACTAAGTATTATCTAGGAAATAGAGTAGTACATTTATATATAATTGTTAGCTCTCTGAAAAATAGTATATCAATTAAAAATTTTTAAGTCAAGAAAAATTAAGGTCTGTTAATTTTATTTTTAACACATGTTAAAAAATGATACAAAGTTTCGTACTTAACTGGGATACATTATAAGTACATTCACACCATCAAAAATAGTAGCAATCAACTTAGAGCACTACCAGAATAACAAAAACAGACATAATTGATGCAATAACAATACTATTAAACAAAATAAATAACCGATAAGAACTAGGTTTAACGGTTATTTTCTACATATCAAAATTTTTTTCAAAATCTCAGTCATTTGTTCACCTGTGACCTAGGATTTACGAGTACCTTGGTCTACCAACTGAGCTAAATCGGCATTTACCCTTATAGTATAGCACTATAAAGAGGGATGTCAAGGAATTTTCATCTCTATTAGAAAAAGCCTGTCCTAAGACAAGGCTTTGATATTCTATTATTTACGAACCCGCACTTTCGTAGGAATCCAAGCCCCTGTCCCAGAGTTTAAGGGAAATACCGAAAAAGACAAGGGAAATCAACATCAAACCTCCGATGTTAAAAAGAACATCCTTGTCCTGCAAGAAATAGCTGGCAGGATAGTAGGCCGTAAAGGCGAAAGGCACGATAAAGCTAATCAACCAACGAAGAAATGAATTATAAATTGAAATCGGATACTTAGCAAAATCATTAAACATATAGAAAATGTAAATCATGGCGCCTGACTGTTTAGTCCAAAAAGCAATACTGGCTGTCGCAATTTTCAAGGAAGTATAAATCAAGGTCGCAAAAGGAATGCAGACTAGAAAAATCAGGAATTTTGGAAGAGTCCAAGCAATGCTGGTCACTGTTGTTCCCAATAGGATGCCACCGACCAAAAGTTCGCCCAAAGCATCAATCTGAAATGTCTCAACCAGGATGTGAAAAAGAGGATTGATAGGACGAGTCAGGTATTTGTCAAACTCCCCTTTTCGGACTAAACGTTGACCCAATGCCCAGAGATTGTCAAAAAAGAGGTGGTCCAAGCCCTTGGGAATCAAAGAAAAACCATAGATAAAGGTAATTTCTTGAAAAGTCCAGCCTTCTAGGGATGGAATATGTTGAAAGATAACATTAAGAAACAAGAGATTTAAACCTTGAGTCAGAAATACTCCTAGGACACCAACTACAAAATCGACCTTATATTCCATGATTTGCTTGATGTATTGTCTAATAAAAATCAGATGCATGCGTTGATATTTTTTCATACTAACCTCCCTGAATGGTGATAAATGACTGGACTCGTTTCCAAATCAACTGAGACAAGCCCACCATCACTAAGAGCCAGAAAAACTGCAAAAGGAGTGCCTGAAGAATCTGGCTGGCATCGTATTTCCCAACAATAATCATGACTGGCGTGTAGATTAAGGATGAAAAAGGCAAGAAGGACAGAATATCTGAAACCACCTTTGGAAAGAAAGCCAAGGGAATCAGACTTCCAGACATAAAGGCCACTATGGAAGTCTTGAGTAGATTGGAACCCCATAGATTTTTAAACACAAAGGCTGAAAATCCAAAGCAAATATTAAAGAAAAAATTAATCAGATAGGCGAGCGTTAAGCTAAAGAGATATAGGACAGTTAAACCCAACACTTCTACAACGCCTTGTCCAAATAAGATTTTCATCAAGACAATGACACTTAAAAATGGAAGGCCAACAGAGATAAAAATCAACCACTTGGATCCGAGTTCTGTGAAAAGATAGGAGGCCGCAAAATGCACTGGTCGCAACAAGCGCATGATAATAGAGCCATCCTTGACCTCCTCCCCAATCATAAAGGACGAGTCTGACCTAGTCAGAAGATTTGTCACAAAACTCATGATGATATAAAGGATAATATCTGCCATACTAAAGCCCTGAATCAAAGACTCTTGTGAGGAATCAAAGACGGCCTTCCAGAGATAAAAGGCTACAAAAGCCCCCATGACATCGCCGATCCGATAAAGAATAAAGTTGACTCGGTAAGTGATTAATTCCTGAACACCTGCATTGATAAAGGGTTTATAACGTCTCCACAATTTGACCATATTAGAGCTCCTTTCGGTAGAAGCGGCGGATAATATCCTCGATATCTGTATCCACCATTTTCAAATCGCGGATTTCAAAATCAGACAGGGTTTGCTTGATAATGTCAGCTGACTGGTAGCGAGAACTATCGAATTCAATGTTGAGGCTATTTCCTTGTCTATCAATAATCATATCAGGCAGACCTTCATAGTGAGAGACGAGATGACTTTGACCTGGTAGCAGTTCAAAAGAAAGAGTCTTCATCTTGCCAAAGGTCTCCTTTAGTTCGCTAACCGTTCCATCAAAAATCTCCTGCCCCTTGTCTATCATAAAAATCCGATCACAGAGTTGCTCAATATCACTCAGGTCGTGAGTGGTCAAAAGAATCGTGGTCTCTTCCTCTTGATTGATTTGGGTGATAGCTCGACGAATATTATCCTTGACCGAAACATCCAAACCAATGGTCGGCTCATCTAAAAAGAGAACCTTGGGATTGTGAAGTAAGGAAGCCGCAATATCCGCCCGCATCCGTTGCCCCAGTGAAAGAGTCCGCACGGGATCCTTGATAAAGTCCTTCAAATCCAAGACTTCATTCAAAAAGTCCATGCGCTTATGAAAGAGCGAGTCTGGCACATCGTAAATCTCTTTTAAAACCGTGTAGGTCTCTTGCAGAGCCAAATCCCACCATAGTTGAGTTCTTTGTCCAAAAACAACTCCAATATCCTTAACATAATCTTGGCGATTATCCTGTGGAATCTTGCCATTAATCCGACAAAAACCAGATGTTGGTTTCAAAATCCCAGTCAACATTTTGATGGTTGTCGACTTCCCAGCACCATTGGCACCAATAAAACCTAAAATCTGTCCTTTTGGTACCTCAAAGGTCAAATCCTTGACCGCTTCAAAGGTCTGCTTTTCAGGATGAATAAAGGAACGCAAAGCCCCCTTCAACCCCGGTTCCTTGACTGTTTTCACAAAATTTTTCTGAAGATGTTCCACTTCTATCATTGCCATATTGATCTCCCTATCATAAGGAATAGCAACATTGTATTTTCAAACACAAGTATTCTAAATCCTTACTTTCTACACCTTCTACATTTTATTACTACAGAAGGTTTTATACCAACCTATTATAGTCCAATAAAAAACAGAATGCAAGCGTTTGCTTAAAGATTGTGAAATTGAAAATTTTCTCTTAAAAAGATATTTTTAAGAGAAAATTATGGTTTCATAGTTTCCTTAAAACACCAAAAAAACCCACCCAATGGGCAGGTTCTATCTGTATTATTCAGCTAGATTAAGCTTTACCTTCTGAACCGAATACGTCGATACGTTCTTCAACTGATGCTTGGATAGCTTTTACACCGTCAGCCAAGAATTTACGTGGGTCGAAGAGTTTTTTCTTGTCGTATTCTGCTTCGTTTGCTTCGTAGTCACGAGCAAATTTACGAGTTGCGTTAGCGAATGCGATTTGGCATTCAGTGTTAACGTTAACTTTCGCAACACCAAGTTTGATAGCTGCTTGGATTTGCTCATCAGGAATACCTGATCCACCGTGCAATACGATTGGGAATCCTGGAAGAGCTTCTGTCAATTTTTGCAAGTGGTCAAGGTCAAGACCTTCCCAGTTTGCTGGGTAAGGACCGTGGATGTTACCAATACCAGCTGCCAAGAAGTCGATACCAGTTGCAACCATTGCTTTAGCGTCTTCGATTGGAGCCAATTCACCTTTACCGATGATTCCGTCTTCTTCACCACCGATAGTACCAACTTCAGCTTCTACTGAGATACCTTTAGCGTGTGCTTTTTCAACAACTTCTTTAGCCAATTTAAGGTTTTCTTCAACTGGAAGGTGTGAACCGTCAAACATGATTGAAGTGTAACCAACTTCGATACACTCAAGTGCATCTTCGTAGTGACCGTGGTCAAGGTGGATAGCTACTGGTACAGTGATACCCATTGATTCAACAAGGTTAGCGATCAAGTTGCGAGCAACTTTGTAACCACCCATGTATTTAGCAGCACCCATTGAAGTTTGGATCAAAACTGGAGCTTTTTTAGCTTCTGCTGCGCGCAAGATAGCTTGAGTCCACTCAAGGTTGTTTGTGTTAAATCCACCAACTGCATAACCGTTGTCACGAGCTGCTTGGACAAATTTTTCTGCTGAAACGATTGCCATTTTATCAGGCCTCCTGTATATTTTTATGGGACATCCCATTTACATTGTTCATTTTATCACTTTTTGACAAAAAAATCTAGTTTTTCCCGCAGTTTCGATTGAATTTCTTCTAGCTTCATCTATGTAAACCCTTTCTCTCCCTAGTCTTGGGCGACTTTTGGAAAAGCTATAAAGAAGGTTAAACGATTCTCCTGCATTTCAAAACGATAGAGTAATTTTTCATGTTCTAATAGACTCTTGACCACAAAGAGCCCCATCCCAGACCCTTTGGCCTTGCGACTAGCATTATCAGAAAAAGATTGGGCTAGTTTTTCTTGTTCTTCTGGACTACAGCTATTTTCTATAAAAAGTTCACCTTCTCTTTCTCCAATGCGAACTAAGCCGCCTGGAACAGAGTGCTTGATAGCATTGCTGATGAGATTAGACAGAATCAATTTCATCACCGATGGATTTAGATAGGCCTGCTGATGGGTCAAACTATTGTCTATCTGGAGCTCTCTTTCCTTGGCTAACAAGGCATAATCCTTAACCAGACTTTGCGTCATCTGGTGTAGGTCAATTTGTTCCCTATCATCTCGTAATTCCTGCACAGAAGAGAGAGAAAGTATCTGGAGAACGTGGTGATTGAGCTCATCCACAATTCCTAAGGCAACTCCCAGATAGTGGTCTCTATCCTTATAACGACCGACATTTTCTTTCATGTTTTCGATCAGGATTTTTAAACTAGCCAGCGGTGTTTTCAGTTCATGAGAAGCCCCTCGTAGAAATTCGACCTTCATCTTTTCCAGCTGGAGAATAGCTTCATTCTTGTCATGCAAGTCCGCAATAACAGTCAAAAGGTGCTGGTAGAGGCTGTTGATTTGTTCCTTGAGATCACCAATCTCATCCCTAGAATCCACGCGCAATCGTACTTGAGCATCCAGTTCCATCATTCTACGAGTCACCCGCTTGATTTCCAATATCGGAGCAACAATGGTCCGAGCATAGATATAGGCCACCAAGAGGGAAATCAGAAAGGATGCTAGCAAGGTATAGGGGAGAAATTGGAGACTAATCTGCTCTGCTTCCTTTTGCAAGTCCATGGAAGCTAGAAACTGGAGAGTCATGGTGCCACCATCTTGCGTTGTCACCTCCCGCTCCTCGATAAAGAGAGAGGTTGTCTGGCTGTCCGTATCCAGAGGAAGGCTGTCCTTGACTTCTAACTTGTCCTCGGTCATCTCTCCCTTGACTGCTCCCTTGATCTCACTGGTCTTGGAATACAGGTCTAAGACTTGCTCGATGCTCTGCTTATCCTTTCCCTCTAGGGACTGGGCAATAGCTGTCGCTTTCTGGCCAATGGTTTCCTGACGATGGCTCAGATAAGTCGAGGGAAAGAGAAAATAAATGGCTAAATGAAGACATACGACCAGAACACTAAAAATCGAGAAGGTATAGATAAATATCTTTGTAAATAAGCCTATTCGTTTCATTTTCGCTCCAATTTATAACCAACATTGCGCACAGTGAGGATACAATCCAAGTCTAGCTTTTTCCGCAATTCCTTGATATAAACATCAATAACACGGTCAAAAGGAATCTCATCTGTCGCTTTCCAGACGGCATCGATTATCTGAGATCGGGTCAAGGCCCTTCCTTCATTTTTAACCAGATAGTCCAGAATTTCCAACTCTTTAGCGTTGATGGCCACTTCTTGACCTGCTAGGCTGGCACTGTAGCTCTCAAAGTCCACCTTAGCATCCTTATAAGAGAAAATTCGCCCCGTATCATAATAGCGCTTGAAAATCGCATCTACCCTCACTTTTAAGAGGGAGAGGGAGAAAGGTTTTTCCAGATAGCCATCTGCCAGAGAGGCAAAGGCACTCATCTTGTATTCCTCATCCTGAAAGGCAGTCAGCATCAATACAGGAACCTGACTGGTTTTACGAATCTCAGCTAGGACTTCTAGGCCGTTGAGCTTGGGCATCTGGATATCCAGTAAAACCAAGGCTACCTCATAGCTGGAAAATTTTTCTAAGGCTTCTTGACCGTCCGCCGCCTCAATGATTTCATAACCACAATCCGTCAAATAGTCACTGATCCCCTCACGGATCATCTCTTCATCTTCTACAATTAAAATTTTCATACTTTAACTGCTCTCTATTTTTTATTTTTCTTATACTCAATGAAAATCAAAAAGCAAACTAGGAAGCTAGCCGCAGGTTACTCAAAACACGGTTTTGAGGTTGTGGATAAGACTAACGAAGTCAGTTACCTATACCTATGATATCTACGGCAAGGCGACGCTGACGTGGTTTGAAGGGATTTTCGAAGAGTATTATAATAAACACCTACTCTATTTATTATAATCTCTTATTGGCCTTTTGTCTTTAAGAAACTTGCTACTAGATAAAACAAAGAGAGCCTATCGCCCTCTCTGCTCATATTTCACTCCCTATGGAATGAAAATTATTTAGTTGCTTTTGAAAATGTTACAACGTAGTTATAATCTTTCCCATTAGCTTGATAGACATAGTCCTCTTTGAAAGTATAGCCGCGTTTGCTCAACTCTTCTTTCTTAGCATCAACTTGGCTCTTGACCGCTACTTTCACCTGTTCATTTGTTGAACCTTCCGCGATTTCAAGAGAAGTTCCATCGATATCTCCTAGGAAACCTGCAATATCCTTCATTTTATCAAAGTTATAAAATACATTTACTTTGACCTTTTGAGAAGCTGGCTGTTCTACACTTCTACGATTTCTGCTAGCCCGTGGTTGAACTGCTGGAGCCATTCTGAAACCTGAAGTTCCTGTAGCCTCCTTAGTGAATGTGACAACGTAGTTATAATTTTTCACAGTAGTATCTTGTTCAAAAATAATGTCATTTTTCACATGATACCCTCTAGTAGCTAAGTCTTTTATCTTGGCTTGAATTTTTTCTTTTACTAATTCTTTTGCCTGTGCTTCACTCGTTCCAGCAGGAATTGTAACAGTGTTATCTTCTCCTGGGTCAGATAGGAAACCATGAATATCTGGCATTCCAGCGAAGTTATAACTAATATTTACGGTTCCATCTGGTTCTGATGTTGAACGTGCTACCCTTCTTGCTCTTGCTTGAACTGATGGGGCATTTCTAAAACTTGAAGTCCCTTCTGAAGTTGAAGAAGGTTGTGTTGGAGATGCTGTTGAAGTTGATCTTTCTTCAGTAGCAGGCTGTGTTGGGCTGGTTGCCGTAGCTTCACCTGAACCATGACCTATTACCGTACTTCCATTGTCAATAGTAGTTCCTTCATTACGGCCATTTGTTAAATTATCTTTATTATAGTTTGGTGCTGGTAATTCTTCACCTGGAACATCAATTTCATCAATTTTTGTTTGATACTCGTCCGCAGTAGCTACAGCAGCATCGTAATCTTTAGCATTATTTATTGCCGCTAATGCTTCTTCTTTTAATACATTTAATTTTTCTTTTAATTTTGTTTTTTCTGCTTCATCTTTAACTTTTTCTATTTCACTAAGTTTTGAAGATGCAATTCCTTCAATAATATCTTGTCCATCTTTTTTCGCTCCCTCAAGTTTTTCATCTTTAGGTGCTACTTCTTCAGATGAATTTTCTGCTTTCGGTGTTGTCGCTGCTGGCTCTTCCGCCTTCGGTGTTGTTCCTGCTGGTTCGTCCGTTTTTGGCGTTGTTGCCGCTGGTTCTTCCGTTTTTGGCGTTGTTGCCACTGGTTCGTCCGTTTTTGGTTCAGTTCCTGCTGGTTCGTCCGCCTTCGGTGTTGTCGTTGCTGGCTCGTCCGCTTTTGGCGTTGCTACCACTGGTTCGTCCGCTTTTGGTTCAGTCGCTGCTGGTTCCTCTGCCTTCGGTGTTGTTGCCTCTGGTTCTTCAACTTTTGGTGCTGGTGTCGCTGGTTCGTCCGTTTTTGGTTCAGTTCCTGCTGGTTCTTCCGCCTTCGGTGTTGTCGCTGCTGGCTCTTCCGCTTTCGGTGTTGTTACCGCTGGTTCGTCCGTTTTTGGTTCAGTTCCTGCTGGTTCTTCCGCCTTCGGTGTTGTCGCTGCTGGCTCTTCCGCTTTCGGCATTGTTGTCACTGGTTCGTCTGCCTTCGGTGTTGTTCCTGCTGGTTCGTCCGCTTTTGGTTCAGTCGCTACTGGTTCTTCCGCCTTCGGTGTTGTCGCTGCTGGTTCTTCTACCTTCGGCGTTGTTCCTGCTGATTCGTCCGTTTTTGGTTCAGTCGCTACTGGTTCTTCTACCTTCGGCGTTGTTCCTGCTGGTTCGTCCGTTTTTGGTTCAGTCGCTGCTGGCTCTTCCTCCTTCGATGTTGTTCCTGCTGGTTCGTCCGCTTTTGGATCAGTCGCTGCTGGTTCCTCTGCCTTCGGTGTTGTTGCCGCTGGTTCTTCAACTTTTGGTGTTGTTACCGCTGGTTCGTCCGTTTTTGGTTCAGTTCCTGCTGGTTCTTCCGCCTTCGGCGTTGTTACCACTGGTTCGCCCGCTTTTGAATCAGTCGCTGCTGGTTCGTCCGCTTTTGAATCAGTCGCTGCTGGTTCCTCTGCCTTCGGTGTTGTTGCCGCTGGTTCTTCAACTTTTGGTGCTGGCGCTGATGGTTCTTCAGTTTTCAACGCTGGTGTCGCTGACTCGTCTGCTTTTGGCGCAACTGAGACTGAGGTTTCTGATTTCGGTACTGATACTGCTGGTGTTTCCACAACTACTGGTGTCGTTTGTTTAACAGTAGTAGTTTGCTCTCCAGTTACAGTATCTATCTTTGTTTCAACTTCATAACTTTGACAGCTACCAGAATTATCAATCGACACTCGCTGTCTTTTTACTTCTGTATTTCCATCTTTTAGAAAAGCCTCTTCGCTAAAATACAATTTATTATTAGCAAAAATCAAATCTCTATTTGCAATACGATTTATCTCAACCAAACTATCAACAGATAGCCCCGTTGCCCCACTAATAGCACTCAGTGTATCTCCCCACTTAATTGTGTAGTGTGACAAATTGTCTATATTTTGAATATCAGCTTTTACTTCTGCAACTGTTCTGGCTACCCAAACACCATCTTGTTCATTAGCTGAAACAGTTGGAGCTAAAAAGCCCAGCCCCAATAAAATCACACCTGTCGCAACAATTGCACCAGTTCTTAATTTTCTAAAGCCACGGAGGGATAATGTTCCTCTAACATTTGTTTGTCTCATTGTTTTCCTCACTATTTTATATTTGCAAAAGGCAAAGTCAGCCACAGCAGGCTCATCTACCTTTGCAGTCTGGATAGGTATCTACAGGTTTTCTATTTATTTAAAAGCAAATTATGAATAAATTTTTATGCATATTTGAATATAGAAATTGTAAATTGTCCTTCCACTGAATTCCACGATTTTAGTATATCATATCCACTAGCAAAAGTACAAAGAAAGCGATTGAAAGCAATGATTTTCACCACTGCTTTCGGCTATATTTTGTATTGTTAAATATCCATTCTCTATCCACCATTCTGGAATAGAAAAACAAGATGCAGTCTCTATTTTAGACTAATTTTTTCAAACTTATTCGCTATCCAGCAGAAGCTCTTTTGGTTGTTTTCTAAGGAGATTGCTTGAAGCAAGCGCCATAACGAGAACCACTAGAACCAAGGCAAGGACAAAGACAATGATAAAGTCCGATGTCTGAATAGAAATGTCTAGGCTCGACAAGGTCTTACTAAAGCCATCTACTTCTGCACCACCACCAAGGTTAGAGGCTTGAGCAGCCTTGCTAGCTTGCTTGGCAACACCTGAAGTGACATTGGCAAGAACAGTATTTCCGATTGCACGCGCTGTGTAAGTAGCTAAGAAGTAAGCAGAAACGAGAGCAGGGATGGCAATCAAGATGGATTCTGTGATAAATTGACCCAAGATACTTGCCTGTTTGAGACCGATAGAGAGGAGAATACCCACTTCCTTGCGACGGGCATTGATCCAAAGGCTGAGTAAGAGGGCAAGAAGAAGAACTGAGAAACTCAAGCTACCCCAGAAGAGGAGGTTGGCCATCTTGTACATACCAGAGATGGATTGCTCAAGAGCTGGGTAGTTAGAGGAGCTCTTAACGAGTGTGTAGCTCTTCCAGTTGATACCACTGATGCCATTCAACTCTTTCATGACATCATCTAAGTTCTTGTCTGCTGTTACAAAGAAGGTTGCGTCCCCATAAATGGCTGTGTCTTCTGTGTATCCATAAAGTTTTGCAGCAGTGTGAATGTCTGTGATAGCTGTGTTTTCGTATAGTTCTTGTGAGTAGGTTACTGCTGACTTATTGTGACCATCAAAGAGTCCCTTGATTGTCACTTCAACTGTTTCCTTGGCTCCTTTTTCATTGTCTGCATCGTAGATATTGGAGTCCAATTTGACCTTATCCCCAACTTTCCAGCCGTGTTTGGCTGCCAAGTCCTTGTGCAGGAGGATCTTGTCCTTGTCGTCGTTTGTTAGGTGCTCACCTTCGACCAGTTTATAGGAACCAGAGACAAATTTGTCTTCTTTAGAGGAGTCATTGACACCTGTAATCATCAAGCTACTTCCAAAATGTTTGGCACGGTCAGGTGTCAGATTTTTCTTGGTATCTGGCGTTTCAATAAGTTCATAGCCAGTCAAATCCCCGATAGCGTTGATGCGTTTAACATAAGACTCAATGGCCTTGTTTTCGGTGATTTTTTTGATGTCCTCACCCTTAATATTCCCAGCACCACGTGGCGTTCCTTGATTAACGCGACGATTGATTTGCATGGAGAAGCTGTTGGTGATATTTTTAAAGGTCTCCTGAGAAGCCTTGGCAGTAGCTCCCTTGATTGACAAGCCGACCAAACTCAAGCTCGCCATGAGGAGAATAATCAGGAAGATGACAATCGATTTGAAAAACTTCCTTGTAACATAGGCAAATGCGTTGTGTAACATAGATTCCCTTTCTAGATGTTGTTCTATTTTATAGTTCTAATACTCAATGAAAATCAAAAAGCAAACTAGGAAGCTAGCCGTAGGTTGCTCAAAGCACTGCTTTGAGGTTGTAGATAAGACTGACGAAGTCAGCTCAAAACACTGTTTTGAGGTTGCAGATAGAACTGACGAAGTCAGCTCAAAACACTGTTTTGAGGTTGTAGATAAGACTGACGAAGTCAGCTCAAAACACTGTTTTGAGGTTGTAGATAAGACTGACGAAGTCAGCTCAAAACACTGTTTTGAGGTTGCAGATAGAACTGACGAAGTCAGCTCAAAGCACTGCTTTGAGGTTGCAGATAGAACTGACGAAGTCAGCTCAAAGCACTGCTTTGAGGTTGCAGATAGAACTGACGAAGTCAGTTACATATATCTACGGTAAGGCGACGCTGACGCGGTTTGAAGAGATTTTCGAAGAGTATAACAGAAAAAGCTCATATTATTTCGTCGTATTGCGAGTTTCAGTTAGTTTCTTATCCTTCAACTCAAGTGTAATATCTGACGCTTGCGCCACTTCTTTACTGTGTGTGACGACGATTACACATTTACCTGTTTTCTGAGCAAGTGATTTGAGCAGTTCGACAATATCTCCAGCAGTCTTAGGATCCAAATTTCCCGTTGGCTCATCAGCTAGAATAACTGGAGCTTCTGATACCAAACTGCGAGCAATGGCAACACGTTGTTGTTGACCACCTGATAACTGGAGAACATTCCGCTTGATCTGACTTTCATCCAAACCAAGTTCAAGCAGTGTATCCTTGCTTGCCTTTTTATTGACCAAGCGGATATTTTCCAGTGGAGAAAGATAATCTATCAAATTATAATTTTGAAAGACCAGGGAAATATGGTGCATGCGATGGTAAGAATAGCCCTTCTTACGAATGTCCTCTCCTTGGAAAAGGATAGAACCTTCAACAGGACTATCTAGACCAGCAAGCAGGGACAAGAGAGTGGATTTTCCTGCTCCTGATTCCCCAATAATACTGTAAAATTTCCCGGGTTCAAAATGATAATTGATCTGATATAGGACTGCCTCAGCAGTGTTCTTATAACGGTAGGTAAGATCTTGTAATTGTAATAAAGTCATGATTTCTCCTTCTTATACTCAATGAAAATCAAAGATTAAACTAGGAAGCGAGCTGCAGGCTGCTCAAAGCACAGCTTTGAGGTTGCAGATAAAGCTAACGCGGTTTGAAGAGATTTTCGAAGAGTATTAACTAATAGATGATAAAATTTCTTTCGGTGATTTTCTAAATAAGAATAGGAAACAAAGGGCTACAGATAAGCAACTAAGCAGAACTAGAAAAACATAGGATTCTGCAAAAGATAGGATGCTGGTTGATAAACTGCTTGCTTTGGCTAGTGTATCTTGTAAGCTTGCCTGATCTCCACTGGCTAGGACAGTTTGGAGCAGATAGGATGTAATGGCGTTTCCTGCAACAAATGCTGGAAGCAAAGCACCGAGAGATACCAAAACTACCTCTAAACAGAATTGTAGGAAAATCGAGCTCTTGCCTTTGCCAAGTGCCAGAAGAATTCCCACTTCATAGACTCTTTCTCTCAACCAGAGAGACAAAACCAAAATTAAGGCTCCTGCTCCTGCTATCAACATTCCATAAAGGAAGATGGTCAGAAAAGTTTGGAAGGTAGCAACTGAGTCTTTGATTTGTTCAAAAGCCTTGTTTTCCTTCTCGACTTGGTAACCTTGACTTTCCAAGGCTAAGTTTTCCACCTGCTTCATCAGTCCGTCCATTTCCTTAGGATTTTCTACATAGAAGCGAGCTGCAGTGACTTGAGGTTCACCATTACCCAAAAGTCTTTGGCTACTTTCATAGTCTGTAAAGACCTGGTTTTCACTGAAGTCTGAAGACAAGCCTGTAAATTTCTCTTGTTTTTTACCAGAAAAGATGCCGACAATTTCAAACTCAACTGTCTGTCCTTTGCCAGCTTCTGACTGTCCAGCATCTAAGGTAATCTTGTCATGAAGCGAAAGACCGTTCTTCTTGGCCAACTCTTCGTGGATCAAGATTTTCTTGGAATCCCCTTTTTGAAGGTGTCGCCCTTCTTTTAGATTGAAAGCCGAGCTGGTAAAGGTCACATCCTTAGATGAATCCTCAAGAGCTGTTAAGCTAACCAAGTTTTTGTCTGCAGCTGATAAATCATCACGCTCCACACTCTGCTCGCCACTCACCGCTTCCTTGTCTTTTAATTTTGCGACCGTCTCGAGTTCAGGAGAGATATTTTCCAGTCCCTTAATCTTGCTTACAGATGCTAGGTCTGACAACTTGAAGGTCTGACCATTTTCTATCTTCTTAATAGAAAAAGATGTGTTGAGTGATTTATAAAGATTGCTTTCTACTGTTTTGTTGGACTTCATCAGAGTCAAACAGGCTGACATTCCAGCCAATAGGATCAATAAAATCAGAAATAAAATAAAACTTCTCAGTCGTTTTCTGCTGACATAAGCCCAAGCTCTTTGGATTGGATTCATTTGTCACCTCCATATTTGTAAGACTATTATAAAACCCAAATATGAAATCTTTATGAAATACAAAAAAAGAACTAGAGTTCTCACAAATGAGTGATTTTTCTAGTTCTTTTTGATTTACAAAGACTTTATGTAGGGAAAGCTACTAAGGATCAGATGAGATCATCTATTTAAGCTTCCTCTTCATCGTCTTTTTTCTTTTTGGCAGCTAGCAAACCAAATGTGCCAAGAAGAGATAGAACTCCTAATGCACCGGTAGCACGGTCTTCTTGTGTACCAGTATTTGGCAATACTGCTTGCGGTTGAGTAGCTGAGGCCTCAGCACTTGTAGAATCCCCTTTAGCAAATTCAATTACTAGATCTGTTGCCGGAATTATATGACTAATTCCTGTTGTCGGATCTGTCACTGTCGCTGTACCGTCGTCTCCTACTGTTACTTCCTTACCTGGGTTCTTAGCTTTGACTTTGTCTGCCACTTGTTTCTTCTCTTCTGGAGTTAAGTGGGATTTGTCTTTGACTGGAACTTTTTCGGTTGGTTTCACTGGCTCGAAGTCTTGGTTCACTAGGTCTGTTCCTGGAATTGTATGACTGATTCCTGTTGTCGGATCTGTCACTGTCGCTGTACCGTCGTCTCCTACTGTTACTTCCTTACCTGGGTTCTTAGCTTTGACTTTGTCTGCCACTTGTTTCTTCTCTTCTGGAGTTAAGTGGGATTTGTCTTTGACTGGAACTTTTTCGGTTGGTTTCACTGGCTCGAAGTCTTGGTTCACTAGGTCTGTTCCTGGAATTGTATGACTGATTCCTGTTGTCGGATCTGTCACTGTCGCTGTACCGTCGTCTCCTACTGTTACTTCCTTACCTGGGTTCTTAGCTTTGACTTTGTCTGCCACTTGTTTCTTCTCTTCTGGAGTTAAGTGGGATTTGTCTTTGACTGGAACTTTTTCGGTTGGTTTCACTGGCTCGAAGTCTTGGTTCACTAGGTCTGTTCCTGGAATTGTATGACTGATTCCTGTTGTCGGATCTGTCACTGTCGCTGTACCGTCGTCTCCTACTGTTACTTCCTTACCTGGGTTCTTAGCTTTGACTTT